>NZ_CP017834.1:2057337-2283344 GCF_001907975.1 Silvanigrella aquatica
GATGGAAGCACATGTTTACGTGGATATAGTGTAGAGTGTTGATCATCTTTTTTATTATGAATTAAATTTTCTTTGCGCGGTGTACTTTCCTTATAATCTTTTTTTAAGGTTTGTGATAATGGGGACAGATTTGATTTAGAAACCGTTTTCTTACCAAGGGTTTGTCTCACAACTTCTCTTGCTGCTGCTTGTAGATCTTCTTTTACCGTTTCAACCCATGCTTCAATTTTGACAGATCGTGAAAATAACCTTGAAAATAAGCCCCCTTGTGATTGTTGAATGACATTGTAGCAAAGCAAATCTTTATCCGTTGCGAAAGCCCGAGCGGCTTCTGAAACAGCCTCCTCCAGGGTTTTTCCCGTAAATTGCCTTTTGTCCATGAAAACTCCATATTTTGGATTATGTTACAACTTCAAAAACACAAATTGGTTTTGAAGTTGCGATGAGCCCCAAATACAAGGCTCCTTGTTAAGTTTACTTTATTTTTATGTGGCTTTCTTGTACCGACGTGTCAGGAACACCTGTCTGATCATAGAAATGACTGTATTTGTGATCACGTAGAGAGCCAAGCCTGAGGGATAGAAAACCATAAATACAGAAAAAAGAATAGGAAGAAATTTCATCATCTTAGCTTGCGTTGGATCCATTGAAGGCATAGGAATCATTTTTTGGTAACCAATCATTAAGAACGCCATTAAAATTGGCAAAACAAAATAAGGGTCATGTTGCGTGAGATCTTTAATCCAAAAGAAAAAGGGAGATTGGCGCAAATCAAAAGTATGTCTTAAACAAGAATCGAGAGCAAAGAAGACAGGAATTTGAGGTAACAAAGGCAAGCAACCACTTAAAGGATTGACACCGCTTTTTGCCATAAGTGCCATGGTTTCTCTTTGTAGAGCTTGTTTATCATCCTTGAATTTTTCTTGTAGAGCTTTAATTTGTGGTTGAATAACCTGCATTTTTTGCGCTGATGCATAGCCTTTAATTTGTAAAGGTAACAATATAATATTAATTAAAATTGTTAATAAAATAATGGCAATGCCCCAGTTGTTTACTAAACCATGAACAAAATACAACACATGGTACATAGGACGCGCAATAATTTTAAAGAAACCATAATCAATCGTTTCATTTAAATAGTACTGATCAAAGTTTTTCAAAATAGTTTCATCTTTAGGACCAATATAAACCTTATAATTAAATACGATGGATTGACCTTGTGATAAATTAACAGGTTGTTTGACCCATGCTTCGTACATTGTTTGATCGACATCGGAAGTGACTGATTTACGCAAATTAAATCCGGTGCGCACCAATTGAAAAAGAAGAGGAGTTTGTGTTTGTGGCATAACCGCATTCATCCAGTACAAGGAATCCGCGGTGATCCAAGTGAAAAAACTTCCTGATTGATCGATTAAAACTTTTTGGCCCCCATCAGATTCAAAAGGAGTAGATTCCCTTTTAATGGAGCCATCGGGCAAGCGTACCGCTGCCGCATGATATTGAGGCGCATAAGAAGAAAAGAGACCACCATGATTTTTATTGTCTGAAGTGGCTCCCAATTCGAAGTCCACAGTGGTATTTTGTGGACTTTGTGAAATATTTTTTACCAGAATTTGCAGGTCAGCAGTGAAGTTTTTATCTGTAAAGTTAAAAATTCTTGTGATTTCTAAACCATCCGCACGTTGCACAATTTGCAAAGCACCTTCAGGAGTTTTTGAAATACCTGCGGGTTGATTCCGTAAATCGAGATTGCCAATACGAAAACCATAGGCTTTACACTCATTATGGCTTTGAAAAGCAGCCACGGGAGTGGGATCGTCATAAGCCATTTTTTCGCCATTGAGCGTATTCGCACCAATACATCCACCAAGGGGCGTAAATTCAAAAGTAGCATAGGAACGTTGCACTACGAGATCGGCAGGATTGGCAACCGTTAACGGAACAAGCGCTGTTTCAGAAGGGGGAGCCGCTTGCACTGTAGCAACGACAGCAGAAGGTGTTGTTGGCACAGGTACTTGAGAAGCAGGTGCTTCATGACTTTTAGGAATATTAGCAGCCTGTTGATTTTTTTGCTGCTCCTCCCATTCAAGTTGTTGTTTTTGAACATAATGATGATTAACTGCAAAATAACCACCAAATAATATTAATAACCCTAACATAAAACCAATTGTTTCTTTTTTCACTTCAAAATCCCGTTCATTACTTTGTTAAAACGTTAAGGGAGATCAACTCCACCCCTGTGAAAAGGATGGCATTTACAAATTCTGACAGCCATTTTGCCAAAACCTTTTGCAGCACCATACTTTTGGAAAACTTCCAAACTATATTGTGAACAGCTCGGATAAAAGCGACAACGAGGGCCGAGAGCTGGAGAAATACACTGCTTATAAACCTTGATCAAGAAAACGGCCAAAAGGACGACGTATTTGTTAAGTTTTTTTAAGATCATAATTTCACTTCCAAAGTTGTCGTGCACTGAGCCCGCACCGTTTGCATGGCAATGTGGACTGTACCCAAAAGCTTTTCCCACGGCGCATCTAGTACAGACCTATTTGCCATAAATAGCACCTGAATTTCAACTCCAGGAGGAAAAGTCGCTGTTTTTAGATAATTGAGAAAAGCGTTTTTAAGCCTGCGTCGTGCCCGATTTCGTTTTACAGCTCTCTTATGTACCCCTTTTTTTGAGGTCACAACAGCAAATTTTAATGTCGATTCACAGCCTGAATTTTTTTTACATACAATATATGTCAAAAAATGATGAGTTTTAAACCTTGTTGCACTTGAATAAAATTCAGAAAAATTTGTAATTTTAGAGAGAGTTTGGAGTGGTTGATTTATCATCTTTAAGTGTTGTCCTTTTTGGCACTCATTTCACATTCTAAGCAAGAATCTCGGTATGCTTCAAATAGAGACAGGGAAGAGATTCCGAGGAAAAAAATGGTTGTAACTGTATGTGAAACCAGCCACAAATACACGTTCTACAAACGACTAAGACTTATCTTAGCGTCCCTTTGTTTGGCAACATTTGTTTTACACCTTTCCGCTTTTGCACAAAGCTCAGAAGGCATCGCCACTCTTTCCAACATCATTGGCAAAGTGGATGTGGTACGCTCGGGCAAAACCATAACAGCAGAAAAGGGATTTGTCCTACTCGAAACAGATGAACTGATCACCTATGACAAAACGGCTGCTAAAATTGTTTTTAATGACGGAAGCAACCTCATGGCATTTCAAAACGCGCGGGTTAAAGTCGTAGAGTATAAAATTAAAGCAAAAAGTGAAAATACCAATGATGTCAAATCGGCAATTGATGTCATCAAAGGAAAAGTTAGATTTTTTGTTAAGCCTCAGGATGACAGCGATGCTGAAGCAGGAAAAACCGATGCAAAATTTAAAACATCAAACTCCGTCATGGGCATTCGCGGAACCAGCGGGTTTATTGATGCCTCCGTCCCAAATAACACTCAAATAATCGTAACATCAGGATTGGTGCAAGTAACAAGCATTGATGACCCGAGCAAGTCGGTTCTTGTCCCTGCAAATAAATTTACAGAAGTGGTGGGGCGCAGACCTCCTACTTTGCCTAAAGCGGTGCCGCCTATTATTTTAAATAAATTAAATTCAGATGCATCGACGGTTGATCCCAACTTTAAAAATAACGAAAAATCGGGAAAAAACGAGAATACTCCGAATAAAAACAATCAAAATAACCAGAGCCCATCCAAACAAGGTAACGAATCGGGTTCCACAACTCCAAGCGGTGCGCCAGGAGGATTAGCAGGAACAACAAATAATTCTCAAGATGAAATCACCTCAGCTGTTATTGATCAAAGAAAAACTGTCTTTAATCCCGATGGAACCAGTGGTGTAATAAGTACAAATTCAAGTTTAAATGCTCTATTGGAAAGCCAAGGAAATACGACGGTAAGACCCACAAGTACAGGAGATTTTGACCCCATTAAAAAATCACTAGATCAAGTCAATACAACTACAACACAAATTAATAGACAAATTAGTTCCATAATTCAAACGGTGGCAACACCACAAGTGCAAAAATCAATAACAATAATTATTAATAACCCCAATTTACCATAACAGGTTTACTATTATGATTGATACGATTTTTAAAGAAACTCACAAACATTTAAAAATAGTTGAAAAAAGTTACAAAATAATTGAAATATTACAAGCATCCATAGATTTAACGGCACATCAAGATATCATGTCACCGTTACAAAAACATTATTTGATTATTGAATTTACATATTCTTATAAGCATTTTGGATTTAGTATTTTTGCAAAAACAAGTGTTGAAATGCTCATAAAAGAACTGAGTCGTATAAGCGGAACAAACCCGACATTTTTAAGAAATTGGCTTGCCATATCTTCAGATCTGATATTACAAGAAATAAGTATTGAAAAAAAAGAATCATTAACTGAATCAAATATTTTAGAAGAAATTTTTTCTCACGAATTTGTGAAAAGAATATTTTGTTCAGAACAAGATGAAGATTTTCTTACAGGAATGGGAGTTTATCCAAAAGATTTAATTGAAAATATCAGAGCCATCTCGAGAAGTAAAATTGCAAAAATCACTACAAAACATAACACCCATTTTGATGACTCTATTTTAGATTCAAATGAATATTTTTTAGATGAATATCCAAATATTAAAAATTCGATATTTAATTTTTTAAATCAATTACACTCCGACCCTCTTTCACTCTTATCATGGCGCTTAGAATCTTTTGTTAGTTTTATAGAAAAAGAAGATGGTTTTGTTTTTATTTTAAGAGAAAATAAAGATATAAATAAAATTGATTCTAAAAAAATTATGGCAGTTGTTTCTTTACTCATTCCACATAGCGACGAGGTTGGAAATTTATTATTACCACACTCTCCCATATCTGTTTCTCAAATCGCAAAATTATTCTCCCCTGATTTTAAATCAGAAAAGTTTCAAATTGATATTTTAAAAAACTGGATGAGTCCGTCAAGCTCATCAGATGGACTTAAAAAAGAAATCGAATCTCTCTTGGAAACAGGGGTCGAGTTTGGTTTATTTTTTAAAGTTCCCAATGGAAATAAAGGATTTTCCTATGGTTTGAGCGATAATGGCTTAAAAATCATACGGCCTTTTCATAATGTATTAACAGATACTATTTTAAAAAATCAGGTTGACGTTATGTAAAGAGAGCTCTATCTTCCTGCTTTAAAGAAGGGTCTTATAACCCTTTCTACAAAGAGGATCCTATGCCACGTCCCGTCATTGATACACAAGAAACAAATGAATATTATACAATTAAAGTAACTAAGCCCAGCTTGCGTTATATTGACTTTTTTTTAAAATTAAATTGTGCTACTGAACTTGTCAGTACTGGTTTTTATCCGAATGGAAAAGAAATTTCAGAAACACAGGGCGCTTTTGAAGCAGTTCGACACAAACTTAAACTCGATTATAAAAATGAATCCATCGCCATCGTTGTAGTAGGAGACGGCTATAATCCGCGAACAGGATATTATATTTCCTGTATGACAAGATGGAAAATATTCTCCGTAGATCCTGCTATGGAAAGAGATCTTCCCGAATTAATAGAAAAAATAAAGCACCGCAAAAATATCCAAATATTTCCTCAAAAAATTGAAGAATGTTCCTTTAACTTAACAGATTTTGAGACCGTTGTTCTTCTTTTTGTGCATTCTCATGCCAGCCTCAAAGCAAGCGTAGAAAGCTTAATCATAAATCCTAGGGCACAATTACATGCCGTTTCCATGCCCTGCTGCTTTGACGATGATTTAGGCATACCCTATGACTTAAAGTTTGATGATCCTTTTGTCATTTCAGTACATCGTTCTTTATTCATTTATAAAGATATTATGAAGTATTTTCAGAATGAGTGAACTTCTCTCTCTAAAGGAGCTAGAATATACCCTTGTATTATTTAGTCATTAAAAGCTTTTGAAATGGCGTCAATGACTTTTTGTCTGTCAATTTCTTTTTTATTAGAAATATCTTCTTCTTCGTCACCCGGAACCATTTTTAATTCTTTTTGAAGCACTAAAAATAGAGTGGAAGATTTAGAGACTTGAATAGATAAGATCATGAACCATATGATACCAAAAGCAATAAATAAAAATAAATATTTAAAAATTGTAATCATACGCTCCACTCTCCCTCATCATTATCTTAACAACTATTTTAAAAATGGGAGTCAATTTTTTGTTACTTTTTAATGATGAAAAAATTAAAAAATGACTTTTATTTATGATCTACAATATAGAGATCGAAGCTATTCGTATGATCCAAAGGATTCTTTCCAGTGTACCCCCCCACATATTCTTTCACCAAATGAGTTGTTACAGCAGAGTATAGCGGAATAATAGGATAATCATTTAAAGCAAGTGCATTTGCTTGTTCAAGAATTTTTTGCCTTTTTTTCAAGTTTAATTCAGTAGATGCTTTCATTAAAAGTTCATCAAATTTTGTGTTTTTATACTTTGCATTGTTCATGGCACTGTCAGAACGCATTAAATCGGAAAAGGAATTCACATCATTATAATCTGCAATCCACCGATCCCAAGCAATTTGATATTCACCTTGTTGTCTTGATTTTAAAAATACTTTCCATTCTTGATTTTCAACTAAGACATTCACTCCCAATGCTTTTTTCCACATTGATGCGATTGTCAGAACAAGTTTTTTACTATTTTCATTTGTATTATATAATATTGTTACATTTAAAGGTTTTGAAGTAGAATAACCTGCTTCTTCATATAATTTCTTTGCTTTATTTACCTTTTCTTCATATTTTTTATCTGCCCAATCATATTTAAAAGGACGATAATTTTTTGCACCATAAGCAACAATATCATAGGAGCTTATTTCTCCTCTACGTGTCACTTGTTTCGTTATGATATCGCGATCAATAACCATGGATAGAGCTTGACGTAATTTAGGGTTATCTTTAAAGGGTTCTTTTTGCATATTTATACTAAAAAAATAACTTGAAAGATAAGGATTACTTCGAACTTCCGATCCTAATTTATTTTTTAATTTTTCAAATTGATCCATTGCTATTTCATAAGTCATATCTAGCTGACCTGCTTGATACATTTGTTCTTCCGAATTTAGATTTTGTGTGGGATAATAGTTTACTTCTTCAATAACAGTTTTAGCCGCATCCCAATAATTTGGATTTTTAAGAAGTGTTATTTTATCACCGACTTTCCATGATTTCACAAGATAAGGACCATTTGTGACAATATTCCCTGGTTGATAAGATTTATCTCCAAATTTTTCTATTGCTTGTTTATTTGCGGGAGCCGCATTTCTCATAGCAAGAGTTTCTAAAATATAAGGAGTGGGCTTATTTAGCTTTACTTGTAATGTATAATTATCAAGCGCATTCACTCCTAAAGAAGTAACAGGCTGCTTTCCTTGATTCACAAGATCGGCATTTAAAATATCGCTTGCAATAAAGGCATAAGTGGAAGCTGTTTTGGGATCGACAAGACGTTGCAGGCCATAGACATAGTCATGAGCCGTAACATTTTGTCCATTAGACCACTTTGCATTTTTTCTAAGATGAAAAGTATATGTTAATCCATCTTTACTGACAGACCAATGGGTCGCACCTGAAGGTACAATTTTTCCATTAATGTCATCGCGCACAAGACTTTCATAGATATCTGATGCCACACTATAACCAGGCACGTCTTCCACTTTTTGGGGATCAAGGGTGGGGACTTCGGCACCATTTCCTCTATTTAATATTTGTTTTGAAGAAAGTTTCACACCCGCAGGCACTTCTGCCGCATGAACCGATTGAGAAATAGCCACCGACAGGGGGGCGCATAGCAAATAACTTAAAGATAGCATTTTACTTAAGACACTTGACATGTGTAACTCCTTCAATATCATTGTGGGACAAATCATTTTTAGGAATAACACCAAATAAACTGGCCGTCTAGTTAAATTTATTTAATAAAAAAATCACTCCTTATGTAAAACGGAGTGATTTGATTCATCAATATGTTTCTATATTAATTTGCTCTTTTTCCCCTTTCAAGATCTTCTTGATGGCGCAATGAATAAAGAGCCCAAGGTTGAATTTGCAAACGCTTAAACCCAATAGGATCGCCTGTGCCTTCACACAATCCATAAGTTCCATCATTGGCATCAATTTTTCTTAAGGCTTTTTCAATAAGAGCAATTTTGGCTCTATCTGCTTCCGCGAGTTTCATATTCACTTCTTGATCTGTTTCCACGGATGCTAAATCTGTTTCATCAGATATATCATCACGGCTGATTTCGTAAGCTCCCTCTGTTTTACGTGCAACTTCCTTTGCATAAAGCTCATCACGTAATTTTGAAAGCAAAGCTTTGAGTTGACTAATTTCCGCACGAGTCAGCTCTTGTGGTTGAGAAGGTATTTTAGGCGGCATCGTATTTTATTCTCCTACACAACACTAATACCAAAATAACGTTGGTATGACTTTATGGGATGCAAATTAAAACATCAAATGTCTGAATTCGCCTTTTTCTGAGCAGGTGTGATTTACCACACCGGAAAATTGACATACACTATATTCTCACCAATAGTCTAGGGATAGTCTGCATACTCTTTTTGAATCATAAAGCCAAGGCCAAAGGATAAACATTTATGTCCTACTTAAGCTCAAGCGAAAAGATAATAGAATGCTTTAATTTTATTGGAGGAAAATGGACTTCTCCCGATGAAAAGATGGGTTCCGTACTTTGTCCTTTTACAGGAAAAGCTATTGCAAACACATATAGAAGTTATCCAAAAACAATTGAAAACGCTGTAAAAATAGCGAAACAAGCACAACTCGACTGGGGACAGCAAAGCCTACGCGAACGCGCACAAATCATGGCAAAATTTCAAAAATGGCTTCAGGACAACAGCAATTCACTTTCCCAAACCATAAGCAACGAATGTGGCAAGCTCCCCCAAGAAGCCCGCGACGGCCTCATGAAAGGCATTGAAATTTTAGAATTTGCCGCGAGCATGCAAAATCACGACACTATGACAAAAATGCTTGTATCAAAAGGAATTCATTGTGAATTTCGCAGAGAGCCCCTCGGTGTTGTAGCAGGAATTACGCCGAGTAATTTCCCCGCTATGGTTCCCCTTTGGATGCTCCCCATCGCATTGATGGTCGGAAATAGTTTTATTTGGAAACCCTCGGAAAAAACGCCGATGACCTCACTTTTAATCTGCAATGGATTTAAAGAATGCGGTCTTCCTGATGGCATTTTAAATGTAATTCAAGGTGACAAGATCACGGTTGAAAGTATTTGTGATCACCCTGACATTCAAGCCGTAGCCTTTGTAGGTTCGACACCAGCAGCGAAATCTGTATACACCCGTGCGACAGCACAAGGAAAACGCGCCTTAACTTTAGGAGGTGCTAAAAATCATATTATTTTAATGCCCGATGCTCAATTAGAATTAGCGTCCGATGGCATATTAGCATCTTTTTCAGGATGCGCGGGACAACGTTGCATGGCCGCAAGTGTCTTATTGGCTGTGGGAGATTGCGATCATATTATTGAAGACATCGTAACAAAAGCACAAAAATTTCAAGCTGGAAAAGATATTGGTGCTGTTATAACGAAACAATCCTTAGAAAGACTTCAAAGTGCCATTGAAAAATCGGTTCATGAAGGTGCAAAATTATCTGTAGATGGTCGTTACGTTAAAGTTCCCGATGAATTGTCCCAAGGAAATTGGCTTAACCCAACAATTTTAGATAATGTAAATGAAAATAGTTTTGCAGCTACCGAAGAGCTTTTTGGACCCATTTTATCAATTGTCCGTTGCAAAAATTTAGATCATGCTATGAAAATTGAAAATGAAAATCCTTATGGCAATGCGGCATCTGTTTTTACTACACGCGGAGATGTGGCCGAATATGTTACTTTAAAAGCAAAATCAGGAATGATTGGCATTAATGTTGGTATTCCCGTACCCAGAGAGCCCTTTTCATTTGGGGGTATTAATCAGTCTAAATTTGGTCACGGTGACATCACAGGAAATGGCGGGATTGAATTTTGGAGTAATCGTAAAAAAGTAACAACAAAATGGACGCAAATCACAAATCAAAATTGGATGTCTTAAACAAGTAGGGGAATAACATGGCAAACACAAGTCACGTCTTATTAACTTCACATCCTGCCAGTATTTTTAAATATGCCGCTCCCTTAAATTGGGGAGAATCCGATCCTTTGCTAAGAGGTCCTGTTGTGGCTTCATTAACAACAAGAGAGCACCGCAATGCCATTGGCACACACAGCGGAAGTTATACGGTTTATCGCGCGTTAGCAAACGCTTCAGGCGCCTTAACAATGGAACATAAACCCGATTTAACCAACACATCTCCCGTAGTAAATATTGGACCCTACCCCTCTTGGGAAGACCCCGAAAAAATTGTCAGTCTCGATCCCTGGGGCGCAAAGGTTGGGGAAGTATTTCAAAGTTTTTATGAAAAAGGTTATGATATCAGACCGACCATAGCGATTACAGCAGCACACATAAAAATGCCCGAAATATTAGAAGCTATTGAGCTAGGGCGACTGCATATTGATGAAAAAGTTATCACAAAAAATAGAGACGTTGTCGTCACCAAAGCGGCTATCGATCCCGTTTGGTATTTGCCTGGCATTGCCGCACGCTTTCAGGTTTCTGAAGGAGATTTAAGAAGAGTTTTATTTGATCAAACGGGAGGCATGTTTCCAGAATTAATTACCCGGCGCGATTTAAAATTGTTACTTCCTCCCATTGGCAGCACCACCGTTTATATTTTTGGAGATGTGCAAAACATTGCCGACACCTCAAAAAAACTCACCGTACGCATTCACGACGAATGCAACGGATCCGATGTATTTGGCTCAGACATTTGCACTTGTCGTCCTTATTTAACCCACGGCATTGAAGAGTCTATCCGTACTGCTCAAGAAGGGGGTTCAGGAGTCATTGTTTATTTCAGAAAAGAAGGCCGCGCTCTAGGTGAAGTCACAAAGTTTTTAGTTTATAATGCACGCAAAAGACAAGAAGGCGGTGATAGCGCCGCAACCTATTTTCATAGAACGGAATGTGTAGCCGGTGTGCAAGACATGCGCTTCCAGCAACTTATGCCCGATGTGTTACATTGGCTTGGCGTGCAACGTATTGATAATCTCGTCTCCATGAGCGACATGAAATACAACGCCATTGTACAAAGCGGAATTGAAGTGGTGAGAAGAGTTTCCATTCCCGATGAATTGATTCCACCGGATGCCCAAGTTGAAATGGAAGCAAAAAAAGCAGCTGGTTACTTTACCGAAGGAAAAACGAAAAATGTGTCTGAACTCAAAAAAGTGAAAGGGCGCAAACTCGATGAGTGAATTTACAAATAATTTTAGTGGTGACATTCACGACGTTGAACATATATTTTCACCTCTCACAATAAGAAAAAAAGCTCTTGAAATTTATAATTTAGCTCTATCTGGAGAAACGCATTTCATTATTCATCCCGACAAATTAGATGAGGTTTCGAAATTTGTCTGTTCTGTTACCTTAGAAAACTATCCCAATTTAAATATTCCTTTTCATTCCCGATGGAATCACTTTAATGTTGGAAATTTTGATAGACTCAGTGAGCTCAAAGCTGTTCTTACAAGATTTACAGTCAATCAAAGAACAAAGTCAAAATTAGATTTAGTTGTTTTAAGCGTTTTACTCGATGCAGGAGCAGGAAATCTCTGGCATTACCTTGAAAAAAATACGGGCAAAGAATATTCACGATCTGAAGGCTTAGCTATTGCAAGTTTAAGAATGTTTTTATCAGGATTATTTTCGTCAGAAAAAGAGAATCCTTACCAAGTCCATGCTGAAAAATTAAAATCATTGACTCTCGATGAATTAGCAGAAGGATTACAACTTTCAGATAAAAATATTTTAATTGGACTTGAAGGTCGACTAAAACTGTTACAAAGCTTAGGAGGAACATTATTAAAAAATAGTGACATATTTGGAGTTGAAAATCCAAGAATTGGAAATATGCTCGACTATCTTTTAGAAAAATATCCTATGGGTAATATTACGGCAACACAAATTTTGCGGACCATTCAAGAAGGATTGGGCTCCATTTGGCCTGGCCGATCCGCAATTAATCAAATTAATTTAGGAGATGTTTGGTCTTATCAAGCATTTGGAGAAGGAATTGACTCATTAGTTCCTTTTCACAAACTTTCACAGTGGCTTTCTTATTCTCTATTTGAACCACTCATGGAAGCAGGATTTACTATTTCACAAATTGATAAATTAACAGGATTAGCAGAATATCGAAATGGTGGTCTCATGCTGGATACAGAGCTCATTACCTTAAAAAATAAAAGTGAATTAGAGAAATTCCACTTACCAGGATCTCCTTTAGTTGTGGAGTGGAGAGCATTAACAATTGCATTACTTGATGAAATTGGCAAAAAAGTTACAGAGCTATTAGGCAAAAAAACCAGTGAATTTCCACTTGCACGCGTCTTAGAAGGAGGAACTTGGTGGGCAGGAAGAAGAATTGCTACCATGCTCCGTAAAGACGGTAGCCCCCCTTTAAAAATAGAAAGCGATGGCACCGTATTTTAATTCATTTCAAAAAAATTATTCATATTTTTTAATTATATTTTCATAAACTTTATCTTTTATAGAAGAATTTATTATCTTATTTAAATGTTCTAAATCTTCCTTTGAAAAATCATCTGATAAGACCAAATGAATGGGAACTGGTTTTATTACATTTGAAAAATCAAAAAAGACATAGTCATTTTTATTTAAATTATGTTCTTTTATTAAAAATTTAACTCTCGTATGAAATTCAATAAAACAAGCTTCATCACGATATTTAGCATGAATCATATTTAATGCTTGCAGTCCTGAATTAACAGAAACAGCATGAATTTTTTGATTATTAATATAATCATTAAGCTCTGGATATTGAAATCCTTTAATAAGAACAATTGATTTTCCATAGAGACTCGAAATGTCATTATAATGCGTAAATTTTTTTGCACTACAAACCAAGGCATATTTCATTTTAAATAAGGGTTTTGAATAATAGAAGGGCTTGTCTTTTGATTGCCATACGGGAGAGCTGTACATAACAAAGGAACGGATAGCGTCGCTTTTATTTTGTTGATATTTTTCAGTTTCATAAATCAATCTTATTTGTGGAATTGAAATATAATTAATTTGATACCCTAATTCTTTAAAAGATTTATCGACAATTTCAGTTATAATTCCTCTCTCCTTATCATTTTTTATAGAAAATGGTTTATTTGTTTCATCGGGCATAATATAGTTTATAACTTTTTCAATTGCAAAAGCATTTATACTTGTTAATAAAAAAATGCTGAGTATGAAAAATTCTTTTAATTGAAAAATCATGACCACCTAAGCCTTTCTTAAAATGTATGCTCGAATCAACATCTTTCAATACGAATTATAGCACTATTTAAAAGTGATTATGATAGCAAATTTAAAATAGAATTCACACAAAAATATTTGACACTCGAAGTTATGATAATAAGTCTTATCGCTTTCTATAAAATTATTCATATTTTAAAATGGCTCAAGTTATTATTTTTTTAATACTAAAAAAAAATGGAGAAAATATGGACATTATTTCTGACCCTAAAATGAAAAATTTCTGGTACCCGATTGCCCCATTTCACAAACTTTCACAACAACCCCTTCCCTTTACCGTAGCTTCCCCTGTTTTTGAGAAACATGGAATACCTCAAGTATCCGCGTTGTTGAAAATAAACTTGATATATTTCTTACCCTAGTGGACTGGAATATATTGTTATAAATAACCTAACACATATTGATAAAAATCGCGTTCAAGTTGTACAATTTTGTTTTAGAAATGACACCGAACAAGAAGCATCAATAGAAGATATTTTAAGAGATGAAAATAATAAAGGAAAAGAAACGACATATATAAATCATAATGAATCTTTTGCTAACGATTTAAATACGTCTTTTGCTTCTAAAGATTCATAATTTTATAAATATATTAAAAATCTATACTCTGTTTTCAAACTTTTTTATGAATAAGTGAGGCATTTAGTTTTTTAATCCCAAATAAATATCAATAATAGAGTTTTTAGGATCCCTTGCACTTTCTCCATACACTTCGAAATCTGTTTTAAAAGCTCTTTGTCCCCCTAAATCATCAGGGGTCATATTCCAAATTTTATACCAAGCGGCAATTATAATGTCGGGCATACTTCCTTGTGAAGTTGAAACCACAGCATATTTTCCAAGTTGTAATTTTTTAAAAATAAGATTTTCAAAATGGTCTTCGGGTTTTGATTCAGGAACTTCATACCCTAAGAAAAAGTTATAATTACCATTGTGATCACTTTCATAATCAGAGTATATGGCATATATATTTTCTGATAATTTATTATTTATTTTTTCAGAAAGATTGTCTTTAAAAAATTTTTCCCAAACTTTTAGTATATTTCCATTTTCTGACGCTTCAATTTTATTATTTGTCCGCATTTCAATACCAATAAAAAATTTTTGAGTATTAATATCAACTAATTTCATAATATACCCCAACAAAGAATAAGAAATTTATAAATCGAAGGAGCATATTGAAAAAAGAAAAAGAAATCTATTTTGATATTGATATTTTATGAGGAACGGATTTTATGCCATATTTTTTTGCAATCTCTGAATTTTTATCTAAAATACACAAACCGTCTATGCCGAAATCAGCCAAAACCTTATTCGCAGATTTGAAATCAGAATTAAAAGTACTGACTATAATATAGTTCTTATTTAATGACTCATCTTTTTTCGTAGCCTTTAAACTTTCTATGCAGTCCGAACACCAAGTTGAAAAGAAAATTAAAGTGACAGGACTTTTTTCTTCAACTAATTTTTCGAACTCCTGCAGATTTACGATTTTACAATCTGCATAAACAGAAAAAGGGTAAAGAATAAACAAAAGAAACAATATTTTGTTTATAATTTTTATAAGCACATTTATCATAATTAAAAGAATGTTCTTTCATATGAAACAGCTGCTGTGTCTGATGTGGTCTGCTTTGAATTTGTAAAAGCACCTAAATTTCCATCATAAGCACCGCCTAGAGTATAGGAAAAACGAAGAGTGTCTTGATCTGTTACATTAAATTTAGCATTCGCAAACACAGAATTAGACTGAGCTGGGCCTAATATTTTTTCACTGGTTTCATCGGTATTTACATTTTTTAAGTATATTTTTTCTTTGCTAATGTGATCTAAAATCACACCTGCTTGTAAAGAAAATCTTAAATCTTTAAAAGCATGACCTACTGTTAATATCGTCGTATATTGCAAATCACGAGTTCTTTTATATTGAACTTCGTCAGGTGCAAAATTATTATTTGGAGTTCTATCAAAAGAATAGGTGATCATTTGAGCTACGCCGAATTGAATAGCAGGCATGCCCCACCAAAAATCAACACCACTTGTGACTTGGTGAAAACCATTTCCTACCGTATCTACAGCACCACCGTCTTTATCAACCATATTTTTTGCAACACTCGGTTTATAACTTCCTAATAATTGAATTTGTGGACGATAAATATTATCCATCCCCATATTTAATAAATTGTATCTTCCCGCAAGAATGGGATCGCCATACAAATATTTTACTTTAGTTCCTTCTGCAGGAGTGCTGAGATCAGCTGGTCCTTGATTTTGTAAAAAGGTACCAGTTAAAGTAACAAATGAATTTTCTGTAGTACGATATCCTGCGGCTAAAATAAATGATCTTCGCGATGTGATCATTTTATTGACGTGTCGTGTTGTCTTTGAGCCCCCTGGAATTCCATAATTCATATAATTTGAATTTTGTGATAAACCAAAATACATTTTAAAATTTTCATTGGGATTTAATACAAGTGGAGAAGTGGCGCTAGATCCACAAGAAGAGCAGGCATAACTATAATTAGCTGAAATTCCAAAAGAAATAAGAGCTGCTGTTTTTATAATATTATTTATTTTCACTTTATAATTTTCCTATACAATAAATGAAATAATTCATACGTTTATTTTATTTAATAAACATAGTAATTTCTTGAATAGGAATTTTGAAAAGTGAATACAAGAAAATAAGGTGAAACAAATTGTTGCAGCAATTTAAAAAGTAATTATTTTAATAAGTTATATATTTTATTAAGATTTTTTATCATCAGGAAAAGAACTGCTAAATGTATAACTATTTACTGTATCATTGTTATTAAAACGAATAGTTAAATCTTTCGTCTGACTTTCCGAAAAAACAGAATATTTGTAATAACCATAAGAGTATGTTTTTAATCCAGAATCATAGCCCATTCTAAAAGGTGGTCCAAAGGCTTTTTCAACCTCAACTCTTGTAGTAGTGTCCGTTTTTATCCAGCTCACTGAGCTGGGAAACTGAGAACCCACCGTTAAACATGAGGTTGCCGAAAATGACGCAAAAATAAACACTGAAAAACATACGATTTTTTTCAACATGAAAATAAACTCCCTTTGCCAAAAAAGAATTATTTAATATAAATACACATAATAAAGGTAGATCACTTTTGAAACAATTTAAACTCTTTTGTTTATTTATTTATCTGTTCTCTTCACAAGCGTTTGCACAACGAGGTGGAAGTTCCGTAGAACAATCAACACCACCTTCGACACCACTCAGTTTTTTTGCAGGATATTTTGATACCGGTATGTTACCTGAAAATCGCATTACCTTAGATATTCCTTTACTAGGTCTTGACTATGGAGTGACAGATAATTTTACCATTGGCACAAATGCAGCAAGTTCCTTATTGACTTCTGTCACATTCCAACCCTATCTCTTTTTAAAAGCAAGATATCGATTTTTTTCTAATAAGAAAATAAGCTCTGTTATTACAGGATATGGTGGTTACTTTAATCTTTCTTCGCACAATAACAATCCATAAATATCGGTTTGGCTTTTGAATTTGACAACCAACACTTCTTATTTTTTTAATGATAAAAATATCTTAACATTTCATACCACCGCATTAAAATTTAATTGGCAAACAGGAGATCCCACTGATATCAAATATTATAAAATTGCACTTGATACCTTTGCTTTAGGTTTAGGATACCAAATTTTTTTCACGGATGATTTTGGAATTGAGGCACAAGGTCTATATTCACCTTATTTCAATCTCATCTTTGATAATCCCACTCAACAGATTTCATTAAATTTGAATTCAACTGAAAATTCAATTCCTTATTTCTTTAGAATTCTTGTAAATTATAAAACTGGAAATGAATCTAATTTAAGCGCGGGAATTTGGAATTTTAATGACATTGTTTCTGGCCCATGGCTGGGATGGCAAGTGTTATTTTAAATATAAAAGTTTTTAATTTGAAGGAGAATACGATTTTGTATATTAAGAAAGATTTTTTTAAAATAACGTTTTTTATTTTCGTATTTATTTTGCTTGAAGGATGTTCAAAAAAAGTAACAGCCCCAGGTCCCCCATATTCAGCACATGTTATACAAATGAATAGTATGCAGCCATCACAAAATTACTCAGATGCTCCGACATATAATTTCCAAACTGGAACTTTCACATGGTTACAAAATTTGGACCAACTGGATGGAAATTATTTTAAATTTATTTTTGGTGGTGTGTTAACCGCAAATTATGTTTCTGGCTCTCTTGTATCTGCAAAAAGTTTTTCACAATCAAAAAGTTTAAATTTAAGATATAAAGTAATAAATGGAGTCGTGGTTCCCAAAGATTATTCCACTATGGCAATGCTTTTCTCATATTACCAGCTTGATACCATAGCAAATAATATTCAAACAATGACAGGATATAGCATGGATACAATCAAACAGAAATATGGTAAAATTAACATTTTTTTTGAACCTAAAATTGAACTTGTTAACGATGGTAGCACCATTGAAGCTTCCACTAAATTAAATGCCGCTTATGCTCCTGGTGCCCATCAATTTATTATGTATCAACGCTCTACCCTTGAAAATGTTCCTTTAGCAGCTAATTTACAAGTTGTTGCCCATGAATTTGGCCATTCCATTTGGGAACTGGCATTTGATGGAGGGCAAGCTCCAGACTGCGACCGCCTTAATCTTGAATACGCCATCCGGGGGCTCAATGAAGGCTTTGCCGACATGCACAGCTATACTTTAACAGGCAGCACCAATGTCTTACAAAACAGCATCAATATTGAAAACATCCCTAGCCAAAGAAACTTTTCAGCAATTACATTTAAATACGACGACATTTCCGGTGGAAAAGCCGATGCCGATTCCAACAGTGGCAACCCTTGCACCCAAAGCTTTTATTGTATTGGGACGTTATTTGCTAATGCCTTATTTAATGCTCAAGCCAACAACACGAGCCCTACTTATGTTCAAAACTCTTTAACGGGAACCACAGGACGGGGTGCATTCATGACAATGATCACCACGGCTTTGCAAGCAACCAAAGCAGGAATGTTAAATTCAGGCAATTTGCCCGACCCTTCTACCATTAAATTTACGGATTTTTGTAGACCCAGCCCAGGGGATAGCAACAACTCAACCTATAACGGCAGAATATTAGGAACTTTTTTTAATTCTTTTCTGAAACAAATTCCATTAGGAGCCACTCGAACACAAATTTGTAAACAACTAGAGGATAACTTTGGTACTACAGGTTTCCAACTGACTTAAGAGTAGCGGGTTGCCCATGAAAAAAATCAAACTCATTTTCCTCATTTTCTTTTGTTTTATCCTGCAAAATCATAAATCTGCTTTTTCAGATGATAAACATTTTCATGTTGCTGTGGGAGGCGGAATGGCCTTCTATAGTGTGCAATCTTATGGTGAATCCACATTTACACAAATGGCACCAGAAATTGTCGCCTACGGATACTACAATTTATTTCAGAGTTTTTGGTTAAGACCAGGAATACGTATGAATTACTCTTGGTTACAGCCCGACATGCCCCAAGCCATTCGGATAGAAGAGAGAGATTTCAGATACTTAGCTGAAGTGGGTGTTGTGTTTGACTGGATTGTAGTGCCCAGTCTCAGCTACGGTTTTGGATACGATTACCGCACCACAAATTTTAAAGTGAATGCGCCCATTGTCTCGTATGTTGATGATATTTCAGGCTCAGAATTCATCCCCTTTTCCCAATTTCAATTAGGCCTAGGATTTCCGATATTTAAAGGTCTGATTTTAATTGAACCCTATGGCCGATACACAATAGTCCAAAATGACTCAAGATATGGCTGGGGCTACGGCTTCGAAGTCACTTTTCAGGTCTATTAAGTAATTATTTACACTGAATTTTTCCTGGGCAACATTTTTCTCTTGCAAGTAGACACGTTCCATGAAACACTGAAAGTTGAGAATACTCCGTGAGTTTTGAAAGTTTCAATGTCACCGATGTCTCAAAGTTTTACTGTTCGATACAACGCGTGGCATGGGGCTTTTGTGTTTGATCGGCACGTGTACAATTCAACTGGAGATCCTGTGGGTACCAAGTTATACGTAGGCAATTTGCCTTTTTCAGCAACAGAGAATGATATCGCAAGCCTTTTTGAAAAAGCTGGCAAAGTAGCTTCTGTTCGCGCTGTAATGGATCGCGAAACTGGCCGTTTTAAAGGTTTTTGTTTTGTCGAAATGGAGTCAAAAGAAGATGCTGATAAAGCAATCGAAATGTTTAATGGAAGTGAGCTAAACAATCGTCCTATGGTTGTTAACCCTGCACGCCCTCCAGAGCCACGCAACAATCGTGGTGGATTTAACGGCGGCGGAAACCGTGGTGGCGATCGTCGTCCTCCTCGCTATTAATAATCAGCACAAAAGCCAAGTTTTTAGAGAAATCTGAGAATGAAAAAAGCCTTGTTACAAAATAACAAGGCTTTTTTTTATTTCTCAGATTATGAATCTAAAACCTGTAAAACATAGAGAAAATTAAAATTTGCTGTATTTATAACATATCAAAATCATCCTACTTTTGACAAAGGCTTATCACTTAGCCATGATTTCCATTTCTCCACTGCCTTGATAAATTTTTTATCGTCTTGTACTTTTGCTAAATCAGCAAGCCAGCCGCCAATCATCTTATCTTCGTGCGAAGATTTCACTGCTCTTTTAACTGGTTTATATTTAATTTTATATAATTTCGTAGGCACTTCACCTTCAAAAAAAGAAGCCAAAGCAAACTCAGGAGGCACCCCAATTTCTCTTGCCAACATTGTAGAAATACAACGTAAATTCTCATATTGAGAGATTCTTTTGCCCCCTTTTGCCGTCAGCTCTTCAAATGAATAAACGACAGAATCGGCTATGTCCTGCTCTAAGTTTTCCGCATCAAAAGCCATAACCACGGGCAGAGCGTAACTTAAAAAACCTCTCCAGAGCTCCCGATCGCGGACGTAGGAAGAATCGGCATAAGCGGAAACACCGGTCAAATCGAGATCGAGCTGTTCCATATAAAGCCTCCTAGAAAATTCACTTTCCATCTTCTTTCCCTTTCGGCTCTATTCTATGCTAGCTAAGCATAGGGGATGCCCTATCGGCAAAAACTGCACAAACCAGGGAAGACAAATGGCGTTTATAGTATTTGAAGGTGGCGAAGGTGTTGGAAAAAGTACGCAATTGGAACTTCTTTGCAAAGCCTTAAAACATCAAGGCATAGCCTGCACCCTCACGCGCGAGCCTGGGGGAACACCGTTTGCAGAAGACATCCGAGCCTTATTCAAACAAGTCAACGCGCATCATGACGCTCCCTTACCGCTCACAGAACTTTTGCTCGTTTCGGCAGCTCGTGCACAACACATTAAGAAGGTCATCCAACCAGATCTTGACAAAGGCAATTTCGTTCTTTGTGATCGCTTTCTTGACAGCACCTATGTGTACCAAAGTATGTTGGGAAAAATAGATAAAAAAACAGTGGATAATATCTCACAAATTATTTTGGAGAATATTATGCCAGATTTAACATTTGTTTTTATCGCCGATCCCCAAAGAGCAATAGAACGCATTAAAAATGAAAAAAAGAGAGAAAATGACCGCCTTGATACCGCTCAAAGTAACATTCATTTCAAAATAAAAGACTGTTATCTTGAAATTTTTAACAAACAAATGCCTTATCCAAATGGCAATATTCCAAAAAGAGTTTTAATTAACGCAAACGGAACTATTGAAGAAATTTATTTAGAAATTAAAACTGCTATTTTTAATACATTAGGAATTACATTATGAATTCATTCCAAGAGTTCATCACAAAAATAAATGATTATAAACATCACGCACTTTTGCTTGTTTCTAAGCAATTTGAAAATGCGGAATTTCCCCCTGCTCAGTTTTATACCTTAATTAAAGAAATTTGTGGTATTGCGCTTTATCAAAATAATGATGTGTCTGTATTTGAAATGGCAGCACAGCATCACGATATTTTCATTGCAGACAGACATCGTAAAATTTTACGTATTGAGGATTTAGAAAAAATAAAAGACTTAGTTCTGTATCAACCCTCTGAAGCAAAACGCAGATTATTTTTTATTGAAAACTGTGAAAGAATGAATGCCAATTCGGCAAATGCTCTTCTCAAGGCCTTGGAAGAGCCCCATGCCAAATCTATTTTTATTTTAACCACACGAAATTTAAATTTGGTATTACCAACTATCGCGAGCCGATGCCAAAAAGTTTTTATACATTTTGATGAAATAAAACAAACAAGCATTTTAGATACTGTTTCTTTATCAGATTTTAACCTTATAAAAGCACAAATTGATTCTTTTCATACTTCGCTGTCATATATAAATAACTCCTTACACGAGAAACAAACCAAAACCATAAATTCACATTCATTAAAAACAGCAATTGAAATTTCAGAAAAACTTGCGAAGGAATACTCTGCACAAATACTGCAAGATTTAATTGTTTTTGCTACAAACGAGAGACTAAAAAAAGACGCTTCATTCCTCAATATTGCGAAATCTATTCTTGTAACCATATCCGATTGGAAAAATTCTGAAATGATGAATCCTTCAACACAGCTATGGTTATCTCGCATTTTTATATCATATCAATTGAACTAAGAAAGTTGCATTTCCCAAAATTACAAGTCAATATTTATTTGCAAAAAAATTAGGGGAGTAAAATGCGTACTATTCAACTTCATATTCGTTCCTCATTACCCAAAAATTTAGAACCCTTGTGGGATCTTGCACGCAATGTCTGGTGGTCTTGGAATAGCAATGCCATTAATTTATTCCGAAGAATCAATCCACAAGAATATGAAGCAAGTGGTCCATGCCCACTCAAGTTATTGAATACATTACCTTCTTCAACTTGGGATTACTTAAAAGAAGATAATGGATTTCTAGAACACTTAAATGAAGTCAACTTAGAATTTAAAAATTATCTTGAAAATGGAATTACTAAAGTACCAGAATATAAATCTGAAAATACTATTGCCTATTTTTCCATGGAATTTGGACTACACGAAAGTATTTTACTTTATTCTGGTGGTCTAGGAATATTATCAGGCGATCATTTAAAAACAGCCAGCGACCTTGGTTTGCCACTTGTAGGTGTCGGATTATTTTATTTTGAAGGCTATTTCAGGCAAAGTTTAACTCGAGATGGATGGCAAAATGAAAATTATGATTTAAACGACCCCTTTTATCTTCCGATGCAACTTGTAACTGATAAATTAACAAATAAACCTGTACTTATTGATGTTAATATTTGTGATAAAAAAGTATTTTCACAAATATGGAAATTAAATGTAGGAAAAATTCCTCTTTATTTATTAGATACAAATATTTCAGAAAATAGCCCTGAATTCCAAAGAATCACTTCCAGACTTTATTCTGGAGGACAAGAACAACGTATTCAACAAGAAATTATTTTAGGAATAGGCGGCATTAAAGCATTACAAAAACTTGGAATTTCCCCCGCTGTTTATCATTTAAATGAAGGACATTCCGCTTTTTTAACATTAGAAAGAATGAGTCAATTCGTCAAAAAAGGGCTGTATTGGCAAGAAGCTTTAATAGCCACTAAGGGAACACAAGTTTTTACCGTTCACACACCTGTTCCTGCAGGAAATGATGCCTTTCCTATTCAAATGCTTTCAAAATTTTTAGGTAACATCGAATATATTTATGGAATTCCAGAAAATGAATTTTACAATTTAGGACGCTCCCCTGATAATCATTCCGAATTTTCTATGCCCGTTTTTGCTTTAAGAACCAGCGGGCATCGCAATGGTGTTAGCCAACTGCATAAAAAAGTTTCTAAAAAAATATGGCAACCTCTGTGGCCGCGCCTCCTCGAAAATGAAATTCCAATAAAAGGGATTACCAATGGCGTCCACACACGGACATGGCTTTGCAACGAGCTTGTTGAGTTATTTGATTTTTATTTAGGTAAAGGATGGGACGCCAAATTAAATGATCCTCATATTTGGAAAAGGGTCGAAAATATTCCTAATTCTGAGTTATGGAATGCTCATATTACACGTAAAAGTCGATTGATATCTTCCATTCCTAAATCTAATTTAGATGCAGAATATTTAACAATAGGTTTTGCCAGAAGATTTGCAAGCTACAAACGAGGACATTTGATTTTCAAAAATATAGAACGCTTAAAAAAAATCATGCTTAATTCAGAACGTCCTGTGCAACTCATTATTTCTGGTAAAGCGCATCCCGCAGATAATTTAGGTAAAGAAATTATTCAAAAAGTTGTGCAATCTATTCAATCTGAAAATTTAAATAGCCGCATTGTTTTTCTTGAAAATTACGACATGCACATTGCTCAAAAACTGGTGCGTGGCATAGATGTCTGGCTCAATACGCCTATTCGTCCTTTAGAAGCATCAGGAACAAGTGGCATGAAGGTTGCCCTTAATGGCGGATTAAATTTTTCCATACTTGATGGCTGGTGGGATGAAGGATATTCCCCAGATTTAGGTTGGTCCATTGGGGGACGTGAAAATATCTATGATGAAAATATCCGCGATGAGCGCGATGCCAATAGCCTCTATGACATTTTAGAACATGAAATTATTCCACTTTATTATAGCGCGAAAACCCCAAATGAATGGATTGATAAAATGAAGAAATCCATTTCCGTATTAACTCCAAAGTTTAGCGCACACCGCATGCTGCATGATTATATTTTACAAACATATTTACCCGCTGCTGAATTCCATGAAAACTGGTCTATTCATTCGGAAGGCCAAATTGAATCACTAAAAAATCATATTAAAAATGTTCAATTATTGCGTGAACAATGGAAAGAAGTAGAAATTACACGCGTAGAACTGAAACCTTCGGATACCGTTATAATAGGAGAAATTGTTACTTTACAATTAGAATTACGTTCTCCTTTTCCAGAAAATTGGCTTGAAATATCTCTTGTTCTTGAAAGTACAGATAATAACAGAGGTCAATATGAAAGAAAGGATGTACTTTTAACATGTGTTGAAAAAGATCCCGTATATAAATATTACATTTACGCCGTTGAATTAGAAACAGAAAACCCCGAAATTCGAACTTATTCCATGCGCGTTTGTCCAAATCCAATTCTTTTTCCTGAACATCTTGATTTAGATTTAGTAGCAAGATAAAAATGTTTTAATCACGTAATAATGTGAATGATTGATAACAAAACGGTGGAATTCATGAAAATACTTATGCTAGGATGGGAATATCCCCCCATGATTTCTGGAGGATTAGGAACAGCCACAGAAGGATTAATAAACGGATTAATTGCTATTGGACATAAAGTGACACTCGTTCTACCCTATTTTCCTCATAAAATAAATATTCCAGGATTAAAAATTGTCAGTCCTGAAAATCCCTATTCATGTGATGAAGAAAATAATGCTACAGAACAAATATATGCTGAATCTGAAAACGAAACATTAAATATAGTAACTCAAACATACAATGAAATAGAAAAATCAGTCATTCAAAATGAGTCTAAAAATGGAATTTCACATTATAACTATAAATTAAATAATACCGAGATAAATACAGAAGTTAAATTAAATTTATCCCAAAATTTAAAAAAATATCATGAATATATTTTAAATAAAAAAAATACCTCTCAAAATTTTTTCAAAGAAGTTAATTCTCCAGAATTTTTATTTCTGAATAATTTGGGAGTTTCTGAAAAAGCTTATATATTAGGACTACTCGCCCTTGATGTCTTAGAAAAAGATGCTGCCCATCAAGTTGTTCATGCCAATGACTGGATGAGTTTTACAGCGGTCAAAATGATTAAAGAAGCAACTTCAATTCCCATCGTGGCGCATATTCATTCTACGGAAATAGATCGTTCCGGCGAAATTAATTATAATCAAAATATTTTAACTATCGAAAAAATGGGTGTTCATTTAGCAGATATTGTTATTGCTGTTTCAGAGTATACAAGAAATTTATTAGTGGAAAAATTTAATTTACCCTTTGAAAAAGTAAAAGTAGTTTATAATGCAAATAATGCGCAACATAAAAAACTTTTAAATCATAGCAATAAACAAGAACCTGCAAAAAAAATCAAACCCATTGTCACATTTGTAGGACGCATTACCTTTCAAAAAGGCCCTTCCTACTTTGTCTTTGCTGCAGAAAGAGTTCTTAAAACAAATCCCGATGTTATTTTTAAGGTTGTGGGCACTGGAGATCTCCTTCCTGCAATGAAACAACTCACATGGGAATTAGGTATTGATAAAAGCTTTAAATTCGAAGGCTTTTTAAATGCCGAGGGAGTGCAAAAAGTACTGCAAAGTTCCGACATGTTTGTCATGCCTAGTGTTTCTGAACCATTTGGTATTGTAGCACTTGAGGCTATTGCACAGAATATTCCCATTATTATTTCAAAACAATCTGGTGTCTCTGAAGTGCTTAATCACGCGATGAAAGTCGATTTTTGGGATGTTGATCTCATGGCTGATCGTATTTTAAGTATTTTAAAATATACTTCTTTTCGCGATGAAATGGTAGATAATTCCTTGCTTGATTTAACTAACCGTACATGGCGAAAATCAGCTCAAACTCTCATCAATGCCTATTCCGAAATCCATTGAAAGGATAAAAAATGGTTGCGTTATGCTTATATTTTGAAGTTCATCAACCGTTTAGAATCAGTCATTATCGCATAAAAGATATAAGTAAACACAAGGACTATTTTAATGACATTTCAAATCAATCTATATTCGAAAAAGTGGCAAGAAAGTGCTATTGGCCCGCCGGATTACTCATTGCTTCTCTCTTAAAAAGACACCCCAATGATTTTAAAGTCACATTCTCCATGTCAGGAACATTTTTACAACAATGTGAACTCTATGATTTAAAATTATTGGAACTTTATCAGGATATTTTATCGCTTCCTAATGCCGAAATTATTTGTGAAACATCACACCACAGTCTTGCTTCTCTTTTTGATGAAGAAGAATTTTACAAACAAATTGAAATTCAAAAAAGCACTTTAAAAAAATTATTTAACAGAGAACCTAAAGCTTTTCGAAATACAGAATTAATTTATTCTAATAAAATAGGTGAATTGGTAAAAAAAGCGGGATTTGATGTCTGTTTACTTGAAGGTTGGGATCCTTTTATTCCAGAAAATTGGAGTCCTCATCATATTTTTCATCACCCCTATATTCACGATCTCAAATTGTTACCTAAAAGCTACAAATTATCCGACGATTTGGCATTTCGTTTTTCAAATAGATCATGGGAATCATGGCCTTTGACCGCTGAAAAATATCATACTTGGTTAGAAAAATTACTTGATGGCAACCATGAATTTGTCGGTCTTTTTATGGATTATGAAACCTTTGGAGAACATCAGTGGGCCGATACAGGAATTTTTGAATTTTTAGATCGCTTTGTAACAAATATTGTCTACGATAAACGTTTTGAATTTCTTACTGTAAGTGAAACGGCAAATAAATTTTCTCCGCGGGCTGTTATGAATGTTGATCGTCCCTTGAGTTGGGCCGATACAGAACGTGATATTTCAGCCTGGTTAGGTAACAGAATTCAAGAAGATGCACTGGAACGTGCCTATAAATTAAAAAATGATATTTTATTATTAGACGATAACGAAACAACAGAAGAATGGAGAAAGCTTTTAACCAGTGACCATTTTTATTATATGTGCATCAAATGGTCTAGCGATGGCGATGTGCACAAATATTTCAGCCCCTTTGACAGCCCTTACGAAGCCTACCTCGACTATGTCAATATATTAGAAGACCTTGAAATAAAATGTGCGGAAAAAATCCGTCTGAAAGAGTTGGCAAATAGCCATGTGCAAGGAATTTCTAATGAAAATATAGGAGAGAGAGAAGAATGCGAGAAAACTACTCAAGCATCACGGCCTCTGAAAAAATCCTCGCATGCCTCGGGGAAGATGGCCAATTAAAAGGTCTTTTTTGGCCACATAAAGACAGCCGGCATTCTCACCTTGAATTCTCAATTTGCGGTTTTTCAGTTGATGGTGAAAGCATTTGGCTCGATCCCATTCGCGATCGTATTCAAATCTCTTTTGTACCTCATGAACAATTTATCACCGTGAAATGGGAATTAAACCATCCTAAATTCATGGGTGCTATCGTAACAAAAAAATGTTTGGCAATTCATTCTTCCGTTATTGAAAAATGGGAAATTCTAGTTCCAAAAGAATATGCGACAAAAAAAATTAATTTATGGCTTCTATCCCATTGGAATATGCGTTCTGAAACGAGATTTCAATCAGTTTATTCTGAAACGGGAGAAGATCTAATATTTGCCTTTTCTGAAAATTTTTGGGTAGGAATTGGAGCCTGTAATGGTTCCTGCTATTCTCATTTTCAAGCTGTGCGCGCCATTCAAGGAAATTCTTTTGCCACTTTAGGTGAAATTGTAAATCAATTTTTACTAGAACCCAATAAATTTCGTCGCATTGAAATGGGACAAGTTTATGCCGCGGCATGCACACAGCCTTTTGCTCTTTTAAAATCGAAAGAACACCAAGATTATTACGAAGGTGAAGTCTCTATATTTTACGGATTTGGACACAATCAAGAGGAATTAGAAAATAAATTATCTTTATATTTCGACAATACTGCTCTGGAAAAAGAAGTCAATGAAACCATTCGCACGCTTAAACATAATTTAATTCACAACTTAAAAGATTTATCCTTAGAGCAAAAAAGAATATTTTTAAAAAATTCATCCTTATTTGTTCTCAATTCTTTAATAGATAAAAATGGTGGAATTATTGCGGCTCCTGAATGTGATTTAGAATTTAAACACAGCGGTGGTTACGGATTTATATGGCCAAGAGATGCGGCATTTTGTGCTTTAGGATTAATGAGATGTGAACAATATCAGCAAGCAAAATCTATTTTAATTTTTTTAACCCAAGTGCAAAGTCATCATGGTGATTATTTTCAAAGATTCGATTGCCAAGGTAACAAAGCACCAAGTTGGTGCGAATTACAAGCCGATCAACTGGGGCTTGTTCTTATAGCTATGACAGAATATTTAAAACATGAAAAAAATGAACTTATATTATCCTCAGTTAAAAAGGGAATTCAAAAATTAATTCACGATTTCTCAGAAAAAGGATCTTTGCAAAATAGTTTTGATCTTTGGGAGGAAGTCTACGGATTGAACTTTTATTCTCATGTTTGTGCTTATGGAGCATTAAATCGATCTTTGCCTTTTTGTGGCGAATGGGAAGAACAAATTCATTCTGCAATGAAAACATGTCATCATTTTTGTCTCCATCATTTATATATAAGTAAACAACGTCGTTTTGCACGCACCCTTGACCCACACAATAACCGCGATCTTCAAGCCGACATTTCCTTATTATCTTGTTTATTTCCTGTTTCTGAATTTCCACTTGAAGACGCTGTAAAGTTATCTATTTTTGAGCATTGTTATGATAAATTAACAACTCCATCTGGTACTTTAAGGTATGAAAAAGATCACTATAGAGGAGGAAACAGTTGGGTGCTTGCTGGATTCTGGATGGCACAAGCGGCAAAAGAACTTTCAAAATCATATGAGCAATATCATGATATCTCATTTGAAATATTTAAAAAAACGTTGCATTTATGCAATGATGCCGGCTTTTTTTCAGAACAGGTCGACTCCTCAACCGGAAAACCCGTCTGGATTATGCCCTTGGCTTGGAGTCATGCCTTTTATTTGTGGGCAAATGAAGATTTTTCTTAAATTATTTTTCAAAGAAAGACGTGCTATGAAATTGAATCAAATGAAAGTTATCGATCTCAGTCATACCATTCATTCGGATATCCCTTCGTGGGAAGGAGGATGCGCCTGCATTTTAAAAAACTTAAGCGACTACGATGACAGCAATGCAAAAGTAAAATTTCGCATTCAAGATATTTCTCTACCATTGGGACTCGGAACCCACATGGACACACCTGCACATTGCTTTAAGGATAAAAAAACAGCAAGTGAAATCGATATCACAAATCCTATTTATGAATGCGTGGTAATCGATGTCTCCGAAAAATCCAATGCAAATTATTTAATTAGCAAATCCGATATCAAAGAATTTGAAAAACAATTTGGTTTTATAAATGAAAATTCCATTGTTTTATTTCGCACAGGTTGGGCTAAATATTGGCACAATCAACATAAGTACAGAAATAATTTGCAATTTCCAAGCATTTCAGAGGAATCTGCTCTTTATTTAAATGAAAAAAATATTGCAGGCATTGGCATTGATACTTTATCCCCTGACACCATTAATAGTGAATTTGAAGTCCATCAAATTATGCTGGGAAATAACCGCTTTATTATTGAAAATGTGGCAAATCTTGAATTGTTACCTTCGACTGGTACTTATCTCATGGTATTGCCTTTAAAAATACAAAATGCCACAGAATCCCCGCTGAGACTTGTGGCTTTAATGGGAGGGCAAGCCTAAAAAAATCTAGCAATTCAAACCCAAGTAAATAAACTAATTTCAATTTTTACTTCACTTTATTCACATCAATACAAGCATAAAAAGCTTCAGGGCTATCTGATCTTTGCCAAATATTATAAATGACATGTCTGCCTGTTTTGCCCTTAGGATAGGGACATGACATTTTAATTTTTTTGTTAATTTCTTCGTAATCTTTAACAGTACAAAAAGGTTTCTCTTCCAAGTCAGACCATTTTAATGGTAATTTCGGATCATAACTATCTTTTGTAATATAAAATTCAAAATACTTTGTCGCATGAGGAGTTGTTGCGTAATAAATAAACTGCATTTTATTTTCTATATTAGGAGAAATATCAGTCATAACCCAATCAGAACGTGGTAAATCTAACCCACTAAACATAGCATTATTAGCACCGCATAAAGTACCATCGGGAATAACTTCTCTGTGCTTACCGTCCACATTTCCCTGATTAACACCATTCCAATCGTAAAGGGGCTGGGTCGTAAAAGGAGTTTTTACCAGAGCTTTACACGCATCAGATTTTGGATTTTCAGGATCCTCTAAGAAGCAATTGTAGACACGACTTACAGGATACTCCATTGATCCATGAGCATGAGCGTCTAAAGAAACAGCGTGGGGTAAAAGAATAAATAGTATTTGGTATGCATTTTTTCTTAAAAAACGAACCTTCATAAAATCTCCTAATGATTTGATAAATATAAAATAAATTTAAATTTTTATAAAAAACAAGAACAATGAATTTATAACGATATCTACCAAATATAAATTTAAAAATCAAACCTATTAACTTATGTCAAATATTTTTTATAATAATTTTTATCTTTTTATGTTATAATTTATTAAAATTTTTAATGAAAGGAATTTTATGATTATTTCAAGATTTTGTCTTAAGATTTTTGTTTTAATAATATCAATTCTTATTTCTCCATTTTTGTATGCAGCAAAAAACTTTAAAATCGTAACAGAAAATTATCCTCCGTTTAATATGGAAGAAAATGGCAAAATCGTCGGCATATCCACTGATGTAATGAAAGAGCTCATGAAGCGTGAAAAAACAGAATACACTCTTGAACTCTATCCTTGGGCAAGAGCGTTTAAAATGGGAATGGAAGAACCCAATACCGTTGTTTATTCAACTACAAGAACTCCTGAGAGAGAAGCTTTATTTAAATGGGTTGGACCACTGGTTTCTAATGACTGGGTCTTTTTTGCTAAAAAAGGCTCAAAAATTAAAATTAAAAGTTTAGATGACGCTAAAAAATACTCAGTAGGAGGTTATAACGGAGATGCTACTTCCGAATTCTTGCTTAAAGAAAACTTTGTCAAAGGAAAAAATATTCAGTTAGCCACAAATGACAAACAAAATGCCTTGAAATTGGAAGCGGGAAGAATTGATCTTTGGGCTACGGGGTCTCAAATTGGAAAGTGGATTGCGAAAACGGAAAAAACAGGGTCTATAGAACCTCTTTTTACATTCAAAAAAGTGGAATTATATGCTGCCTTTAATAAAAATACAGATGATGCTGTCATTAAAAAACTTAACGAAACACTAGATAAAATGAAAAAAGACGGTAGCGTAACAAAAATATTTGATAGATATAAGTAACAATTCCTCACCCTCCTTGTTTTTCTGCGACTTCACTTTTGAATAACCCTTGTCCCCCAAAACAATTGCAGGTAATAGTCACAAGGAACGGTGTCCTTTAAAAAACTTCAGGATACTTATTTTTCTTTGTAATTACAGGGGTTTATATGCGATCATTAAACTATGATGTTGTTGTTGTGGGAGGCGGACACGCGGGCTGCGAAGCCGCATTGGCTTCAGCACGTATGAAAAAGAAGACACTTCTCATCACGATGAGTATCGATCGCATAGGCCAAATGTCGTGCAACCCTGCTATTGGGGGCACAGCAAAAGGACATCTTGTCAAAGAAATCGACGCTTTAGGCGGAGAGATGGGTGCTGCCATCGATAAAACTGGGATTCAATTCCGCGTCCTCAATAAAAGCAAAGGCCCCGCTATTTGGTCTAGCCGTGCGCAAGCCGACATGGATCTTTACCGTTCCTATATGCGCAAAACTCTTGAAGATACTGAACATTTAGACATCTTACAAGACACCGTTGCGTCGCTCATTCTTGAGGATAACAGCGTTAAAGGCGTAAAAACCAATCTCGATCAAATCATAAACTCATCATGTGTCATTTTAACCACAGGAACTTTTTTAAATGGTCTTATCCATATTGGGGAACGTCGCATTACCGCAGGTCGTGCCGGCGAACCGGCCAGTGTGGAATTGGCACAAGCTTTAAAAGATTATGGTTTTCAAGTGGGTCGCATGAAAACGGGGACAACCCCTCGTCTCGATGCCCGCTCCATCGATTTTTCAAAATTAGAGCGCCAAGACAGCGATCCCGATTTTGTTCCTTTCAGCATGCGTACAAAAGAATTGTCGCAAAAACTGGTACCTTGTTACATTACGCATACAAATGAAAAAACCCATGAAGTGATTCGCAGTCACATGCATTTGTCACCATTATATAGCGGTATTATTACAGGAATTGGCCCACGTTATTGCCCAAGTATAGAAGACAAAGTAGTTAAATTTCCAGAGCGCATAAGCCATCAAATATTTATTGAACCTGAAGGATATGACACCCACGAAATTTATCCCAATGGAATTAGCACCAGTCTTCCTATTCATGTGCAAGAAGCTTTTTTAAAGACAATTGCTGGTTTTGAAAATGTGATCATTATGAAGCCAGGATATGCTATTGAATACGATTATGTGCAACCTACAGAACTTCATCCTACATTAGAAACGAAAAAAATTGCGAATTTATATTTTGCGGGTCAATTAAATGGAACAACAGGATATGAAGAGGCTGCGGCTCAAGGCCTCATAGCCGGAATAAATGCGGCACTAAAAGCTGATAAAAAAGCGCCATTTATATTAAGTCGCTCAGAAAGCTACATTGGCGTTTTAATAGATGATTTAACCACATTGGGGACCAATGAACCTTATCGTATGTTTACAAGTCGCGCTGAAAATCGCTTAAAACTACGCGAAGATAATGCCGATGCACGACTCAGTGAGTATGGCAGAAAATTAGGTTTAATAAGCGATGAAATTTATAATGATTTTGAAGATCGCATGACAAAAATGTCATTAGAAAAAGCAAGATTAAAAAGCATTTGGTTAAATCCGACTCCCGAATTAAATGCAAAACTTGCGGCACACAATCTTCCTGAAGTAACAAACAATGTTACCTTAGATGCTTATTTAAAAAGACCAGAAACGAATATTCGTAATTTAAAAGAAGCTCAATTAACTTCCGATTACGATTTGAGAGTTCTACGCTGCGTTGAAATTGAGGTAAAATATGAAGGCTATATCAGGCGTGAAGAAAGCTTGAGCGATAAATTAAAGACATTCGATCATGTTTGGATTCCCAAAGATTTCGTATATGCAAACGTAAGCGGTCTTTCCCGTGAAGTTGTTGAAAAGCTCAAACGTCATAACCCAAGCACATTAGGCCAAGCTTCACGCATCAGTGGAATCACCCCCGCTGCTGTTACTTTACTTCATACCATGATTGAAAGAGATCGTGTCGTTAGAAAAAATTCCTCATCAATCCAACACGCCACCCATTAAATTTGCAGGGACTGCTTCTTTAATTTTCTTGGGTGGTGGTAAATTCCACGATTTAATTTCTCTTTCAAAATCTTCAAAATTTTTTAGTTTTAGCATTTTGTTATTTATTTTTTCTTCTTGAACCGTAGAAACAAAACGATTGTTATAATCATGTCCAGGATAAATTAAAACATCCGAATTTAAATTCGCTATTCTATTAATCGATTCATACATATCTTTATTATTACCAAATTGAAAATCGGTTCTCCCGCACGATCCAATAAATAAACAATCTCCCGTGAGTAAACGGGAGCCATCAATAAATATGGATATGCAATCATTTGTATGACCGGGAGTTTCAAAGATTTGAAATTGATGCTGTCCAATTAATTTTATTTCTTTATCCTTGACGCGAGTGACTTTATATTTTGCCTCTGAATTTTTTGATAATAGCACTTCAGAAAAAGGATAATGTTTTTTTAAATTCATAATAGCAGTCACATGATCAGCATGCGTATGAGTTTCAATTAAGTATTTTAAATTCCAATCATGACTTTTCAATAGCGACAAATATATTTCTACATTTTCTAAAACAGAATCGACAATAGCAACTTCACTGGTTTTTGAATCACCAAAAATATAAGTATATGTTGAAGAGAGTTCATCTTTGAGCTGTTTAAATATAAAACCCATATTTACTCCTTAATTTAAATTTTAAAGTGACAAACCGATCCTATTCCGTGTCCTAATTTAAATTGAGACCCGAATGCAATAGCTTGAGATATATATTGCTTAGATAATTGAAAAGATTCTTCAATATCATATCCCTTTGCTAAATTTGCCGCCAAAGCTGCAGAAAAAGTACAACCCGTTCCATGGGTATTGCATGTGAGAATTTTTTTTGAGTCTAACCATTTTATTTTTTTGTAATGCCTCTCTCCATAAATCAAACAGTCGGAACATTTATGATGGTCTAACAAATGTCCTCCTTTTATAATTACAGCATCTGATCCCCAATTCCACATCTCCAAGGCAGCATTTTCCATTTCATGTAATGTTGAAATTTTTCTAGAAAGTAACAATTCTGCTTCTGGCAAATTTGGTGTTATCATTTTTGCTAGAGGAAATAAATGGTCTCTTAAACAAGTTAATGCATCATCTTTTAAAAGTTTATAATTATTTTTTGACAAAATAACCGGATCTAATACAATATTTTTGCACTCATATTTTTTTAATTTTTCACAAACAAGAAGAATAATATCAACAGAAAATAACATTCCTATTTTAATGGCATTAAAACGAATATCACTCAATACACAATCTAATTGGGAAGCTATAGATTGCACAGGAATCTCATGGATATCAAAAACTCCCAGAGTATTTTGGGCCGTGACAGCTGTGATGACAGAGGCACCGTAACATTGATGCTCATGAAATGTTTTTAAATCAGCTTGTACCCCTGCTCCCCCTCCCGAATCCGATCCTGCAATTGTTAAAACACAAGAATAATTTTTTGTTACGGCGTTCCCCGTCATGGTAGACATCCTTATTTTTTAAAGTTATAGGTTGAAGCGATCACCGGAGGTGCCCTATTTTGGGCTGAGATGACTTGTCATGAGTTAAACTCTTGGAACCTGATCTGGATTATACCAGCGTAGGAAGAGTGGTAATTATATTGAATAATAATTTAATTCCAAAACCGCATATTGTTTTTATTCATAAAACAAACTTTAAAAACAAACGCTCTGTTTCTTTTAATCACATTTGCATCACTCTTTCCAATTTTTTAATCCAAAATTTAATTTATTTTTATCAAAGGAAAATATTGTGAGTTTATAATTAATTTATAATCTTATTTTAAAATTAAATAAAAGAAAAAGGATTTATAAGTGAATATTGCTATTATGGGTGCCGGAGTCTTAGGAAGACTTCTAGCCATAGAACTTCATGAAAGAAAACATAAAGTCACAATTTTTGAAAAAAATGATGAATATTCTTCCCTTTCCTGTTCTGCTACAGCCGCCGGAATGCTCGCCCCGTGGTCTGAAGCCCAAGAATCATCAGAAATTGTTTTTGAATTAGGTGTTTCTTCATTAAAACTATGGCCACATATTTTAAAAAAAATAAATGCAGAAAATATAATAGACCGCTGGGGAACAGCACACCTAGCAACATTAGGTGAAAAACATAAATTAATTCACTTTTTAGAATGCTTAAAATCAAAAGGAATCCATCCTGAAGTTATAGAAATAAATCAGAAAAATAATAAACGATTTGTAGGTAATTTTTATTCACCATACTCTTTTGGTTATTATTTTCCTGATGAAGCGTCATTAAAACCAAGATATTTTATTGAAAAAAGTAATCAATTTTTTAAAGAAAAAAGTATAAATTTTTATTTTAATCAAAAAATAATTGAAAGCGAACAAAATAAAATCAAAACGGAAGAAAATACGTTTTATTTTGATCTCATTTGTAACACAACGGGCATGGCAGCAAAAAGTATATTTGCAGAAACAACACAATTATTAAGAGGAGTACGCGGTTCGCTTATATTAATGTACGCCCCCCTTGTTCATTTAAATTCTGTTATACGCATAAGACACTCAAGAAACCCCATTTATATTGTTCCTCGTGGCCATCATCAATATATTATTGGCGCAACAACTCACGAAACCGAATGTCTCAAACCGATTACTGCAGAAGCCTTCCTAGAACTTTTAAATGTCGCTGTTCATTTCGACAAAGGATTTTTAGAAGCACATATTATGGAACAAAGAATAAATTTACGACCCACATTGACAAGCGGATCTCCTCAATTTTTAAAAAAAGATGAAATTTATTACATAAATGGCCTCTATCGCAATGGCATCACAATTTCTCCCGCATTGGTAAATATATTCTGCAATTACATAGAAAATAAAAATACATTAATAAACAATAAAAAATTTGAGGATTTATGGATCAACTAAATATAAAAATTAATGGTATAGAAAAAACATATAATCGAAATAATTTAACACTGGAAAATATCATTAAAATAGAAGGGATGAATACTCAAGGCAGTGCTTTAGCAGTAAATTATGTTTTTATTCCAAAACAAAATCACAAAACATTTCTTCTCAAAAATAAAGATGAAATAGAAATCGTCATTCCCTTTCAAGGAGGCTAAATGTTAAATTTATATGGAAAGAAATTCAACTCGAGGTTTCTTTTAGGAACAGCAAAATATCCTTCTTTAAATATCTTAAAAGAAGCTCTCATCGCATCGCAGACAGAAATCATCACCGTTTCTTTAAGAAGGCTTTCTCCTCAAAAAAATGAAAAAAATATATTCTGGGAAGTTATCAAATCGTTAAATTTAACTATCTTACCGAATACAGCAGGTTGTTATCATGCGAAAGATGCCATTCAAACTGCCTTAATGGCTCAGGATATCTTTGAAACAAATTGGATTAAACTTGAGGTCATTGGAGAAAGCTTATTATTACAACCTCATCCCTATGAATTATTAAAAGCGGCGGAAGAACTTGCTAAAAGAAATTTTTGTATTTTTCCCTATATGACTGATGATATTATTGTCGCACAAGAACTTGTTCAATTAGGTTGCCAGGTGCTCATGCCCTGGGCTGCTCCTATTGGCTCGGGGAAAGGAATTCGCAATCCCCATTCTCTAAAAATTTTAAGAGAGCATTTCCCCTCTGTCACTTTAATTGTTGATGCGGGCATTGGTGCCCCTAGCCATGCCAGCCGCGCGATGGAATTAGGCTGTGATGCGGTTTTATTAAATACAGCCGTAGCCGACTCCCACAATCCCGTTTTCATGGCAAGAGCCTTTGCAAAAGCTATTGAAGCAGGACATGAGGCCTTTTGTAGTGGACTTATTCCCCAATATGAATTTGCGCTCTCCAGCACTCCTGTCGTAGGAATTCCTTTTCAATAAATAATTTAAAATTAGGGCATAAAAGGCGATGAATAAGTTAACAGATCTTGAAATAAAAAAAATGCGATTTTACCCGATTGTGGATAGTTTTGAATGGGTTGAAAAACTCGTATCGTGGGGGGTAAAAACAATTCAATTAAGAATCAAGTTGGAGAAAAATAAAAGTCATTTTAAAAATATTGAAAATGAAATTAAATGTTCCATTGATTATTGCAAAAAATTTAACTGTCAACTTTTTATAAATGACTATTGGGAAATTGCAATTCAGTATGATGCCTTTGGTATTCATTTAGGGTATGAAGATTCACAAAAAGCAGATATCGAAAAAATATTTAAATCAAATTTAAAATTAGGTCTAAGTACGCACGATGAAGTGGAATTAAAACACGCACTGCAATTGAATGTCTCCTACATTGCTTTGGGTCCTATTTTTCCAACACAAACAAAAATTATGCGCTTTGCCCCCCAAGGAATTTCAAAAATTCTAATTTGGAAAGAAAAAATTCCATCGTCTCTTCCTTTAGTGGCTATTGGGGGGATTTCGTTAGAACACAGCCCTTCCCTTTATGAAGCAGGAGCTGATAGCGTTGCGGTCATCAGCGATTTTAAATTTTCTGAAAATCCTCATGCGCGCATAGCTTCGTGGCTAAAAATGATAAATTAAATATAAAATTATTTAAGGTGTGACTGTGAATCTTAATAAATATTCAAGACAAATTCCATTATCTTTTGTTGGATTAACGGGACAAAAAAGAATAAATGAGACAAAAATAGCTATTATTGGCGCGGGCGCCTTGGCCCACAGCTGCTCTATATACTTAGCTGCAGGAGGCGTAGGAGAGTTTACTTTTTTTGATCAAGACATTGTGGAAGAATCAAATCTTTCAAGACAAATATTTTTTTCAGAGCAAGATATAGGTAAATCCAAAGTAAAATGTTTGATAAAATATCTTGAAAAAATACATGATAAAACAAAATTCAATTCTATTGAAAAATTCTTTTGTAAAAATGATGAATCACTGATTCCCTCTGATTATCATTTGATAATTAATGCCAGCGACAATTATTTAACTAGAAAATCCATTAATTTAGTGAGTCTTAAAAAAAATATTCCTTGGTTAGATATGGGTATTTTAAAAATGCAGGGACATTTTTGTATTTATAATCCAGGATGTGGATGCTACGAGTGTTTATTTCAAAATATTCCCGAAAGCACTAGAAACTGTTCTTTTTCAGGAATATTATCACCCGTATGTGGTGTCATTGGTTCTTATGGAGCCAACGAAGTTCTAAAATATATCCTCAATAAAAACCAAAATTTTATAAATGAGTATATTCAATTTGATTTGGATAAAAATATATTCAAAAAATTTTTTTGGAAAAAAAATAAAAATTGTATTTTATGCCAAAATATTCAATCAGTATAGGAAGCTAATAACTTTTTAAACTGCTCTATTTCTTCAGAAGTATTATAAACATGCGGCGATACTCTAATTCCATAATTTTCCTTTCTATCGACATAGACATTTTTTTTAAGCAAAAAATCTAATAAATTTTGATCATCATTTGATTTTATGACAAGAGTTCCTCCTCGTTGGTTTTTATCCATTGGGGATAAAATACTCAAACTTTTAAAATCAGATATAAAATTTATTAATGAATCTATATATTTTTGATTTATATTATAGATGAAGTCAACCCCTATTCTTTTAATTTTATGAATACTTACTGTTGCCAACATCATAGGTAACACACTAGGAGTTCCATCTAAAAATTGAGATGCTGATTTTATCATTTTAAAATCCATTATGTCTTCTGTAAATATATTTTCTAAGGAAAACCAACCACACAATCTATTCTGTAAATTTTCAATCATTTTTTCATTTATCCAAATAAAACCAGCCCCTAAACCACCGCAAACCCATTTTATACAAGAGCCCATTACAAAATCACAATTTAAATCCTGAAGATCAATGGGAATAACTCCCACAGATTGTGCGATATCAATTAAACAAAAGACATCATGATCTCTACATTTATTTGCTATTTGATGAATTGAATTTTTATAAGATGTTGCATAAGTTGAATGTGATATAATTGCAATTTGTGTATTTATATCTAATTCTTTTTCCCATTCATCAAAGGGAACCATCCCATTTTTACTTTTTATAATTTTAATTTCGTATTCATTTTGTAAAAATTTCTTTAAAATTAGAATAATTGAAGGAAACTCTAAATCGCTAATAAGAATTTTTTTTCTTTCATTTCTTCTAGGCAAAGCAGATAATATTTTAATAAAACCAGTGGAAATGTTATTTTGATAACAAAATTCATTTTCTTTTCCATTTAATAGCAATGCTAAAGCTTCATGATATTTTGAGATTGAGGGTAACCACTCATCCCAAGCAAAGCCACCTTTTTTTTTCCACAAGTTAAAATATTCATTTTTAACTAATTCTTGCTCAGCGCTAAAACACCCCACAGAATGATTTAAAAAATAAATTCCTTCCGGTTTTATGAAGTCAATTATGAGTTTATTATTCATAAATTTGATTTCCTTGCATCATTTTAATTGACTCTAGAATTTTCAGATAAGCTGTCTCTGACTATGCCATATTGACTTCCCCATTCTGAAGTCATTTTAGATCGAACATCCCACAATTCTGGAAAAAGAGATCGGGCTATTCGCGCTGTAAGATTTGTAACTACATTTCCCTTCATTGAATGGGCTTCTAAGCCAATGCTTCTTCCAATTAATTTCATATGAAAATATAAAAACTTATTATAATAATCGTCAACTTCTAAGAACGATTCTGCAATGATAAATGCATCGCAATGCTTATATTCGGTATTATAAATTTTATGAAGATTTTCTGTATTGTCGTCCAAATATTCAGCTTTGTAAGATCGCCATAAACATGGTGCAATTTTTAAAAAAGATTTAAATCCGGGAGAATCCTGCCCACTCCCATTCCCTAATTTGAGACGAATGTCTTGATATTCTCTAGGAGACATGGGGTATAATAATTCTATTGTACTTAATAAACTCGCTTGAGCTTTATGAGCCCTCTTAAAACTACTTAAAATGCGGTTTGTATTTTTCTCTAACATATATTTATTTACTTCTAATAAAGAATGATTTAACGATTTAAAAAAAAGCTCTTCCGCTTGATGGACTAATTGAAAATGCAATTCATCAATATTACAGAGATCAGAATAATTTGTTTGCAATGACAAAAGCTCTTTTGTCTTTAAATATAATTCATAATCACTTTTTCCATCACCTACCATAATATTTACAATATCATCATAAACAATTTCATTTTTTTTCATATTATTTCCTTTAATAAGTTTTAATATATATTATAATACATAAATATAAAATTAAATACACTAAATTCTGTATAAAATTTAAACCATTTTTGATAAAATGGAAATAAAAAAATTCTCAAATATTATGAAATTAATTTAATACAATTTTTACAATAAATTCAATATTTTAAAAAATTATTTATTAAACTTTTTTAATTAAATAAAAGAAAGAAAATATACCACACTTTTAAAATTACAAAATTTATTTAAAAAAGCTGAGAATCGTCTTAATCAAATTTTCTTCATTAAATTTATGGATGAACAACCCCAATCCTTCTTCTTGTAAATCTTTAGAAAACTCAGGATTTGAAATTGAAGAATGAAATAAAATAGGCGTCGTATTTACTTTTTTAATAGATTTAAATTCTTTGATCATTTGAATACCATTCATATTGGGCATTTCAATATCAGAAATCACGAAATCATAGTTTTCAGCATTTGCTAAAAGCATTTCAAGACCTTGTTTTCCATCTTTTGCTAATTCCATATGCATTTCATATTTTTCAAAAAATTGCTTGGCCAGAGCTTGATAGACTCTTGAATCTTCCACAACCAATCCCGTTTTGCCTTTTAAAACCTTAATATTATCAGAATTTGATTTAAAATCTTGAGCGACGTTTCCAATACTTATGCCAATACTGGCAATATACTTTTCAATATCAAATATGTATCTGTACTTTTCTTTTTCATTGATCATAGCACTGACAAAAAAATGCTTGTCATTTTCCCATATGTCTGGAGGAGGTAAAAGTTCTTTATTTGAAATAGTTTTTATTTTTTTAGTTATATCGACAACAATACCAATATAAATTGTCAGTACGTGACAGATAATAATTCTTTTTTTTACATACTTTATTTTATCACAGTTTTTCAACTGATAATTATTCAATTCGTTTAAATTATTTAATTGATTTATTTCAATAACAGGTACGGGAATTCCTTGAATTTTAATCATATACAAAAAGGGAGCCGAAACACCTGGCAAAAGAGAGTAATCACCCACCTCAACAACTGATGCTACTTTTTGGACATTTAATCCTAAATGTAATTCGCAATTACTATGAATAAGTGAAAAAGGTAATATTACGACATTCTTTTCATCAATTGATTTTAAAATTTGTTGCGATTCCATCATAGACTATCCTTAAAATAAATTTCAAATAGATTTTCATCCAGATAGAATGCGGGTGTTTTGTTTAAATTAATTGTTTGACCGGGTAGTAAAAATTTTTCTTTATATAAAATTTTTTGAATCTTGTTACTTTTAAGTGCGTATAATTTTCCCATGGTAAATTCTAAAATTATGACCTTATATTTTTCATTTTTTTTAAAATTATAGTCCTTTTCAAATTGAACTAAGGGAATAATTTCTCCACGCACATTAATAATACCAATATGATTTGAAATAATCTCTGGATAGGGCGTAAACTCAATAAACTCAATTATTTCATGCACATTAATAATATCAACGGCAAATGTTTTTTCACCCACATTAAACTTTACCAAAGTAAAATAATTTGTCTGATCTTCTTCATCTTTTAAAAGTTCTGATTGCTTTAATTTAATTTTCTCAAAATCTATCATTAAGCATCTCCAAATTTTAAATTTGGCATTTTTGCAATGCTTTCACAGTATTTATTTAGCGATATTACAAATGTAGGCTCACCCGTTGCTAAAATAGAGATACCAGAAACGTATTGAAATTTTGGGGCATTTGCAGGATACTCTTTAATTACGATTTCTGCATTTTCAACAAATTCACCAATTTGAATAGCAATTAATTTCCCAGATTGTCCAATAATACAAATAGAAAGTTTTTCTTTTTTATCTGTAATATATGAAACATTTTTTAGATAGGAAAATAAGCTATTTTCAATATTAAAACAAGGAATAAATTCATGACCTCGTTTATAATAATTCTCATCCCCATTTTTAACAATTTCAGATGGCGAAATTTTTTTTAATTCCAATACTTCACTATTCAAAATAGCAAACTTATGCTCATTTGATTTTGCAATAATTACAGGAACCACAGACATACCTAAGGGAAGCCTTAATATAAATTGAGTTCCTTTATGTATCTCTGTTTTAATTGATATACTTCCACCAATACTTTCTACATAGGTTTTTACAGCTTCCATGCCAATGCCACGACCAGAAACATCGCTGACTATTTCGACTGTGCTAAACCCAGGTAAAAAAATTAAATTAATCATTTCTTCTTTTGTTGTAACATTTGAAACATTTAAGCCTTTTTTAATTGCTGATTGCATAACTTTATTTTCATCTATGCCACGTCCGTCATCACTCACAATAAGTATTGCTTCGTTTGCTATAATACTTATTGAAAATTTAATAACAGCTTGAGGATTTTTTCCTAAAATTTTTCTCTCTTCAATAGATTCAATACCATGATCCATGGCATTACGGGTTAAATGAATGAGAGGCTCCGCTAAAGAGTCAATAATTTTTTTATCAATTTCTACATCCTCTCCCTCAATATTAACAATTATACTTTTATCAGTATTCACATCTAGATAGCTACGCACTGTCTTTTCCATACGACGCAGTAAACTTTTTATTGGTGTCATACGCATCGACATAACAATACTCTCAAGTTCACCAATTCCTTTACGTAACGAATTATCTAATATTTCCCAATCTTGAAAAAACACATCAGAATTTAAATTGTCGTTATATTTTTTTTCTACAAGATATCTCATTTGATTTCTAATCAAAAATATTTCGGAAATAATATCGAAATTTTTTTGAATTTTTTCAGTTGGAACTCTAATAAAATCTGAAGAAGATTTTTCAATTTTACTTTCTTTTTTATCCTTAATTTCATTTGATTTATTAGAATTATCATTTGAATTCATTATTTGAGAAGGTGATAATACGGGAGTGGACTCAGTAGAATCAGAGGAGTCATTTTTATCAAAAAATCCGAATTCAGCGTGGGATATTTCAGTTTCAATTTGTGGAGTTTCTTGAATTTCTCCATTAACTAAACTTTCTACGTGGTCAAAAAACTTATTTAAACGATCTGTGACATTACTTCCAATTAATTCTTCATGATTTTTAAATTCCAGAAGCGACGTTTCCAAATCATGTGCATATTTTTTGAGTTCATTATAACCAATTGTGCCCGCATTTCCCTTTATAGTATGAATAACTCTTAATATATCTTGAAAATATTCGACCTTATTTTGAGAAGTAAAAAAATTTTCTAACTTATCTCTGCTTCTTTCAATTAAGTCAGCACTTTCTTCTTTAAATATTTGTAATAATTCTTCATTAAATTCCATGCTCTTACCAAATTTAAAAATTTCATAAAATTATTTGTTTTTATCAACAACATCTTTAATTAATTCTTTAGATTTTAAAAAAAACTCTTTAAAATTTTCAAATCCATCTTTGAATGAATCCACTGCCGTTTCAATTTCAGAAATAGAATCTTGTGTTTTTTCAGCTAAGCGAGCCACTTCATCAGCAACCACGGCAAATCCTTTGCCCGATTGCCCTGCGCGAACAGCTTCTATAGATGCATTGAGCGATAGAAGATCTGTTTTCGTAGAGATATCCCTGACTGTAAAAATCATTTTTTCAATTTTAGCCAATGAAGATGAAAGTTCATCAACATTTTTTTCTGAGGTTACAAAATGCGAAAGAATAGATTCTAAATTATTCTCTAGGATTTTTGCATTTGCATCATTCATAATCTTATCCTTAATTTATCTTGCTTTCCCAACATCTAAATCTTCAATCCAATCTAAAAAGTTTTTTACATTTTCCCCTGTAAAAATGGAGCCATGTTGAGGACATAACATAGTTGGATTCAACCTTCTCACGCGATTGACCCAGCGATTTTTGGCTTCATTCGATGGCATCCATCTTTGATGAAACTTCTCCATATATCGAACATGTTCTTTAAAATCTTCAACCACTGTTGGATAATCGACGGGGACAAGAGCTGCACCCATGTCACCTGTAAAGAAAATACGTGATTGCGGATCAAAAAAATGAAAGTTTCCTGACGAATGACAATAATGAGCAGGAATAAATTCAAATCTTTTTTGATTAAATTCGATGGATTGACCTTCATCCTCTAAAAGAACAAAGTTTTTTACATATTCACCGCCAAAATGTGCAATAAATCCGCTCCAAAGCCATGACATATAAACTTTTGCCTGCGGTGTTAAACCTAACCATAAAGGCAAAGAAGACATTATGTCGGGATCCTGATGACTACACAAATAAATTTTAATACTTTTAATATCAATTATTTCAGACATTGACGTAAGAACTGCTGGAAAAACCTCTATTCCTCCAGGATCAAGCAATATAGCTTCATTATTGACAATAATAGCATATTCATTGGTATCAATAACACTTGATTTTTTTTGAGGATCACGGCCAAACATAACCCATTTACAGTTATTTTCATCGTATAATGTCTTTATGAGCATATTTTTCTTATTCCTTATTTACACGAATTACTTTAGCCGCGCGTAATATTTTTTTCAGCAAAGAAAACAACTTATCAATGCAGTAAATCGTTATTTCTGATGAACTGTGCAGACTTTCACTCAATGTCTTAATTGCTGAAAAGGATGAACCCTCAAGTTGAATTGCCTCAATTACTAAACAATTATGTATTCCAAATAATTTATACTGCAACTGCAATATTGATTTTAAAAATGTTTTTGAATGATAAATATGAGAAATCAACTCTTTGATAATAAGCTTTTCAGATAAATTAATATCACTAATTTTTTCATTTATTAAGTTTTTATTTTCAATTATAATATTATCATTTCCAACCATTATAAATTTAGAACTAAGCATATTATTTGATAGAATTTTCAAAGTTAAATTTAATATTAAATTAACTTCATTTCTATTTTTATCTATCAAATTTTTCATTTTTTTTGAAGAACCCGCAATTTGATTAGATATTTCTGTATAAATCCTAAGTGACTTACCCGTTTGTCCCGCAGTAACAGCTGCATTCATTGCAATTTCATTTAATTTTTCTGCTTCAACATTTAAAAAGTTTATTTCTTGCCTAAGTTCCGCAAGTATTCCATACAAATATTTCAAATTAATTTCCACTGAATTCATGTCAAATTCTTTCTAAAATTTTAAAATTCGCTTTTATATCGTTTTAAATTCTTAATAGTTGAATATCTCGTCAAAACGAGTTCTGAATAGGTAAAAATTTCCTAGAAAAATTCAAATTTTAACTTTTAATATCTGCAATTATGTGTCAATTTAAAAACTTATAATTGCTTGATTGATTTTTGTCTTTAAACTAATCTATACATTGAATTCATATTTTATTTTCTAGGAATTCTAGTTCATGAAAAACACAGTAGAATTTGAGGAATTTTCAAAAAATTATATTAATGAACATCATAATTCTAAAATCGAGGAAGCATTAAACTTCGATGAAAATAAAAAGATAATTGCACAAAGTTTAAACCTTATAATTAAAGAAAATATTGAAATAGTTGTACAAAAATTTTATAATTTTAATTTAAATAACGCTAGAGCAATGAAATATTTTGTCTCAAAATCTGAAGTTGACCGCTTAGTCGAAATTAATAAAAAATATTTTCCTTATTTATTTTCAGGACCATTTGATGATGCCTACTATCTAGAAAAAATTAAAATAGGTTATGCACATTACATGAGAAATATTCCTGGTAATATTTATTTAGCTTCTTTAGGAAATTTAAAACTTATTTTAAATAAACTTTGGTCAGAAAAAATTTCGGAAAAAGACGATATAATTGAAGCTCAATCAATTACGAGCGATATATTATTTATAGAAATTTACTTTACTCTCAACACATATTATTCTTTTGCTGAATTGAATTTTCAAAATGAAAGGAATAGGGTTAATGAAATTTTAGATCATGTTCAAGATGGATATTTTATTATTAATAAAAATCTTGAAATTGGCTCAGCTGTTTCAAAATCATGCTTTGAAATATTTTCATTAGATATTTCAGGAAAAAAAATTGATCAAGTCTGTATTGATCTTAAAATGTCAAAACATGATGTTATTATTCTTTGTATAAAACAATATTTTGAGAATATTTTTAATATTGATTCTATATTTTCAATGCTTCCCGATATTGTAGAAATTTTCAATGGGAAAACAATAAAGCTTAAGTACACATCAATTTTAGATAAAAATAAAAATCCTGAAAAAATGATTATATGCGCTATTGATATTACTGAACAAATTAAAATTCAACAAAACATAAAAGATACTTATGAAAAAAATTTAACTCTTATTCAAATTATTAAACATAAAAATGAATTTGAAAATTTTCTAAAGTTCATTTCGATTAAAAATATTTTACTTTTAGAATGCGCTGATTCTAAGGAATGTAAAATTTTACTGCATGAATATAAAAATGAATTTTCAAAATTTTTGTTAAGTAAAATAGCTTCTTTTATTAATAATTTAGAATTAGAACTCATTGAAAAAGAAAAAATTGAAAATTTTAACGCAAAGGATTTCTTTTCAATTTCATGCTGCATGATATCGGATATGTTGAAGAAGTTTTTAGAAGAAAATTATGAAGTCTTAGGAATATCTACTTAAAATACATTTTTGTATTATAATTCGTTGCGTAGCAATCTGAATTGTTAATTTGCCAAATCATTCTATTCATCGTGGCGGGTGCATACGCTTGTACTAAAAATACGCACTTTTTTTGCTCTAATGGGCTTATATCTTGAATGTCATTATTTGCTTCTTCCACACCAGAAAAACTAACTATGGTTCTAAAGTTCGCTTGATTTCTCACATACATACCTATGTATTTTATTTGCTGAGGATTTAGTTTTATTTTCTGAGTATCTTTAATAATTTTGCATTTGTCATTATAAAAATTTAAATTTTTTTCGATAAGAGTATTAATATCAATAACCCATTCATTCTCCGATTGATTATTCAATTCATACCACACATGAATATTAGCACAGGGCGGATTTGCTGCAAAAACCTTTATAGGAAACAACAAAATGGCAAACAATTTATATAAATTTTTCATATTTTTTTCCTTATTGAATTTAGACGAAAATTAAAAATAGTTATTTTGAATATAAATATAATAAAGAGTGATAGGATATCCAACAAAACAAACTATACATAACTTATTAATATTGTCAAATATTTTTCAAATTAAAATTTTAAATATTTAATTTATTAGCATACAAATAGTTAATATAAAATATATTTATCTTTAAACATTTATGATAATAATTCATCTATTTGTTACTTTGCATACTGAAGTCCGAAATTTTTTTTCAAAAATAAAAAGCCCCACAATAAAATTGCGAGGCTTTCCTTATAAAATGAGAAGAAATTAGGGTTTTGTTGTCGCTGAAGTGAGTACTTGGATTACAGAGCTGTCCATCCAAGCTGAAAACACATCACTTGGTGTCATAGCACTTGTTTGAGCCGTCTCATTCCAGCTTCCTGCTGTAAGATCTTTTTGCAAACCGTCTAGCATTAACGGACGATTAAATAAAACAGAGGAAGATCCCCCCACTAAATAACATAGACCCGTTCTTTTTGCAGGATTATTGCAATCTTCAAGAGATTTTGGAGCAACATAATAATTAATAGTTGTCATCGTCTTTTCACTCTGGTTTTTGGCAGTATTATACATCCCAAAAATTTGTTCTAATTCGGCTGGTTCCGCATTGGTAAATATTTTTTTAGGAGGAATATTCATACCATTTCCATAGAACATCGCATTATGAACCTGCTCAATATCAGAACCATCATATTTTAATTTCTGCATAGAACCGTTAATCAAATGACTTGTCCAAAGAGCCGCATCACCATGGGCAAGTATACCGCTGCCCAATTTGCTAAGAGGTCTTCCTCCAAAACATTTTTTAGCTGAAGGACTGAAATTGGAGGCAGGATTCCCTTTATTATCCTTTTCTAAACAAATTCCGCCCTTAAAGTTTTTACTTCCAATATCTATATTATAAAAAATATTGTCAGGTTGGAATGCAAAAAACTGCGAGCCAACTGCAGGGACGTTAGACATAACAAGCGGATTTACAAATGCCGTTTGCTCTTCTTGTTCTTTGTAAATGGATTCAAACACAGAATCCATAGCCAATTTTGCTATGAGCGACTGGTTGTAAGGGACTACTTCATCTTGGGTGTTGTGTAGGAAAATAATAGAACCGGGTGCCGCTTTTCTACTCGCAAGAACGCTCGCACTTGATTTTTTAATATCTGCAAAAAATGTGGCTAAATCGAGTCCCTGCATGGCGGAAGGGCTCGATTGCATTGCTGTCAACACATTAGACACATCACTCAAAGCTTTTATATATTTTTTAGCTATATCAGAATTCGCATTTTGAGCAATTTCTACGCCAATTTGTTTAGATACGCCCGCAATATACCCCATTAATTTTTGTAGGGATTCTTTTTGAACAATATCCATTTGAGAAGCTGCTTTAAACTCTTCAAATGCCTTAGCTACATTTTGCAAAGATGTCGGATAATTATATTTGGAATCTCCCACTTTAGTCGCAATAGCTTTACCTATAGGCAATAAAACTTTATTATCTTTACTTAAATTTAAAAATAAATTTTTAACTGCATCTCTGCTTTCCGCATTGCTGTTACCTAATAACGCAGTGACCGCGGCCGTGTCTTTGCCTTCCGTTAAACGATCGGCAAAATAAGCTAATAATGATTTACCATCATTGTTTGGCTCACTAATAGCTGAAAACAAGCTTCCTAATGCATGGGCTGCTGGATTCTCACCTAAATTCGTTAATTTTGTTTGAATATCTAAATTTAATTCGTTCATAGTTCTAGCTAATGAAGCAAAGGTAACAGCCCAATTTTGCATTCCAACAGAAATATAGGGAGCTAAAAAAGCAATATCTGAAGCCGCAAGCCAACCCACGAGTTCCGATAATTCTTTTTGATCTTGACCAATTGGCGCTGTCTTATAATTGGTAAAATAAGGATTCTTTTTGAGATCGGGGATCATAGGAAGAGCATTGTAAGAACTTGTTTCGTTAATATTACCTGCAACCATATATTGAAATAAAATTCTAAATTCACCGACTGTTAATGATGAAGGTGCGTAATATAGTGCGGCGGCGCTAAAAAATACAGGAGGATTTTTCATTAAATTTTCTAAATTTATCCCACTACTCAATTGCTGTTCGAGCATAATACCCGTACGCCCAATAGCTGCTAATAAAGTAGCACCTCCACGACTATCTGCGGCGGCAATAGTTTTAATTCCTGCAACAGGTTTCATTTGCGGAAGATCTGGATCATCGAAATTAAAAGCAATTGATTTTTGAAGATCAGCAATAAATGAAGTTTTATTTTCACCTTTTACTTCAATTCCACCTATTTTAGGATTCATTCCACCGCGTGCTAACTTCGTAATGGCATTGTGTAAGCCTAAAAGAGCATTGACATCATCGTCGAGCGGTGATTTTTTTACACCTTCTGCATTGACCGAGGGAGACATCACATCTCCATTGTAATTGACACACGATCTTTTGAAACTATTTTTTTCTGAGCCACCTTGAGTTGTACATCTCCATTGTAATTGACACACGATCTTTTGAAACTATTTTTTTCTGAGCCACCTTGAGTTGTAATAGAGCAAATTGGTTCTCCAGGAAAGGCGGGAGCGGCTACAATGGCTCTACGTAAATTATTTTGCATTACGGTTGCCATATTGCTAAAAGACAAACCAGCATCACCACCATGAGCATACATCATTAATGGTAATTTTTCATTCTTATTATTTTTTGGTATCGTAACAATGGCAGTGTAATTATGAGCAGAATTATCCAACTTATATGTTATAACATAAGCTGTTCCCTCTGCTTTATTCTTATTTGATATTTTACCATTTAAGGTGCCAGCTATTTGAAATTCAGAATTATGATTTATGCCGCTCAGTGTTTTAATGCCACTGAGATCATTAATTTTAGCGAAAGAAGCTCTTTCAATATAAGGAACAGCTGTTACGTTAGCATTCTCTTTGGTGAGTTCTTCACCCAATAAATCAGATAATTTTCTAATGCTGACAATTTCAGTCGCCTGAGATTTTGTTATATTTTTATTAACATAATCAACAGCAAATTTTTTATTTTCCTTATATTTGTCTCCACCCTTTGTTGGATTAAAATTTGTAGGAGCTTGTTTTAAATTTTCTGTAATTTGTCCACGATTTGATAAAACATCGGGAGCCTCTGCTACGGTATGGGTTCCTATTTGATTTGCTAAAGCATCCCATTTTGTTCCTATATCTGTGCTGTAATCCTGCATATTGGTGTTGCCTTTAAAGCCGCAACCTACCATAGCCAAAGTTGACGCAATACTTGCTACATATATTGCACGGTTTTTTTTCATATGAAACCTCATTTTAAAATGCGCATATAACTATAAATAGCGCTTTAATTGTGCACCATAATTAACTTTTTTTAAATTGTATTGCGTGGAGTTCCTCTAAATTACTCCGCGCCAACCCTCATCTCTCTCACAAAATCAAATAGTTGGCTTAGTGATTTAAGTATACCTTTCAAATATTTTTGGCAAGTCCCAAATAAATTTACTTCGAGTTGCAAAATTTATTGTTAGATGTTAAGAGTATAAACGTATTTACCCTCCTCTCTCAAAATCACAATGGTGGGCTTGTCTCATAAAAAACTTGATAACAAATAAATTGTATTTTGAGGAAGACTTATGTCATTTTACAAAAAATTCCAATCTCCACGTTCTGCATTAAAAAAATTAGGCCTTACTATTCCTTTTTTTTCAATATTAAGTTCATCTATTTATACGAGTTCTTTCGCAGATAACTTAGATTTAATAAATCCCAAATTAATTGCACAAAATAATAATGATATTGATAGCCAAGATAATACTCAACAACAATTAACCGAAAAAATTGACCCTACCGACGAAGTCGCCGGAGGTGTTGGTGAAAAGGGACATAAGGCGCCCAAATACGCAGTACTTCCCACAGGCAAAACACTGCCTAAAGGAATTTTCAAAGTAGACGTTCCCGTAGCCTACACTTTTGGAAACGAGAGCTTTGACAGCAATGGCAAAAGAATAAACATGGGCTTGGACATGAAACGCTGGATGACAGGCATTCTATTACAATATGGACTGTCCAATACGGTATCTGTAGGCGTAGGCATCCCACTTACAGCTTCATACCAACTCGGTATGAATGGCAATTTAATTGCAGCCAATTCGGAAATGTATTCACGTTATTACAACCACGTTTTAAATGATCTTGCCACGCAACTTTCTCAAAATGGAGGGGCACTGTGCGGCGGAAACGCAACTGTATCAAACTGTGCAAATTATATAAATACCGGGGGCAACCTCTCAAACTCCGCATCTATTTACACAACATTACCTACAGGTGAGCGCTTTACATTTAATTCGGCAAGCCCCCTTTCTTCACAAATTCGCAATCTCCTATTGACAGCCTCTCAACCTACGAACGGAGCCACAGGACTTGGTGACATTCAATTCGGTATTTTATGGAGCATTATTTCCGAAGAATCTCCCCTTCGTCACGTTCCCATTTATTTCTCCCTAGGAGGCGGTTTACGCGTGCCTACAGGCAAATTTAATATTGTAAGTGCCATGCGTGCCACAGGTGGTGACGGTACTTTAATTACAGGTGGTGGGACTTACGATGCCATTTTGCGCTGGAATCTCGATTACGTTGCTGTACCAGGCGTGATATTAAGCTGGCAGCATATGGCTGAATATTCCTTTACAAAAGCCAAGTTAGGCAGAACCAGTATGAGTGATAACACCTCATTTAATACAGCCGATCCTAACGTTGACAATGGCTCAAATGGTCATGGAGATGGACAAGGTAACGACCTTTTATTCTGGAGAAAAGGCTTACACCATATTGGATTTATCCAAGCGGCTTGGGGTCTAGGAAATGTTTCCAATGACCTTAAATGGTGGGGATTATACACACAAGCAAAATATAATATTGCCGCTAAATCCTATTTAAATGGACAGCCTATTTATACATTTGGCGATCAGTTTTATTTAGGTGACTCCAGCATGCACCCTGATCACGGTTATGAACAATATTATTCCGCCGTCGTCGGAACAAAAGTAAGCGGGTTACCTTATCGTATTCCTGGAGAATTTAGTGCTGAATTTGAATATCCTGTCTATGGATTTAACCGAATGGTAGCACCTATGAATACTAAAGGAACATTTACAGTTTATTTTTAAATAAGTTAACGGATTAATTCGAAATCAAGAATTTCTTTTATTCCTAACCCAGGCGAATCAGGTAACGTAAGAGTATTCCCATCAAGATAAGCGCCTCCCACAACGGGATTTTCTGCTAAAAGTGCGGGCGGATCTAAATCACACCGCACAATTGATTTTTGCGATGCCGCAAAATGCGCGGCCGCTGTTACGGCAATTTGACTTTCCAACATACATCCCACAAGACATTCAATATCTGACGCTTCTGCCACATGAAGTATTTTTATCGCATTATAAATACCGCCTGCTTTAGCAAGTTTGATATTTATTAAGTCGGCCGCTCTATATTTTGCAATTTGAAAGGCATCGTACGCTGAAAAAACGGATTCATCGGCGAGGATATCAGTATGAACATTTTCAGTAACGTAACAAAGATCGGATAGTTTTTTTGCTTTCACAGGCTGCTCGACAAATTCAATATTCAGTCCCAAATCTTCAAACTTTTGTATCATACGCACAGCATATTTCGCAGACCAAGCCTGATTGGCATCGACGCTTATTTTAACTTTATTTCCTACCGCCATACGAACCGCTTTAACCCTGTCTAAATCTTGCGCAGGATTAATACCCAGTTTCAACTTTAAATCGGAAAATCCTTCTTCAAGTGCAACAAGAGAATCGGCGACCATGACCTCTGGGGAGTTCACACTTATAGTGAGACACGTAAAAATCAAATTGCGGTATCCACCAAGCAATTTATAAAGTGGTAAATTTAAAGACTGCGCATAAAGGTCATATATTGCCATATCTACCGCCGCTAAAGCAGAGGTATTATGAACAAGACCTGAGTGCAGTGAAGTCATTATTTTTTCAATATTAGAAATGTCACAACCGATAATTTTTGGTTTTAAATTTTTAAATAAACAAGAGACAATAGAATCGCAGGAATCACCTGTGATAGCGACGGTAGGAGCAGCACTGCCAAAACCAATGAAACCCGATTGGGTTATCAGTTTTATAACGATGTCTTCAGCAAAATAAACCGTACGCAAAGCTGTTTTAAAGGGCTTTTTAAGCGGTATTTTTATTTTGCCGATTTTGACATCAACAACTTTCAACCTAAGCCATCCACACGTTGCCGTAACTCAAGCCCTGTTTTCCAGAAAGGAAGTTTCTTTTCTGGTACCTCTATCCTTTCACCTGTTTTCGGATTACGCCCATCGTAAGATTTGTATTTACGAACAGTAAAAGCGCCAAAACCGCGGATTTCAACACGGCCATCCTCAGTAAGTGCCTCAGAAATTGTATCAAAAAACATGTTGATAAGTTCTTCTGCCTGAGGTGCAGTAACATCTGCCTTAGAAGAAAGGATTTCGATTAGTTCACTTTTTACCATAAAAGGGACTCCAGTCAAAACGTGCAATAGGAATGGGATCTGTTAAGATCCCGCTTACAGTATATGGAATAATCATTCTCATAGAAATGAAAATTTTTCAAAGTTTTGGCACCCAAAAAATTAAAAAAAATGCCAAAAAATACCGGCACCCACTCGCCAGTCACTATTTGCTACGTTATAATTATAATATATTTTAGATTCTACGTTATTAAAAGCGAGTATTGACAAGGATGTCTCTAACATAAAATGTCTGCGCCATTTTGAATATTGAACCGAATAACGATTCATCCAATCTTGGCTTGAAAAAATAACCAATCTATTTGAAGGGCGTAAAGCAATACCCGAAAAAGTACCAACCGAGACTTCAAAGGCATTTTCATTTTGGTAAGCAAAATCGATTTGAGGCAGGGCAAAAATCTGAATATTGTCATATTGGATAGCAAAACCAGTTCCGCCTTTTGCAAAATACCTTTGACACGCGGCCTGATAACCTGTTTTGCTACAATCTTCATCCTGTTCTATAGCGACATTTAAATTCCAAGCAAGAGGGAATAAAGGAGGAGAAAGAGCTGGTATAGATATAATATCAACAGCGTCTAATTTATCAATATACAATTGATTTGAAGGGAACTCATAACGTAACAAAGTTGACAAAAGTTTAATTTGAGACTCTTTGGAATAACCCAACGAAGGGTCCTCTAAACTATGCAGTACAGGGCGCATTTCAAGATTTAAGGCGGTTCCTGCATATTTAGAATGCGAAAGAGATAACCCTAACCGCGCACCAGGAACCCCTTTATCAGGTCTTGCATTTTCAGGCGGAGAAATTTGTAAAGGTGTAGACACAACACCAAGAGATGCACGCGCGCGTAACAATTGCTTCCGAAATAGGGGATACGTTTTAGATTCTTCAGTTCCTGCAAGATTTTCTTTATAATCTATATATTCAGAAATAGCATCTAATATTTTTGCTGCATTTTCGACCGATGTCTGCGCTTTTAAAGCGGCAAAGCCTAATGACTCATCAATAATTTTTGCAAATAATTTTTGCTCCATTTCATTGAGCAAAGAAAATCGATATTGAAAACGATTTGCGGAGGAAGGACGAAATGACACATTTTTTATGATACCAGGATAGCTATAAACAGCTTTTACTGTATCAGCGGGATTCACCCAGAACCAAAATTGACTTGAAAAATTAAATTTGTCATTTGCCGTATCAAGCAGGGCAAGCAAAATAAAGGAACAATTTTCATCAAAATAAAAGTAGTCAATGCGATTGTTACCAACTTCCCAAAGACTTAAGATCATATTCTCTGTTTGCTCTTGGGTTAGATTTAATTCATATTCCCATAAATCGCGACTTTCTGAGTTATTGTATTCTTGCACCTTAACAGAGTAAGGTAACAAACTAAATTTCCCCTCAAAAAAACCCGTCAAACCTTTAATTGTGTATAACAATGGATTTTCTGTATCAGGATTGGCTGCAAAATTAACCCCTGAATCAGTTAGAGGATCCTCTGAATTTGTAATTCGTAAAAAAGTATGACCAAACATGCTAGAAGGACTATTCATATAAAAAGAAGAAAATATAAGAACCACGCCTTTGGGGTTAATAACTTTAAGCCAATCATTTAAATTTTGGCAATGCGCTTCAGGGAGTGTTTTCATATTCTCGTCTAAATAATATTTTAACCATTTGAGCCTTCGAGGAAACTTACACTGAGCAGACAGATCTGCTTTGCTTTCATCAAAAAAGGCTTTAATTGTTTCTTCTAATTCGGCTTGTGGATTAAACTTTCCTTCATTTGATAAGTAAAATTCTTTTCCATCCACGATCCCACGAGGCGTTGTAAAATACTTTTTTTGATAAAAAAGTATTTTACGCCACTCTGATCTCTTTGCTAATTCTAAACTGCGTGATTTTTGGATAAAATATTCAATGTCAAATTGATTTGAGCTCTTTTCTTGAGCAAATATACTTAAAGGGAAAAGTAATAAAATGACAACAAGTACATTCTTACTATTAAGAACTAACTTTACAAGATTGAGAAAGACCCTCATTTTTTTGCAACTCATTATGAATATTCGTAACAACAACAGCAGGATCGTTTGAGTTAAAAATGGCATTATAATTCGCTTGAACATGAGCTCCAAAATTATGATACGTAGACCCATTACAACCCATAACAGAAGCAAGACCTTTTACGGTTTCCCCATTTCCTTGTGCTGCTTCTCTTTCTAATGAAGATAAATTAGCAGCTACAAAATCTTTTTGTTTTTGACGTTGCGAAAAAAGACCTGGCGCACAGTTTGAAGTACCTGATGTGATTCCAAAAGTTTGTGTTCCCGAAGAACCATTCGAAGTAGCTGCAAATACTTGCTTCCACCAAACTTCTTCAGAGAAAATAATTGAACCTAAACCACATCCTGCAGAACCTACAGCAAATGACGATTGAGAAAACCACATGCTAAGAGCTGCCGTTCCTAAAAGAACATTCTTTTTAGATAGAATTTTTTTCATTGAAAATACTCCTTTTCAATCCATTAGAAAAATCGAAGTTTCTCTTCGACTGAAAAATAATACATTGTTAATCGGAGCATTCAATACCTTGTATGATTTTTTTATTTTAAATATATTATCTAAAAAATGTGAAATGAATCGCAATTAAATATTTTTTAGGAGGGCTTATTTTAAAGGAACTAAATATTTATAAGTTTACAAGATTGTGAAAGAGGAGTGTCTTTCTGTAATGCCGATTTTAAATTTAATAGTATTTGATTTGCATCATTAGAATTAAAAATTTCTGAATATTTCTTCTGTGTATAAATACCAAAAACTTGATTTTGAGAATCATCACAACCCAAAACAGAAGCCAAACCGTTCAATGTTTTTCCACTTCCCTGCGCTGCTTCCCTTTCAATGGAAGTTAAGTTTGCCACAACATAATCTTGCTGTTTTTGCGCATCACCAAATAATCCGGGAGCGCAATTAGATGTTCCCGTCGTGATTCCAAGTGTTTGAGATCCAGTCGAATCATTTGTTGTTACGGCTAGAATTTGTTTATACCACTCATTTCCTTTAAAAACTATAGAACCCAAACCACATCCCGCCGATCCCACAGCATGCGCACGAAAGGCAAGAAGAGCAAATGCAGCCACTATTGTCATAAAAAGTATATTTTTCATAATATTTGACATTTTAAGCCTTTCTAAATTTTAAAAAATATAAATATTTTAAGTACACACATATAATTGTATGGAAGGATTATAAAAATAAAATTTTAAATGTCAAAAAAATATCAATCTTAAATAGGAAACCACTGCGGATGGGAGTTTAAAGCTTCAAGAATAGTTTGCTGTGAAACTTCCGACTCAACAGAACAAAATTTCGCTCCCGAACGATAAAAAGTAGTTTGCCAAGAAAGAGGAAGAGGTTCTTCCAATAAATTTAAGGATGACGCGGCAATTGTTGATTTTGCTTTTTTTCCGCTTAAAGGGCCAAATCCCACAAAAAATCCTGCTGCGAGCATGGCGGCACGAACACAGGTTGCAGAAGAGTAAGTAATTAATTTTGACTTAGGATTCATATGGTTTTTTAAATTTAAAAAGACTTCATATGTCCAAAGATGGGGATGACTGGCAGGAGAAAAAAAATCGTAGCAAACAATATCTGCAAATGGAAATTTGCCCTCGAAAATCTTTATAGTTTTAACAAAATCACCTTCTATAAATATCCATTCGAATTCTCTGCCATCATCTAAAAAATGCGAAATATGATTTTGTTCAATACATTTCTTTAAAAGTATTTCAAATTCAAAAGCATAAGGAAACAGTTGAATATTTTTTAATAAAGCGATGAGTCCCTGTTTTTCTAAATCAAAACTCACTATTGTTAATTTAGGAATTTTTTTGTTTTTTAAAAAGGCATTATACATTGCTATGATTTGCGCGCCACATCCCATTCCCAAATCATAAATCACAATGTTTTGTGCAAAATTTTCAATGGATGAAGATTTCACATACAAATTATAAGCTTCTTCATAAGGCCCTACCTGACCGTGTAATATTTCATTGGTTTCAATATGTTTGAAGGTGGGAATTCCTGACGCAGTTTCTGCAAGAACATATTGATTACCCTGTTTATTTACTGACATGAGTGACACATCCCATCAATTTGAATTCTATTTTTAGCCGGTAAAAAATAAATCTTATTTTTAATATACTCATATATTTTTAAAATATCATTCCCATCAATATCAATTTCTGTAACTTTTCCACAGTGAATACAATTTAAAATAATATGATTCGAATTCTTTTCACAACTTGTTGTACAAGGCAGATAATCTCCAGAAGGAAAAACCTGATGAATTAAATTTAACTGTATAAAAGTTTCTAATATGCGGTATACTGAAACTTGATCTATTTTATCATCATTGTTTTGTAAAACATATTCATAAATATTTTTTGGTGACAGAGGAACAGTTGCTTGCGCAAGACATTCTATGACAGCAAGACGTGGCCGCGTTATTCTACAATGAGCCGCTTTTAGAGCATCAAATGCAGCATCTTTAAATAATTTACCATTGCAATATCCTGAATGGTGAACATGTGCCATCTGATGATGATTTTTATTACATTCCATTTCACAGCCTCCTTGAAAATAGAATTCTATATACTCTATTGCAAAAAATTTGCAATTATGCAAGACTCTGCTGGATGTGCTAAGTTAATTACTTTCATCCGCTTATCATTTCAGGAGAGTTGCTATGAACAAAATTATGACCCAAGTGAGCATTGCTATAACCCTTATTTTTTCGTATCCACTCGCTTGGTCCCATGGCACTCATGAGCATGGAAATGCTAAAATTGATATTGGAGTTGAAAATAATACCGCGAGCATTCATCTCGAAGTTCCAGCCATCAGCATCTATGGTTTTGAACATGAAGCAAAATCAGAAAATGATAAGAAAACAGTGGAAGCTTCTGTTAATAAAATAAGAGATAACATCAGCCAAATGGTAAAACTTGATTCTAATTTAGGATGCACTTTTACAACAACAAAAATAGACCCTTTTGTTAAAGATGATGATGAAGACAATGATGAAAATAAGCTAAAATCAGCACAAAATACCTCAAACGTAAAAAATGACAAAAAAGAAGCGGAGCATGGTGAATTTAAAGCTGATTTTTCTGTAAAATGCACAAAAAATATATCAGGTACAAAAATCACCTTTGGATTTAAAAAATACTTTCCCAGTATTCATAAAATTAATGTCCAAGGAATTAGTAGCTCAACACAAAGTGCCGCTAAAATTTCAAATGATAAAGGCTTCATCCAATTATGACTCAGGTTGTATCCATAAAAAATTTAAAATACTCTTATAAAAAAGGACATCCTATACTTGATATTGAAAATCTTGATATCAGTGAAGGGGATCGTCTTTTTTTATATGGACCTAGCGGATGCGGCAAAACAACATTATTAAGTATTATGGCTGGAATTTTACCTGCAAAAGAAGGCTCTCTTAAAATATTTAATACAGAATATGTTGGCCTAAAACCCTCAAAACGCGATCATTTGCGTGGCACACAAATGGGTTATATTTTTCAAATGTTTAATTTAATACCCTATCTCAATGTGAGAGATAATATTTTGTTACCTTGTAAAATTAGCCCTGCACGAAGAAATAAATTAACACCCAAAGAATTAAATGAAAAATGCCACGAATTGGCTCATAATCTAAAAATTGATTCACTTCTTCATAAAAAAGTTACTGAAATATCTATAGGACAACAACAACGTGTTGCAGCGGCAAGAGCCTTAATTGGGTTTCCTAAATTGATTATTGCCGATGAACCTACAAGTTCTTTAGACACTGAAAATAGAGAGCAGTTTTTGCAAAACTTATTTACTCAATGCGAAGCACAAAAAACAACACTCATATTTGTAAGCCACGATAAAGAACTTAAAAAGTTTTTCTCTCATCATATTTTATTACCAGAAATAAATAGAGTTAAACACTTATGATTATACATTTAAAAATTGCTTTACAATCTCTATTAAATAGAAAAATGACTTTTTTACTTACCATTTTTTCTATTGCCATGAGCATCATGCTTTTTTTAGGAATTGCTCGCATTCGCCAAGGTGCTAAAGAAAGCTTTTCTAACACAATTAGCAAAACAGATTTAGTTGTTGGTGCCCGAGGAAGTGGTATTCAACTACTTTTATATACCGTTTTTCATATGGGTAACGCTACAAATAATATTTCATGGTCTTCCTATGAAGAAATTAAAAATTACCCCGAAGTAAAATGGACAATTCCTTTTTCATTAGGTGACAGCTATCATGGTTATCGTGTTGTGGCGACGGATCAAAATTTATATCAACATTATCGTTTTTTTGGTGATAAAAAAATTCAAGTTGCTCAAGGCGACATTCCTGACAACGTCTTTGATGTGGCCTTAGGCTGGGAAATGGCTAAAAAAGAAAATTTAAAAATAGGTGATCCAATTCCTTTGACTCATGGCATAAGCACAGGTCCCGGAATTATTGTTCACAAAGACAAACCTTTTACCGTTGTGGGAATTCTTAAAGAAACAGGAACACCCTTGGATAGAGCAGCCTATATTACTTTAGAAGGTATGGAAGCTATTCATATCGATTGGACAAATGGAGCTCCCCCTATTCCTGGAAATGAATTATCAACTTCACAAATAAAAAAAGAAAATATTAAAGTAACGCAATTAACCGCCTTTTTATTAGGAGCAGAAAACAGAATTAGTGCCCTCGGCTTGCAAAGAGATCTCAACAACTTTAAAAAAGAACCTATTATGGCTATTATTCCTGGCGTGGCCTTAAGCCAACTTTGGGAAACAGTAAGTTATGCTGAGTCGGCTTTACAAATCATTTCTGTTTTTGTTGTTGCCATTGGTTTAATTGGAATGATGGTTTCTATATACACATCACTTGAAACACGACGACGTGAAATTTCAATTTTACGCGCTGTAGGAGCAGGTTCTAAAGCCATTGTATTTTTGTTAATTTCAGAATCATTAATTATAAGCGTTTTCGCTTGTATATTAGGATATATCTTATGCTATGGAGCTATATTAATTGCGCGTCCTTTCATCCTAAATGAATTTGGAATTTTAATTCCTAGTATTTCTTTTGAGGTTAATGAATTTTATTATCTTTTAAGTGTTATTATTTTTTCTTGTATTATTGGCTTGGTGCCCGCTATTAAAGCATACAAAAACTCTTTGCATGATGGATTAAGTGTTAGGTTATGAAAAAGTTCTTTTCTCTTTCAATTGTTGCCTGTGTCTCTTTATTTGGATTTAAAAATATTTCATATTCAAATGAAATAAAATCATCATCTCTTAAAATAGAAACTACCATTCCCTATTTAAAAGATTTAGTCTCAAAAGCATCTTGCGATTCTAAATCTTTTCAGGTTAATAGCATTATCTCTATGGGAAATGATCCTCATACGTTTCATATTACACCCGCCAATCGCGTTGCTATTGCAAAAGCTGATATCATTGTTCTTATTGGTTCTGGACTTGAAAATTGGCTTACTAAAATAAAAAGAACAAAAAATCAAACTTGGCTTAACGTAACAGAAAGTATGATTTTACGTAAATTAAGCGAAAGCGAAATGTCCTCTCACAATCATGACCACGATCATGGTCATGATCATAGTCACGACCATGATCATCAACATTTAGAATATGATCCCCATATTTGGCAATCGCCCTCTTTAACTAAAGAAGCCTTATTAAAAATTTCAGCTACTTTAATTAAATTAAAACCTGATGAGAAAAAAAATATTGAGTCTTGCACACAAGATTATATTAAAAATATAGATGAAAACATTGTTGAATTAAAAAAATTATCCCAATCTATTTCTGAAGAAAAAAGAGTGATTGCAACAAATCATGATGCCCTCGGTTACTTTGCAAAAGAATTTGGTTTCAAAATATACAGCATTGTTGGTTTATCTGACGAATCTGCCCCGACGGCAGCACAATTAAAAAAGATCATCTCGCAATTAAAAAAAGACAAAATAAATACAGTTTTTCTTGAATCAACAGGAAATATGCGCAATATTCAGACCGTCGCTAAAGAAGCAAATGTTAAAATTGGTGGTACTTTGTACAGCGATTCTTTAGGTGCAAAAGATTCTGGCGCCGAAACCGCACCCGATATGTGGCGCACAAATATGAATACCATTGTCAGCGCCCTCAAAAAATAGCATTGAAATTGTTGGAAAATATATGAGTTATTTAAGTTGGAATCAATTGGTTGTGGGTTATTCTCATAAAAAATGTCTTATAAATCCTTTTTCAGGAGAAGTCACGCAGCCCGGTATTTACGCTATAATGGGTCAAAATGGTTGCGGAAAATCCACTCTTCTGAAAACTTGGCTGGGACTTCTGCGACCTGTTTCGGGCTCAGTGTATTTAAATGATGCTCCCATTCCAACGGAACACAATATTTCACAAGGTATTGCTTATGTTCCCCAGTTTCATGCTGTAAACCGGTATTTTCATATTTCTGTACAAGATTTCATTAAGCAAGGGCGCGGCCCACAGTATAAATTTGCCGAAAATGATTACCACGAAATTACCAATTTGCTTTCGGAATGGCAGCTTTCGGGGTATGAAAATCGCAGTTTTCACGAAATGAGTGGCGGGCAAAAAACCCGCGTTATGATTGTCAGAGCTATTATTTCTAAACCTAAAATCCTTTTTTTAGATGAACCCCTCGCAAGTTTAGATATTTGTTGCCAACAACAACTGATGGATACACTGGAAGAACTCACACAAGCTCATAAAGTTTGTGTATTTATTGTAGATCATCATTTAGAAAACTTTAAAAATTATTTAACAACACGATTTTACTTTACAAGAAAACATGATCAAGAAATTTCATCAGTCATTTTAAAGTAACTTCCCTTTGAAATTTATTTTCAAATTACATTTGTTATTAAAGATTTCAATTATAAGGCAACAAAAATATGTTTCAGGAAATGCCGGCATTTTTTCAAATATTTCAATACAGTTTTGCACAAATTGCTGTTATTGCAACAATACTTATAACTTTAATGTGCGGTTTTTTAAGCCCTGTTGTTGTACTGAAGCAAAGAGCTTATATGGGCGATACCCTCTCCCACCTCGTCTTTCCTGGTGTGATTGCGGGCATCCTCTTTTCGAACTACACCGATTTTCCTTTTTGGATTTGTATCCTTTTAGGAGCCATCGTAACAGCTCTGTTAGGAACTTTTATCTCCGAGTGGATTTTAAAAAGCCTGAAAATTCCCCCTGATGCTTCGGCAGTCATATGTCTCACTTCCTTTTTTGCCATGGGAATTATTGCTATTTCAAGCAACCGGGACACCCGCCTCGATCCTGAAAGCATCCTATTCGGCGATGTGCTCACACTATCTTGGCGTGATGTTGGCATTCTTGCCGGAGCTTTAATTTTTGTAGCAACAGCGATTTTAAGCTTAAAAAAACATTGGGACGCATGGTTATCCGATCCTGAATTTGCAGAAATTGCAGGGTTCAAAGTAAAAACTCTCGAAAAACTTTTCCCAATCATGATGACCTTTGCTATCCTCTCTGGACTTTTTGCAGTGGGCGGGTTGATGATCTCGGCTCTTTTAACTTTACCCACAATAATTTACCAACCACGTAGTGTTTTTTCTCCCATTGTTGTTTTATTAAGCCTTATTGGCGGACTCCTTGGGATCCTGCTGGCATTCAGTTTCAACTGGCCCGTAGGACCTAGCATTGTCATCGTGGGGTTTGTTTCTATTTTAGTAAAAACCCTTGCAGTACGTCTGCAAGAAAAAAAAGGGATTTAATTTATGTCTGATAATATTTTTGAACTTAAAAAAGCAAAATTTTTGGAGCAGCGTGAAAAAGGAAATCTTGCTGATTCCTACAATAAAACTCACACGATTGAAGAAGTCGCAGCACTTTCCGAAGGTACTAAAAACATCAGTACCGCAGGACGCATTGTTGCTATGCGAACCATGGGTAAAATATTATTTGCACATATCTATGATTTTAGTGGAAAAGTCCAAATTTGTGTCCGTAAAACCGAAGAAGCTCCCGAAGTTTTTGAAGAGTTTACTGCAAATGTTTCCATTGGTGATTTTGTAGGTGTAGAAGGTGAAATGTTTGTTACCAAAACAGGGGAACTGACATTAAGAGTGGGATCGTGGAAATTATTAAATAAATGCTTGCGCACATTACCTGAAAAATATCATGGCATAGAGGACATAGAAACCCGCTATCGCCAAAGATATCTCGATATTATTATGAATAACGAGTCAAGAGATGTTTTTAAAAAACGCTTTGAAATTGTCAAAGCTTTACGCCGTTACCTTGAAGACAGCGGTTATCACGAAGTCGAAACTCCTATTTTACAAACAACCCCTTCGGGAGCTTTGGCAAGACCCTTTTTCACACATCACAATGCCCTTGACATTGATTGTGTGATGCGCATTGCCTGTGAAACTTATTTAAAGCGCTGTATTGGTGCCGGCATTGATAAAGTTTATGAATTTGCGCGCAGCTTTAGAAATGAAGGAATTTCAGCAACTCACTTGCAAGATTTCACTATGCTAGAATTTTATGCGTCCTATTGGAATTCAGATAAAATGCGCCTTTTCGTCGAAGGCATGATGCGTAACCTTATTGAAAAGATTTTTGGTAAAGTTCAAGTGAAATTAGGTAACAATGAAATTGATTTTTCAGGTGAATGGCCTGTTTATGAATATTCCTTTTTAGTACAAAGAGATTCGGGAATTGATATTAAAAAATACAATACAAGAGAATCCTTAGCGGAACAAATTAAAGCAAAAAATATCCGCTTAGATGACGATATCAACACATTAAGTTGGGCAAATATGGTAGACTCACTGTATAAAAAAGTATCGCGTCCCAAACTCATTCAACCTTGTTTTCTTGTAAAATATCCTGTGGAAATGGCTCCTTTAGCAAGACGTAACAGCAAAGAACCACAATATGTCGATTTCTTCCAATTTTTAGTAAATGGCGTAGAACTTGTTAAGGCTTATTCTGAGCTTGTTGATGCCATTGATCAAAGAGAGCGTTTTGAAGAACAAATGCAAGCCCGTGAACACGGTGATGACGAAGCAATGCCCATTGATGAAGAATTTTTAACAGCAATGGAACATGGATTTCCTCCAATTGCTGGGGTAGGCATTGGCATCGATCGCCTCACCATGATTTTATGTGGCTGCGAAAACATTAAAGATACAGTTCTTTTTCCATTATTACGCCCTATTCCAGCAGGACATCAAGATTCAGAAGCAGAACATGAGAAAAAGTAATTTGTTACTTTATTAAACAAAAATTTTATTTTCTAAAATAAAATATCTAGGACTAAAAAATGGAAAACGCTAAACAACGCCTTTTTATCATCGATGGCATGTCACTCCTATTTCGCTCTTTTTACGCAATGGGTTCACGCTTAACCGCTCCTGATGGCACGCCCATTGGCGCTGTTTACGGTTTTCTAAAGGTTCTCATCAAAATATTGCGAGAACAAAATCCGACACATTTTGCAGTTTGCTGGGATTTAAAAGAAAAAACATTTCGCCATGAAGTTTATCCTTTATACAAAGCAAATCGTGGAGAAACTCCTCCCGAAATTATTCCGCAAATTTCTTTAATTCAAAATTTAGTAAAAGAAATGGCCATTCCTTCTTTTGCCATACCTGGATTTGAAGCAGACGACGTAGCGGCAACCCTGGCCAAATATTTTGAACATTATGGCGAAGTTTATCTTGTCACTTCTGATAAAGATTACATGCAAATTATAAATGATAAAATAAGTTTATTTTCCTTAAAAAAGGGAGATGAATATGACATTGTCAATATTGATAAAGTTATCGATTACTTTGGAGTACCTCCCGATCAAGTCATTGAAGTCCTGGCTTTAACGGGTGATGCTGTAGATAATATTCCGGGAGTCAAAGGAATAGGCGATAAAACAGCAGCGAAACTCGTTTCTGAGTTTGGTAGTATTGAAAATATTTATGCCAATATTGAAAAAATTACAAATAAAAGAGCAAAAACAGCCTTAGAAAATCATAAAGAAGACGCACTCCTTTCACGTTATCTTGCTACAATTAACAGCTCTATTCCAATGAATATTTCAGAGTTTTCGTTACGTTATAATCTTGAAAATTTAAAAGTAAATACAACGGCCAAAGCAAGTCTTGAAGCTTTGAGAATGCACACTCTTGTTAAAAATATTTTTACTCAAACCACTTCTTCTTTAAAAAAGACAGAAGAAAAGAAGGATGATAAAAATGAGAATCAACAAAGTCATTCTCATTTATTTGAAGTTCAAGAATATCAGAATAAATTTACATCAATAGAAAATGTACCAAGTAAATTAAAATCTGAAGATGACAGCAAATGGAATAAAAAATCTTATTCCCTTGTGAGAACAAAAGAGCAATTAACCCAGGTTTTTAATAAAATAACAGACCCCAAATTAAGTTTTTTCGCACTTGATACAGAAACAACAGGCCTTGACATCATGGAAGATATTCCCATTGGTGTTTCGTTGTGCTTTGAAAAAGGTTCTGCCTATTATATTCCAGCTCATGAAACTCATTTGCAAGGTGGTACTTTACTTACTTCAGAAAAAAATTTACCAGAGTACACATCTCAAGATGTCTGGGCAGGACTTCAAGAAGCGCTCTTAAAAAGAAAAGCAACCTTGGTTGCTCATAATTTAAAGTATGATCTCCATATGCTAAAAAATAGGGGAATAAATTGGGGAGAATCCCCCATGTGCTGCACCATGGTTGCGGCATGGTTATGCAATCCTGCCGAAGGAGGATTTAGCCTCGATTTATTAACTCTCAAACATTTTGAATTTCAAAAAATTCCAACGAGTTCCCTTATTGGTAAAGAAACGGGACGATCTTCTATGCTCGATGTTCCTTTGCCCGATCTCAGTGAATATGCCTGCGAAGACGCCGATGCCACTTACCGACTTTGGCAATTTTACCAAGAAAAATTAAAATCAAATTCAGACTTGCAAAAATTATTTTTTGATATGGAAATGCCTGTTTTATTATTACTCAATGAAATGGAACGAAATGGCGTGCATATTAATTCTGAGTATTTAGGTGGATTAACTGCTGAAATACAAGAAACACTTATGAAAATTGAAAATGAAATTTACTCTAAAGTTGGATTTCCATTTAAAATTACAAGCCCAAAACAGCTTGGTGATATTTTATTTGATCATTTAAAAGTTCACGAAGAATTAGGATATACTGGAAAACTAGCACGCACCACACAAGGTTACAAAACAGACGCCGGTGTTTTAGAGCAATTTGAAGATCATCCTATCGTTGCTAAAATTCAACAACATCGGGAACTTTCTAAATTACTTTCAACCTATGTTCTTGTGTTACCTAAATTGGTAAAAAAGTCCACCGGCCGTGTGCACACACATTTTAATCAAATTGGAACCGCTACAGGAAGACTTTCCAGCTCCGATCCCAATATGCAAAATATACCCGTAAAAAGTGATTGGGGTAAAAAAGTAAGAGCTGCATTCAGTCCTTCAAAATCAAATTCAACCATTATTTCTGCCGATTATTCTCAAATTGAACTGCGCGTCCTAGCACATATTTCCAATGATAAAAATATGCTCTCCGCTTTTCAATCAGGAGCTGACATTCACCGCCAAACGGCGGCACAAATTCTGGGAAAAGAATTAGAAGAAGTCACCCCTGAAGAGCGTAACAAAGCAAAAGCAATTAATTTTGGGATTATTTATGGGATGGGCGCACAACGCCTTGCAAAACAGCAAAAAATTCCACTTGCTGATGCTAAAAAATTCATTGAACGTTACTTTAGTAATTTTTCTGGGGTTAAAAAATATCTTGATGATCAGCGTGCCCAAGCTCATTCAGAAGGCCTTGTCAAAACTTATTTTGGACGTATTCGCCCTATTCCTGCCATTCTTTCCAAAAATCCTCTTGAAGCAAAACTTGCGGAAAATATGGCCATCAATTCACCCATTCAAGGAACTGCCTCTGATATTATGAAACTCGGCATGCTTGCCGTGCAAAAAATGATGAAGCAAAAGAATTTTAAAACCAAACTCATCCTTCAAGTTCATGATGAGCTGGTCTTAGATGGCCCCCTTGAAGAATATGAAGAAATTCATAAAATTGTAAAAAAAGCCATGGAAGAAGCTGTTCAATTTAAAGTTCCCATGCTGGTCGAAGTGGGGCATGGCAAAAATTGGCTGGAGGCAAAATAAAATGAGCCGCATGGGATTCAAGCCTTTTCAATATATTTCTACTATGTTTAATGCGGGATTGAGACGGAAAGCAGAACGTGAGGCCGCATTATCTGGAAATAAAACAGAAGCTCAAATGTCTCTATTTGAGCATATTAAAGAACTCAGAAAACATGCTTTGAGAAGTGTCATTTGGTTATTTGTTTTTTCAGGTATTTCTTTTGCTTTTATGGAACCATTATTGCATTTTTTAAAAACTCCATATGAAAAGGTTTTACAAAATTTACACGATCAAGGGGTTACACAACAGCTTTCTTCTATAAGCATTTTTGAAGTGATCACGGTCAATTTTAAAATCTGTTTTTTAATTGGATTTTCCTTAAGTTTGCCTTTTATAGCAAGGGAAATATGGAAATTTATTGCTCCTGCACTTTATGAAAAAGAAAAACAGATTGCACGCCTCTCTGTTATTGCCAGCGTTACTTTATTTTATGCTGGGATTTGTTTTGGATTTTTTCTAATCATACCTTACTTTTTCTCAAATGCTTTAAGCTGGGCAAGCCAATACGCTCAAGTGATGATCACCTATGAAAACTATTTCAATTCTCTCATCACAATGATGCTTATTTTTGGTGCTGTTTTTGAAGTGCCGGTTATCCTTTCTTTGTTAGGCTTAGCAGGAATATTACCCTCAAATGTATTGATCAAAAATAGGAGAATTGCTTTTTTATCTTGCTTTATTATTGGAGCCATACTTTCTCCTCCTGATGTGATCAGTCTTTGTTTGGTGGCTATTCCAATGTATTTTATGGTTGAAATATCAATCTATATTATTAAAAAAATTGAAGAAAATCGCTCCCCAAAAAATGAGATCACTGTTTAAACCTATTCCAAATTAAATTAATTTATAATTTCATAATATTACGATCATAAAAGAAGAAACCTAAATTATTAAAATTTAATTACAAATTTATTAAATTAAAATGAAGTAAAAAATTTTAAATTATCAATAAAATTAATTTAAATTTATTTTATTGTTTAAAAAATCTTATTAGATAAATAACTTAAAATATATTTCACAAATAAAAATTTTCATTTATATACTATTATTTCAAGATATTTATAAATAAGCTGTCTATCTAGCCAAAAAAATCCGTTGACAAAAAAAAATCATTCATTTAATTTACCGCAGAGTACTAGTTTGGTGTAATTTTAATTCTACTTTACTAATATTTACATACATTTTTTCAACCCCAAAAGGAGTTATTTGTGAAAAAATTATTACTTCGCTCTCTTGCTGTATCTGCATTATCACTTTGTGGCAATAATGTTTTTGCTCAGGAAGTTGCTGAACTAGAGGAACAAAAAACAGCTCTTGATACTAATAAAACTTCAGGCTCTGAACTTATTTCCGAAGAACAAATTAAAGCCATTAAAAAAGAAGTCGCTAAACAAGACCCAACTAAAAATACCATTACTCTTTTTGGTGTAGCGCAATTTAATGCCAATACCAGCAACACACAACGTCAAAACACTCCTGACTTTTCCGCAAACCGCTTACGCCTTGGTGTGAATGTTTCCGGAGGCATTGCATCTGGTAAAGCCGAACTCGAATTCAGTGGCAACCAACAATCTACTCAAACTGCAACATCAGGAGTAACAAGCGGCGACTCAGGCAATGGCGGCGTAAAAATTCGCCAAGCTCAATTAAATCTTGATGTTTTAACTGTAAAATCTGAAGAAAATACTTACAAAACAACTGTTTCTTTGGGTGGTATCCGCGTTGGCGGTGCCGATTGTACAGGACCCGACATCGTCTGGGGCGCTTCCGGTTACGGTCGTCAAGATGGTGCTTATTTAACTCAATCTCTAGAGTTTGGAAAAGCGGGATCTCTTTCATTAGGCCTAGGTGCTTTTAATAATATCAATGCGTTTATGAATCCCGCATATCCTAGTTCAGGTACAGGCTTTGGCGGCTGGGGTGTGAATTCAGGTGCATCAATTGCATCAAACTGGGGAAGTCCTTCTTTTAATGGCGCATTAGGTTATTTAGGCAACATAAATGCGGCATATAATATTGATGAAAACCAATCTTTAAAAGCATCTTTCTATTATGGAACCCAAGAAAATGCTCCTGCAGGTCAAGACTCCTCTGGAAATATTACAAGTGCAAGAAATGTGGTTCACACGGAAAGCAACCTTGTATACAATCACAAAGGAATTTTTGGTGACAAGGGTGTTCTCTCAGGAAACGGCATTTCGATCTTTTTTGAAAATGATGATGTGGGAGCAACACAAGTCGCTAATAAATCAAATGGCTCTGTAAGTTATGCACCTACACTAATTTCAGGCACACAAAATGCACTCGATGATTCACAAAATACTTCGATTCTAGGATTGACTGTATCCGCTGATTCCGGAAATTACCTCACAGGTATGCTTCAAAAAGGAGATAGACTCACATATGCTGCTTCCTATGTCTCTTTAAACACGATCTTTGGTAATTCGAATTACTCCCAAAACTATGTAGCAAACCAAGCTGCTGCTTCTTTAGGATATGCTGTCAATACTTTTGAAACCGCATTTAACATTGAATATACCAATTCAAATAAAACAATATTTTCTGATGCCACAGGGAAGTTGAATAAAAATAATGCTGTCAGATCTTACATTACTGCAGCGTATGTATTTTAATTAAATTAAAATAGAATCATTTATAAATCCTTTATTAATTTTTTAATAAAGGATTTGTTTACAAAATTAATTTATAAAATCAAAAAAAAATAACTGGTCATTAAAGTTTACCATTTTTAGATAAAATGCCTTAAAGCAAGTCAATTCCATAATTTGATTTATTCATAAATCCTCCATGTTTTTTTTAAAATATTTTTACTTTTTATTTTAGTGTGTTATATAAAAATCGGGAATCCACTAGAAGCGCTCATTTGCTGATTAATTATCACTATGATATTAGCTACTATTATTTAATAGTTTTTTATTTATTAGACATAATAATAACTAATTATTTATTATTATTATATAATTTATAAAACAAAATTTTAATTAAATTAATTTATAAAATCCTAAAATTTAAAAAATATGGTCGCGCAGTTGACAAATAAAACACGCTAAATTATCTTCGAAAAGTATTATTTTAGGGTATATTTATGTTTTTTTGTATATGCTCACATACAGTTTATCAATACTGAAGGAGTCCTATTTGTGAAAAAGTTCGTATTCCGTTCCCTTACTGTTTCTGTATTATCCCTTGCAGGAAGTGCCGCATTTGCACAAACAAATACAAATAATGTTGATGCAAAAGAACAAAAAGTTGCTATAGATTCTTCCGCCACTTCGGGCGGCACTCTTTTTAGCCAAGATCAAATCGATGCGCTCAAAAAAGAAATGGAAAAAAAAGATGTTACTGAAAATAAAATAACCGTCGGTGGTTTAATACAATTAAACGCCAATACCAGTGATTCGCAAAGATCAAGTTCACCTGACTTTGCAGCACAAAAAATACGTCTTGGTGTCAATGTCAGTGGTGGCATAGCTTCAGGGCAAATAGAGTTGCAATTCGTAGGTAACCAACAAAGTACACAAACCACTTCAAACAGCATAACAAGTGGCGATCAAGGCAATGGCCAAGTTACCATCCGTCGCGCTCAATTAAACCTCGATGTGTTAACTTTAAAGGGGGGGCAAAATACCTACACCACCACTCTTTCCTTAGGCGGTATTCGCATGGGTGGCGCTGATGGCACAGCCCCCGACACCGCTTGGACCACAAACGGTTTTGGGCGCCAAGATGGTGCTTACTTAAAAGAAACTCTAGAATTTGGCAAAGCTGCTAAAATAGAGTTGGGCGCAGGAGCATTCAACAATATCAATACCTTTACTGTTCCCACATACCTACAATCTGCAAATAATAACTCTGGATTCACGGGTTGGAAATCATCCTCTTCGGCTATCCAAGCGAATTGGGGTAACACCTCATTTAGCCAATCCGTTGGCTTTGCGGGGCATTTAACTGCTAATGTAAATATTGATGACGATCAATCTGTTACAGTGAAAGCGCTATACGGAACCCAAGGCAACGCTCCTTCAGCTCAAAAATCTGATGGAACTCTCGACTCGGCTCGCGATGTTTCCCATACAGAAGCCTCTCTTGTTTATAATCACGGCGGTATTTTTGGAAGCAAAGGCGTCGATTCTGGCAACGGTATTGCAGTATGGTATGAAAATGACGTCGCGGGCAGAAAAAAATCAGCAGCCTCAAATAATAGCGGTGATTTTAATTACACCACGGGTACTGACGACTCACAAAATACCACTTTAATTGGCGTCTCCGTTGCGGCAGACTCTGCAAATTACCTCACAGGAATGTTGCAAAAAGGCGATAGGTTAACTTACGCTCTTGCTTATGCAACTTTCAATGCTCAATTTGGCAGCGCTACAACATCCCCAAATTATACAGCAAGCCAAATTTCCGCTGCTATAGGCTATGCAGTCAATACATTTGAAATTCAATTCAATTATGACATTGACTCATCAGATACTAATATTTTTGCAGATTCAAAGGGCGTCGTAAACAAAAAAGATGCTCAAAAATCCTACTTCACCGCGCTTTATGCATTCTAATTTAACTAGAAAAGCATGATAATTGCGTAACAGCGAGAGAGGTTCACTTGACCTAAAGTCGGTGAACCTCTCTTTGTTTTTAGCTATTTGTCACAATTACTTGATCTTGCAACCTATTTTTAAGGCATTTTGTCGACTGAAAATGGCTTTGCAATGTGATCAGCGCCACTATCTTCACATGAACTTAATTTTCCATCAGGATTTACGGTACATTTGTAAATTTTATCATCCCCCGAACTTGCTACATAAGCAAATCCATTCACAAACTGAACATTTCCTCTTGGTGCACTCAATTTATTTGCGCCAGAATTTTGGCATTGTCCTAAAGTACCATTATCTAGGAGCGGGCACTTGACAATGATATTTTCATACGTAGCAGTTACGTAAGCAAAATTTCCGTTGAATGAAATTGAATGAGGGCCATCATATCCAATATCTACTTTATTGCATTTTTCAATATTACCATTTGATTTTTGATAATCGCATATAAGAATACTTTTATTCAAAAAACTAGCAATATAAGCCTTGAATTCCTTGAAAGTAATATTTGTAGGATATTGTAATAAAGAACTATTTATTCTTGAATCACGGCAACTTGTCAAAGTATTTGATACTTTGTCAATCGAGCAAATCAATAATTTATCTGCATTTGAATCTATTATATATGCTTTATTATTAAATATTTTTAGTCCTTCGGGACCATTTAATGCTGTTAGGCCACCAGCTTTTATACACGAACTGATACTGACTGAACTTGAATCATATTCGCAACTTGTTATATAGCCTTTAGTTCCTGCTGCAATATCGTTGGGAGTACCGTGCCTAGTGATATATACATGCTTCTCAGAGAAACCAACTGCATCTGCGGTTGATCCATAGCCTGGTTTTTGTGTATCATTGCAATTGCCAAGATGACCATCATCATCCATTTTGCAAACGGTTAATGTTGCTTTATCTCTGTTTGTAATGACATAGTAAGGATTATTACTATTTTTTATAACCGATGCAACGTTATCGTCTGCAGAACTAATTGAATTTGATACTTTATTTTGCTCAGGAAAAAATATTGGATCTGCTAAATTTTTACTCAGCCCACAAGATGTTAATATTAATAATAAAGATAAAGTACAAGATACCTTTAAAAAGAAATACATAACTGACCTCCGCCAGTAAAAAATAACTAAAAATATCAGAATTAAAGCCTAGCTAAATTTTCTAACAACGAATATTCTGATATTTAATTATACAATATTATTCATTACATTATAGTTAATATTACATTAAATAGTAACTCATTTTTGAAATAAAGTGATTTTTGTTTACTTAATTTGGGTTTAAAAAATATATTAATGTCGCAAAATGACGCTAATCATGTTACTTTATTTTGATAATATTCTTCACTGAAAGCAATCTTATGCGAAGGAAATAAATTTATAATAAAAAAATAGTTATTAAACAAATCAAATCCCAAGACAATAAGTAAACACATCGTGTAATTGTGAATGCAAAAAATCATAACCATTTTTAGTCGCTTTAACAGGCTTGGCGTGTTGCCCTCCAAGCAACAATTCTTTACCCATTTCACCAAACAGAGTTTCGACAAACAATTCGGGAATACGCAAAGAGTTTGGTCTATCTAATGTTTGAGCGAGCATTTCAGAAAACTGCTCATTTGTTACTGTATGAGGCGAAACCGCATTGACGGCTCCTGTTACTTTATTATTAGCCATGGAAAATAAAATCAGGCCAAGGACATCCATAATCGAAATCCAGGGAAGCATTTGCCTCCCAGAACCAAAAGGTCCGCCTAAATACAAACGATAAGGGGTATAAAGTTTTTTAAGCATTCCCCCAGAAAGAGATAAAATTGATCCAAAACGCAAATTAACAACACGCATTCCCGCCCTTTCAGCGCCACGAGATGCCTGCTCCCAATCTTTTGCCAACTGAGCTAAAAACCCTTCTCCTAAGCGAGAATCTTCATGTAAAATATCGTCATAATCACGACTACCAAATATACCAATGCCCGAAGCGGAAATAAAAGTAGCAGGAATTTTATTTAATTTTGCAAGTTCCTGACAGAGAGCCGATGTAAAATGCACCCGGCTTTGAATTAATTCTTTTTTGCGAGAATCACTCCATTTTTGAGCGGCAATATTTTCTCCCGCTAAATGCACGACCGCATCGAGTCCTTCTAACAAATTAGCATTAATAAATTGATTTTTTTCACTGTCCCAACCAACGTATCCTGGTATTAGGGGAGAATTATTTCCGCGGACAAGTTTAAGAACAGTATGCCCACCCGATGTTAAAAAAGGAACAAGAGCACTGCCCACCAAACCCGATGCACCTGTTACTAAAATTTTTAATTTTTTTTGCGAGTATTTTGAATGTAAAAATAAATCATATTTTAATGTCCGATGTCTATAAGTAAACAGTCGACTTAATTTTTCTTCGACGAATGATCTGCCAATAAACTTAGAAACAAAATCAAAAGGCAAACTATAGTGAATTTCATCAATCATTTTTGATTTTGTTTCATCAATTTTTTCAAATTTATGCGTGTGCTTATAAAAGTGGAAAGGACCTTTTATTTGGATATCTTCAAATTGTTTATTTTCAATATAATTTTGATGCTGCGCATGAAACTCCATGGGAATAATTCCAAGCATAGATTTTAATTTAACAAAATCTCCGTTATGAATGGAGCCTTGTCGCGAAAGAATTTGCGTAGGCATCCAGGGAGGTAACAAGCGTTCAAATGCACCTTCACGTGTGTGCCATTGAAATGCTTCTTCACGTGATACGGATAAATGAGAACTTCTTGAAAAAGTATGCACCAACATAAAAAAAACTCCTGATAAAGTCATCTCGTTGAGTTTATCAGGAAGTCTATAAAATCCAACTGAATTCAAGAAAAAAAAGAATTATTTTTGAATTCCTAATTTTTCATGTAATTCACCAGACTGATACATTTCAACAAAAATATCGCAACCACCAATAAATTCACCTTTAATAAATATTTGCGGAGAAGTTGGCCAGTTATTTATTTCTTTTAATGTCGACCACAAAAGAGGATCGCTATCCATATCATCAGATTTAAAAGGACGACCCAATTCATTTAAAGTACGAATGACTTTTGCAGAAAAGCCGCAACGTGGCGCTTGAGGAGAACCTCTCATATAAACCATAATTTCGTTATTTTTAACGTCTTCTTCAATTTTTGATTTCCAATTCACTGACACTGATGAACTCCTATTTACAATTAAATTAAAATGGCTTTGCTGCCATTTTTTGTTTTTCATTTTCCCATTGTTGACGCGTAAAAGTTTTAATTGTCAAGGCGTGAACTTCGCCCGTATTCATTTCATTTTGGAAGAGCTCCATAATCATACGGTGCCTTTTTAAGGCAGCCTGACCATCAAAAGCATCGGCAATAACAACCACAGAATAGTGATCGTTTCCACCAGAAAATTCGCTGACAAGACACTCAGCGCCTTGAATTCCACTTTCAATGCGTTGTTTCACTTCATGATTTAACATGCAAAAAAACCCTTAATAAAATCATCATAAATTAGGGATGAGTAGCAACCACCAAACGCAATGTTTGAGGTATTGTTCCACAGCCCGAGACTAAAAAAGAGCTCAAATAATTTTGGGCTACCAACTCAGGGTTTACAAGTTGTCCATCATTTACGCAACGCCAAAATACACTGTGGTGATCATTTTGTCTGGGCTCAAAATCATAAGATTGATAGTTTCTTTCACTACTCAAATGCACCTGCACAGTCCGAACGCGCACTGTTTTCCCCTCTAACGAAACAATCATTTTGTCCCCGCCTTTTAAAATAATTAAGCCAGGACGTGGTTGACTTGTTTGAAAAATATGGAGGATGTCGTTAGGTTTTGTGGCTTCAATAAGTTCGTTAAAATATTGAACATATTTCATAAGAAGGTTACAAAGTTCCTCTAGAAAAACGCTCACGGAAAAATGTATCATTTGATGGGCATGTGAGGGACTGAGTGCTTTACCCAGGTTTATCCTAGCAAGATTTTGTATCCAGAGCTTTTCCGACTGCTTCATCTTAGATTACCTCAAGTAAACCTGTTTTCTTGTGATCAGGAATACCTTTCCCTTAATTAAAGTTCCATTCTTCTCTAAAGTAAGAAATAGAACCCTTCCTAAAACTGACATTAAGATATATCTCTGTCAATTAAATTTAGCTTCAAAAGTGCCTCTCGTGCAGATTTTTCCCACGTAGAAAAAAAGAGAAATGGAGGTAAGTTATGCGGGGTCGTTACATTAAAAAATGTAATTAGTGATTTGACCACCAAATTTACAATGTAACCTGAGCGACAATAAAAAACAAATTGAGAATCTAATAAATTCTCATTTTGAAACAAAACAGTTAGATATTCATTTACTCTTTTAATTTCTAAATCAACGAGAGTATAAAGTGGAACAATTTCATAAGTGAACAGGTTATGAGAAAGGAATTCACTCAAAATTTGTTTTGATTTTCCTATTTCAGAGGTAAATATAACAACATGAGAATTATGTTTTAAATTATTTTCCAGTTCTGATAATAAAGCAAAAAGACCCTTTTCATTTTTAGGATAAATGACTTCCTTTACCGCTTTTTGCACGAATAGGGGCAAAACCTTTTTAATATAGGCTGCTGTGCTTTGACCAACCGCACAAATGCGATGACACATTAAATTGTCAATTTGCGTATCAAATTTTTGGTATAAAAAAGAATTCACAGCTTGTTTACTTGTAAAACAAGCTGTGAATTCCTTATTTTGAGGAATATTCCAGCTTGATGATATAAATTCAGCTTTTGCTACCGGAAAAAAAATATTTGTGCTTTTTTTAGGAGAATCTCCTTCTAAACCACATTCTACAAAAATTTTTTTAATTTTTTTTCCGTTCATACAACAGTCTTATTTAAGAATTAAAATTCAGTGCGCTCACTTCTAAAAATCCTGCTGCGATTAACCGCATTTTCACGCTTTCACACAAAGAGGATTGACATAGTTTTTCAAAATATTGAGAATAATTAAACAGACAAGATTCCCATAATTTTTCGATCTGCAAAAACTCCTCGGCAGAAATCGTAAATACAGTTTCTTTATGAACATGATTGCGTCCACATATCACATAAATCTGTTTATCAATAAAATGAACTCCAATGGAAGAATGACAATCTCCTCCTAAAAGAGCAAGAATCATTCTTTCTATTCCTGCTGCAACACAGGCTTTAGGGCAATTTAAATTATGCAATGAAGAATGCCATGTCTCTTGCTGTTGCATCACTTCAACCGCGATCACTCCTTGAGCCGTTGCCGGAATAAATTCATGCACAGGCAAATAAAACATTTCTTTATTATGAAATAATCTCAATCTTTCTAAACCCGCTTCTGCTAATATAATAGCAGAAAACTCGTCATTTCGAACACGTTTTAAACGTGTGTCCACATTACCACGTAATATTTCAATATTTAAATGTGAACCAAATACTTTTTTAAGTAACATCTGTCTTCGTGTACTTGTAGTTCCAATGGCTTCTTGATTAAAAATTTTAGATTGCAGTAATATTTTTTTTAATTCTTCAAAACTTAAATTATGAATTTCTTTTTCAAAAATAAATTTTTCTTTTATTTCTTTAATTAATTTTGATGATAAAATAAGTACATCCCTTGCACCGGCACGAGGTAGTAATGTCATAATTTTTAGGCCGTTTGTTTGTGTGACGGGCAAATCTTTCATGCTATGAACGGCAATATGGGCTTTTCTCGAAAGAAGAGCGTCTTGAATTTCTTTAATAAATAAACCTTTTCCTGTTGTTAAATGATGTGCATCGGACATATCATTTTCAAGATGAATATCTGCTAAAGGAATTTTTTGCATTTTGTCACCCGTAGTCACCAAAGGTAACAATTCCGATACCAAACCCTGCTTTAATAACAAAGATTGAATGGTTTCAGCCTGCCAAAGAGCTAATTTACTTTTTCGAGTTGCAATTTGAATTGGAATAGACATAAAGGAAAACTTTCTCAATTTTCGAATCGTGATTAACTTAAATTCATTTTATTATTCTTCATAGGAAGCTTAAATAAATTATCTTCTTTTTGGATGTTTTCAGGTAATAGCGGTTGTTCTGAAAGATTAAATAAAAATTCGAGTAAATCGCCAACTGTATTTTCATCATTTTCAATTTTCATATTATTTTTTGCTAATGAAGCCGCATAGGAAACAATTTTTTTTGCAACCGCATCGGAAATCACTTGAGGTTCAATTTTTTTACCGTTATTTATGTCACGCATATAACGAGAGACTTCATAATCCACTACATTTTTAACCCAACTGTGAAGCCGTCCTACATTTGCTAAGTTTTCTTTTTGTTTGCATGTAAAAATATAATCTTGTACTTCCTCTTCAATTATATTTTCAGCTAAAAGGGAAGCATGTTTTCGCATTTCTCGATTTTTTTCCATTACAGAATCGAGATCATCAACATTAAATAAAAACAAATTATCCCAATCTGAAATAGCAGGATCAATTTTTCGAGGAACACTAATATCGACCATGACCGCAAGTTTACCCTGACGTTTTTTCTGATAATCTTTTAAATCTGATTTTTGAATAATATAATGATTTCCCGATGCTGCCGTAATGCAAATATCAAATTCATAAATTCTATTCAGAGCGTCATCTAGTTCTAATGGCCAAGCATCTCCCAAATCGAGAGCCAATTTTTCAGCACGCGCAAACGTACGGTTGGCAATAAAAATACTTCGTGCTTTAGAAAATATAAGATGCTGCGCTGTGATGCGCGACATTTCACCGGCACCAATAATAACAATTTTTTTGCCTTCAAAACTTTCAAAAACACGGGAAATGACATCAATAGCGGCATGACCTATTGAAATCCCATTTTTACCAATGTCTGTTTGCGTGCGAATTTTTTTTGCCACACGAAAACAGCGATTAAACACGGGACCCGCTAAACTTTGTGCACTTCCAAATTCCACTGCTTTGACATAGGCGTCTTTAATTTGACCTAATATTTGCGGTTCGCCAAGAACCAGAGAGTCGAGGCTTGCTGTCACTTTAAACAAATGACGTAAGGCATGGGCATCAAAATTAATTTTAACGTAACTTGTAATTTTATCTAATTTAATTTGAATTAATTCTTTATTATTTTGAAGAGATAATTGAAATAATTCATAATAAATAAAATATATTTTTTGCGCATCTAGTTTTCCAAAAAAACAAATATCAAACCGATTGCATGTACTTATTATGACAAACTCAATGACGTTATCAGGTATTAGTTTTTTTAAAATGGTATTTAAATTTTCAGACGTCCCCACAGCAGCCCATGCTTCGCGCAATTCTACAGGACATGTTTTATAATGCACTCCGCAGTATGAAAAGAAAGGGGTTGATGATGTCATATAAATTAACCACCTGTTACGTTATTCATTTTAAAGAAGAAGAACATTCAAAAGCTAAGGGCGTCGCAAAGAACTCATGCCTTTTTTCAAACGGAATATTTCTGCCCAACATCACCATCAACTTCACACTGGTTGCCTCAAAGGTCATATCGTGTGCAGAAATAGCTCCCAATAACGCAAATTTTCTTCCATTTTCATATAGTTCTAAAGAGACAGCGCCTGATTCACACTGAGTTGAAATAACAACAGGAATTTGTCTATCCAACGCTTTTTCACACAAATCAAGCCAATGCTCACTTGCAATCGGCAAATTGCCCGCACCAAAACCTTGAATGATAATTCCATTGGTGGAAGACAATAAGGCATCACAAAAAGCGCGAGTAGGAACCGCTCCTGGGACACAAAGTAACGACGTAATATTATTATTTGCTAAGGGATTAATAACCGGCGCATGTCTTTTTGCTTCAGGTAAAATTGATTTTAAGACTTTGGAATTCAATTTCATATTGACACCAAAACTTCCAATAATAGGAGCATTATAACTACGGTAAGCATACAAATGTTCATTACTATATTTTGTAGCACGTGTGGCACGATGTACTTTGCTATCAAAACAAATTAAAACTTCAGGAATACCACGTGTTGCTAATTCAACAGCATCAATCATATTCATGCGCGCATCACTGCGTAATGCGGTTAAAGGGCGCTGCGATCCTGTAAAGACAACGGGTTTTGTCAAACCTTCTAGAAAAAAGGCAAGAGCTGTTGCTGTCCACGCCATAGTATCAGTTCCGTGAATGACAACAAATCCATCAAAATCCGACCAATTTTCCTTTATAGTTGTAGATAATAACTTCCATAATTCAATATTGGCGTCGGAGGAATCAATATTGCAAATGACATTCAAATCAATTTCTGCCAGAGAAGCTAACTCAGGCACACTAGATAAAAGACTGTCAAGCAAGTGGGGAGATTGCTTGGAAGCAGAATGTCCTCCTCCTCCTAAAACCATTGCAAACGTACCACCTGTATGGAGTATAAGAACTCTTTTTTTCATAATTTGAATAACTCTTCCCGATAATTAAAAGTACTGCCAAATTGTACCAAATAATCCTAATAGCAGGAGTATCATGCCAAAAATTGCTAACTTAGCACCTTTTCTTCCGCGCCATCCCCAGAAGCTCCTGCCAAAGATCGTCATCACATACCATCCCCAAACTAAAAATGCCCATAAAATTTTAATAAAACCGACTTGAACAGCAAATGTTCCGATAAAAATCAAGGCCAGACCTGAGAGAAGACTGCACGTAATAAAAGTCAGACCAATAAGCGAAGAACGTTCAATGAGTTTTTCTAAGGTAGATAAACTGGTATGTGATGAATTTTTATCCCATTTTCGTTTTTTTAAATTTTGATAGTCGCGCAAATATAAAAGTGACGCGCAAAAAGATGCCACAAAAATAGCCTCTCCCAAGGCCGCTGTCCCTATGTGAAAATAGACAAGCCAATCGACGGATGTGGCACGGTACAAAGGTTTGGGATCGACGAAAGGAGTTATGGTGACCATCAAAAAAATAAGAGCGCCCATTAAAAACGAAAAAGAAGGCAAACCTTCTTTACCCCGATCGATCACAATAACAGCCAATGCTAAAACAAGACATATGACCGTGTACACTTGTGTTGTGATTGAGTTCAGCGGCAAAATAAATTCTAGGGTTCCATAAATAATTGTAAATATCGTTGCAAATCCAAATAATATACGAGCTAAATTATGAAACATTTCAAAATGCTTTTTTTCACGAGCACGCAGGCTTAAAGTATAACCAAAACTTAAAACCGCAAATCCATAAAGAGTGCTCATGGCAATACGTGAGACGGCTTCCAGCATGAAGATGTTCTGTATGAGATTCTCTTGAAAAGAAAGGTTTGGCATGTCAGTATTTAAATCCTTTTAATTGATTCTGAAAGGAAAATGGCAATTTATGCCTTCCTTCAAGCAGCTAAAAAGCACATGGTTCTCTAAGACATATAACAGCAGGTGATTGATTCCAACATGGAAGACGATTTTATTGACGACAGCGTTTTTGAAGCTAAACGCTTAGAATATGAAAAGAAAAAGCAAAAAAAGCAAGAAAAGCAGCAACGCCTGGAATTAAAAAAACAGGTGCTTTCCGAATTGCAAAATTTACTGCATAAGCAAAATCAAACAGATTCAGACGATTTTGAAAGTTGCTACCAAGCTTCTCTTGCATTTAAACCAGGAACAAAAAATTGGGCGCGCGCCATTATGAATTTATCTGAAAATATTGAATTGCTTGAAATTCGCAAAAAATATATAAAACTCGCTCAATATTGGCACCCGGATAAAAACAATGATACAGATAACGAAGCAATGAAGTACTTGAACGAAGCATGGCAAATATTAAAAAAAGAATGTTAATTTTTAATTCTGATTCGCAAAGGAAGTTTAAGAATATGACAAAACACACTCATTCTCCCACTTGCGGCTGCAAAAATGAAAAAGGAGCACCCCTTTTTACCACAGCTCCCACTTCAACAACACAAAAAGCGCTTGATTATTTTGAAGATAATATTAATAAAGAGCTTGAAAACTTGAAAAAACTTGTAAAAATTCCCAGCGTCAGTCTTTCTGGTTTTGACGAAAATGATGTTAAATTAAGCGCCGAAGCAACGGCAGAGAATCTGCGTCAAGCGGGATTAGAAAATGTGGAAGTTCTTGAACTTGCAAAAGGAGTACATCCTTATGTGTATGCTGAGTGGATTCACAAACCCGATGCTCCCACATTGTTACTTTATGCTCATCACGATGTGCAACCGCCCGGGCGCGATGAAAAATGGAAATCAAATCCTTTTGTCCCCACAGAAAAAGAGGGAAGACTTTATGGCCGCGGTACCGCCGATGACAAAGCGGGAATTATTGCACACACAGCCTCCATTGCTGCTTATTTAAAAACAGCGGGCGAACTTCCCGTTAATGTCAAAGTTATTATTGAGGGAGAAGAGGAAATTGGCAGCCATAATTTGGCAAATTTTGTTCGTGCACATAAAGAAAAATTAAAAGCCGATGGCATTATCGTAACAGACTGTGCCAATGTCGACTCCGGTATTCCCAGCATCACAACAGCTCTTCGCGGATTGGTTGCTGTTGATATTGAAGTGGAAGCGCTAGATCATCCTGTGCACTCCGGTTTGTGGGGTGGCATTTTACCTGATCCCGTAATAGCACTAACCCATATACTTGCTTCCTTAAGCGACCCAAAAGGAAATATAAAAGTTAAAGGAATTTTAGATGACATTCTTCCCCTCACAAAAGAAGAAAAAAAGAATTTTTCTTCCTTAAAAATGGAAAATATTGCCCGCGGCGCCACAGGACTTTTGAAGGGACTTCCCTTTGCTGTGGAAGAAAAAGACTTTGCCGAATATCTTTGGCGCCAACCCTCTTTAAGTATTAATGCTATTCAAAGTGGAAGCAAAAAACTTGTCAGCAATATCATTCAAGATGCCGCTTGGGCACGCGTGTCTATTCGCATTGTTCCTAATATGAGCCCCAAAGATGTTACTGATAAATTAACAAAACATATTGAAGAACACTGCCCTCCCGGATTCCGCCTTAAAGTAACTCCCGAAGCCGGAAGCAATTGGTGGTCCATCGCCGATCCCAAAGCCGACGTCTATCAAATTGCCGCTCGTTCTCTTGAAAAAGGTTACGCTCATACGGCGCAATTTATTGGTTGCGGGGCGAGTATCCCCTTTGTACAACCTTTATCCGATGAATTTGGTGGCATTCCTGCTATTTTAGTTGGCGTTGAAGATCCCTATACCAATGCCCATTCTGAAAATGAAAGTTTGCTGTTAAGTGATTTTAAGAAATCGATTTTAGGTCAAATTCACATGCTTGGGGATTTGGCGAAGTATAAAAGAATTTGAGACCAGCAAAGGAAATTTTAGAAGAATAGAAATGATAAAAGAGTTTTTAATCTTATTTACTTATCAATTGTATTTAAATTTCATCCCGCTTTTCTAAGACAATTGCAAGGTAACACAGAGCAGTATTGCCCCCGATTGCAGTCCATAAATTTTTTTACAGGATTTGGATGTTCACCTACTGGGGTAGCACGAAAACTTTTATGCCCATGTTTATTTGTCATATAATGAATATTTTGGGTTTTTAATTCATAAACATTCCCAATTTTATCTTCACCAGCTCTTAGTTTTCTTGGAAATTTAACATCACCATCAAGTAATTTGCCATCTTGAAGCAATTGCGCTTTGTAAAATACCGCTTCATTTTCATCTTCTTCAATATTTGTAATCATAACCTGCATCATTAGAAATCTCCCCTTTTTACCTCCTTACAATCGGCATCATTTCAAAATAATTTACAAAAATTTGTAAAATTAAATTTAATTTTTTAAATATTCATGCAAATTTTTAAATTAAATTGCGGCAAAAAAATTCTATTATCAAAAGAAACTTTATCAAATTGCGTTATCAAAAATTATATGAGATGCTTCATTTAAAGTAACTAAACACAATTTATATTTTCTCAAAAATTTGAAATTTTGTTCTAATTTTCTTGGGAATAAAAGGAGTCATGCCTATGATTAAAACGGTGGGATCACAAACTTTCCTTGTCTCAATTTCCTTTGTTTCTTTACTAAACCTCCCCGCATTTTCTTATGAAAGCAATAATTTAAACACATCAGCTCAAAGTAACAACTCGCAAAGCGCGACTTTACGGAGTCCCTCTTGCTCTCCCAATGATGTGAGTGATATTAAAAATGCGGCTTCACTAAAAGCGAAAGAAACCTTAAGCGGAAATACTTGTTCCGTTATTTACGAAGTGAATAAAAATCCGTCCTATTATGAATATGCTTTCACAACAAGCTCAAGCCCCTATACTTGCCGTCTCGCAAGTACGGCTTATATCGTATCTGCCACAAGCACCGCTAACGCATCTGTTCCCTTGTTAAAATGCGCCAAAACTCCTCCCGCTCAAGATAAAAACAAATGGGATACCTATTATCAGAAATACAATACATACAGCGCCAAAACAGATGAACTTCTAAAAAAATGGAATAATTTACCAAAAATCCAACTGTATCCTCTTCCGCAAAGTCCTCAAGCGGCAAACTTTAATGCAGCCATTTATACAACATACACCTACGTAAAAAACACCAGTGGAAGCTTGCCTGCCGGAGTTGAAGTTTGGTTTACAAATGTGGAAGAAATGATGACTGTTTGTAAAAAAATCCCAAATAAAGATAAGTTAACAAGTGAAGAACTCAGTTACCGTTTTAGCGAATTATTAGGACTTCCCCCTGATGCCCCTAGCGACTCCGTCCATTCCTTTGCTTTTTTGAGAGTTCCGACAAATCAAATCAGTGGTGAAATAGATTATAAAGGCGATGCCAAAGTGTTTAATAGTTACAAAGGAGCAGGAGTTTTCAGGCCTTGCGCATCGGCTTTAACAGATACCGGTGATAAATTGTGCAATAGCATAAATACCATGCCTACAAATGCCAATGCCTTAAATCAAATTCTAACTAAAGATGATAAAAATCCTGCCAATAAATTACTCGATAAAAATGTTGCCAAATGGCCTGGCTATCAATTTTCCAAAAGATTTTTTAATGAAGATGGTTGGCCGCACTATCCTTGGACAGGCCGAGGCTACACCTATGATTGGGGAATAAATAGCAATAATAATTATGGACTCTCTGAATATGTCATGGAACAATTTACGCAATATTATGTCTACAATACAAAAAGTATTGCCGACTTTGTGAAAAACTGCTCCGATACGCAATAAATAATTTATTTATTATCTAATAAAATAATATTAAAAATTATAACTCCAAATCAATTACGCTAAGAGCTTCATCCCATTCTTCTTGAATTATTTGCACAGGCTTGAAATCTTTCTGTGATAAAAAACGTTCCACAGGTTTCCAAAAATAAGGATCATTTAAACAAGAAAACAGCGGAGTCGCTCTCCCCTCATGCAGGGCTAAAAAATTTTCCTGAGCTCTTGTTATAGCCACATACATCAGACGACAGCTATCTAAGTCATTTGGCCAATGATTTTCAGAAGCATCTCCAACAATAATACTATCAAATTCAAGACCTTTTATTTGATGAATATTTGTTATAGTCACTCCTTTTCTAAAAGAAAAAGTATCTCTCTCCCCTTCCCTCACTTCAATTTTCTTATGACGTAACAAATATTTTAAGTCATTTAAATAATTTTTAATTATATTTTTATTGCGGAATACGATACAAATATGAGCATTTGGACATTGCTCTACCCGTTTTATAATAAAATCAATCATTTCTTCTTTCAATTGTTTACTAGATTGAACAGATTTTATTTTAGGATAAATTCCATATCTTCCTTGTAAAATAGGCTTTGATCCAATGACAGAGTCAGCTAGCCACATAATAGGCAAAGTAGAACGATGCCCTACTTCTAAACGTGTTATTTTAGCATTATCGATATTCAATAATTTTGCAATTTCATCCCATCCTACAAAGTCTTTTTCGGGAGCAATTTTTTGATTAATATCACCAACAATTGTAACACCTGTCCTTGAAGTTACAGACTCCAAAAGTACTAGCAATTGCATTGCTCCAAAATCTTGCGCCTCATCTATAACCAAATGATCGAATTTAAATATTTCTTCTCCAAGAATACCATAAGGAAGTCCTCCACGCTTTAATTGAACTAATCTTAATAGCAATGCATAATCATCAAACTCAATGTATTTTCCAACTTTTGCACTACTTGCTTTATCTTTTGTCTGGATAATTTTCTGTCTTAAACCAACACTTTTAGCATTTTCTTCTGTTAAGTTAGGAATACATTTCATCAACCATTCCCAATGATTTAATAACTCAAATAATTCCTCTTTATATAAAATAGATTTCTCATAAATATTTTGTAAAACAATTTCAATTTGAGATAATCTATTTATTTCATATTCGTCTTTTTCTTGTGCTATTCTATATTTAATATCCTTCCTAAATTCGATAATATCTTGGACATATGCTGTTGTGCTTCTTTTAAATTGATGTCGAATTCCGTCTATATCATATTCCTTAATTTTATTTTCAATAAGTTCCCAAACTTTTTTTGCTTTTGCTTTTACAAAGGCTTCCATCAATTGTGAAATACCCGCATGAGATTTAATAAGACCTAATTTTTTATTATCATTAAATTGAGCCTTATCAAATAATTCTTTTAAATCAAAATAGCTTAAAGGAATTAACTGACCTTTAAATACACTCTCCAGCGCCAATTTTGCCCATGTGTGAAAAGTATTAATTTCAATTTTATCCTCTAAATTCAAAGATTTTAAACTTTGACTAACAAAGCATTGCAAAGCTTTGTTAAACATAACTACCAAAACTTTTGTTTTTTTATGATGTTCCTGAATTTCATTTTCATCCCTCAATAACCAAGCCACTCTGTGCAAAGCAACCGAAGTTTTTCCTGAACCCGCACGCCCTTGAATTATAAGTGGTTCTGAAGTTTTTTGAGTGATTAACTCATACTGCTCCGGGGTTAATAATGAAATGAGATCGGAAAGGCCTTCCTGTTGTGGCTTCGAAAAAGTAACTTTTGTATTATCATTATTTTGATTTTCATGAATATCTACAAAGGTACCATCATCCAAACGTATAATTTTTGCTGTACCTTTGAAATCATTCCAAACAAGAGATTTTAAATAACCTGAATACCCCTCTGCTGAGGCATATGCCGTTACGGCACCTTGAATATTACGATAAGGCGGTTCTAATTCAATTTCCTCACCAATTTCCAATTTTTGATAATAGTATTTTGCAATTGGATGATGCCAGTCAATAATTTTTTCATTTTTATCCGCATGTACCCCAATGCGGAATTCAAAATTTTCATTTTTATTTTTAAAAGAAATATAACCAAACCATGGAGTATCTAAGTCTAATTTTGGCGCTAATACTTGAAATTCATCGTTAACTCGCTCTGCAATTTTTATAGGCTCTGTTTCTTTGCATAAAGTCATTTTATCTTCTCCTTTGCTATTTTATCTATGAATTATTAAAACTAAAAAAATATCTATTAAATACCAGGTGAAAATTGATGCTCCATAGAATATCTTTTTCAAAGGTAACTAATAAATGCATCTATCTCCTAAAATGTGATCGTTTAAACTTAGCAAATTTATTTTTTGTTGTGAAATAGATATTGTTCTTATTTTATTGAAAAAATCGCTAATATTTTCAATAATTATTTTTGATAAACTTATTGTCAATGTAAATTATTGTCAATGTAAATTATTGTCAATAATAAGGAGCTTTGCTGTGATAAGAAAAGTCGAAATCACAAGGCAAGCTGAAAAGTTCTTCAAGGTTCGCCACAGTACAGGAGGTAACACCGCATTGAGTCCTAAAAATAAAAATATCCCAGCAAGAGAAGGTCTCAAAGACATCATTGAAGATACAAGTTTTGGTGAGTTCATAAAAAGCATTCGCGCATGTGACAAGATTTCCCAAACCGAACTTGCGAAGCGAATGAAGGTAACACGCCAATTCATCAATGCTGTTGAGCTTGGCAAATCTACAGTAAGCGTGTTACTTGCAACTCAAATAGCAACGACTCTCGGCTACCCCCAAAAAGTATTCATTGAAATCCTTATTAATGACATGCTTAAGAAAGCGGGTATTAATAAAGTTGTTGTATTTAAAGAAAAAGAGGCATGAAGTTTTTCAGTATGCAACTCTGGTATTTGCAAAATTGAAATATTATTTTCTTGAATTGGATTTAAGATGAAATCTAAATTAAAAGATAAAAGTGAGATTAAAGACTCTAATACAAAATTCTCGCAACCCAAATTTAAAAATTTGAACATGTGCGCTTAAGCTGCCAATATGAATGTTGAAGATTTAGAAAAAATTTTGAATATATCATGTCCTTCCGAAGACTTTGCATGAATAAAAAATGGAGCCGAATTAAAACCTCTTTTGGGAAACAAAGGAGGTTTTTTAATGACTGAAACAAAATTATCACTTGAAGAAATCGTATTTGAATTTGACCTGTGGAGAAGTAAAAAGCAAAGTAGAAATGAAAAAGTTCCTGATGAACTTATGTCATTAATAAGTCATATTAAAGATGAATATCCACTCACTGATATAGCTAAAAATTTAAAACTCGGTTATCACAAAATCAAATCATATTTAGATGAAATTGAAAATAATTCCATTGAAAAAAATGACAATATTTCATATTTTAAAAAAGTTATTCCTGAATCTATAATAAATGATTCTCTTTCTAATAAAGTTGATACTAAAATGGATAGAAAAATAATTGTAAATATAAAAATGCCTAAGTGGATATGAAATTACAATATTTCAGCCAGAATAAAGGAACATTCCATGATTAACTTTATTCATGGGGTAAACGTTATATTTATTCAAAAATCAATTGATTTTAGAAAAGGAATGGACTCTTTATCTTCATATTGTAGAAATATATTAAAAAAAGATCCCATGTCAGGTTGTATTTTTGTTTTTAGAAATAAACAAAAGACATGTTTAATAATTTTATCTTATGATGGACAGGGCTTTTGGTTTTCAACAAAAAGAATGTCTCAGGGAAAATTTAAAATACCAAGCACCGAAGAAGATTGTATTGATATGGATATTAAAAAATTACAAATTCTTCTGCTAGGTTGTGATTTAGATAAAGCAATACCTCTAGAAGAAAGTTGAACAACAAAGAATTGCATGTACTAAACTTCAAAAAATAACATTTGGTCCTCAGAGCGAATCTTTTCTTTTTGATTTCAATGAAAATATTGAAGAATCTGTAAATAATCAAAATGAATCTCAAGATGTTAATGATAATCAAACTAAAAAGAAAAAATCTACGGGTCGATTAAAGCTTTCAGACTTAAAAAATGCTGAAAAAGGTTTTAATAACTCCCGAAGATATAAAACAATGCCCTTCCTGTAATAAAGAAACTTTAAATCAGGGATATACAGAAAAACAAACTCTTGTATTAGCTATGCCATTATTAAAAGTTAAGGTTTTTCATATGCCCTCTTTGCGTTGCTCCTGTTGTCAGCATGTAGAAAAAGCGGCATTACCTGAAGAATTAAATCCGCAAAATAAAATTGGAAGATATCATCATTCTGCTGTTGCCACATTAGCTTCATTTCGTTATCAGTTTGGAATGCCTGCCTATCGTTTTGAATTTTTATCTGCTCAAATTGGAGCTAAAATTCCTGATGCCACGCAATGGGATCTTATGGAACACGCTGCTAAAAAGTTACGCCATTTTTACAATTTTTTAAAAGATTATTCTGCAAATCAAGCTCAAGTTCTTCATGCAGATGATTCTCCTTTTCTTGTTGTTGATTTAAAAAAAGATTTAAAGAAACAAAAAGAAATCGCTATTTTAAATTCTCAAAAAACAAATGGTATGTCGACAGCTACAAGAACAACAAATATTACAGCTTTATTTCCTGAAGGAAAAATTGTTCTTTATTTCTTTGGCTCAGAACATGCTGGTAATAGACTTTCTGTTTTTTGCAATCAAAGAACGAACTCTGAAAAAGTTGTTATTATGACTGATGCTTTATCTGCTAACACTAAAAATGTCGACGAAAATAAAGCCGATTTTTCTTTGTGCAATGTTCATGCCAGAAGAAATTTCTATGACTTAAAAGAATATTATACTGAAAAAATTGATAAAATTCTTCTCCTATATAGAGATATTTTTCTGAATGATCGGAAATCAAAAAAGAAAAAACATAATCCTACAGAAAGATTACTTTTTCATAAAAAATATTCTTTGCCATTAATGGAAAAAATACTCCATATTTGCCAGTCTGAACTCACAGAAAAATTTGTCGAGCCAAATTCAGTATTGGCTAAAGCTTATAAATATATTATTCGACATTTCAAAAAACTGTGTGCATTCTGTGAAATAAAAAATGCGCCACTTGAAAACAACCTGAGCGAGCGAATGTTAAAAATTGCAATTCGCTATAGAAGAAACTCTCTTTTCTTCAAAAATCAAAATGGAGCCGATGTCGGCGCTATAATGACTTCAATTTTAGCCACAGCTCATGTCAATGAAATAAATTCTATTGAATATCTCACTACTCTTCTTAATAACAGCAAAACTATTATGAAGAATCCTGAAAATTGGCTTCCTTGGAACTTTAAAAATAGCTCTGGCATATCCAGCAATATGGATTCTACATTGTTGAATTGAACTTCTTCAAACTAACTTGTCGGAAACTCACCGAATATCTTCTTTCTCTTGATTCTTAATATAATCACGAACAATTTTTTCATCTTTTCCAACTGTAGAAACAAAATATCCACATGCCCAAAAGTTTTCACCAACAAAATTTCTTTTTCGATTTGAAAAATTTCTTGCAATTGAAATAGCACTTTTCCCTTTCATAAATCCCACGATATCTGAAACAGAATATTTTGGTGGAATTGCAAGATTTTAAAATATCTCTCCTATATTCTTTCGCAAATCTCCATAAATTTTTTTCTTCCTCCATTTTGGAATAAATACAAAATGATATTTGCAATCCCATTTTGTATAACTTAAACTAGTTTCAATAAAGCTTTCTCCATAGTGATACTTTGAGCGGTTTACTTTGGAGATTTCTATTTGAATGCAGTAAAAGTCAAAATTTGGGAGTCCCACAGCAAAGCTGGGGGTTTACCTTTGTTAATTAATAGTTGAGAAAGTGTCTTTGAAAATTGAATAAATAACTCCAATTTGTTAAATAATTTTTGCGAAAAAAAAAGTAACAAAGGAGCTACTAATGGACTGGCAGAGCCAACTCATCAAAATCTATCTTACTACCTGCAATTTCTTTTCTCAACTTTCTAAATTTACATAAGAGATTTCAGAGATATAGCTCTTTTGAAACAAATAATTTACAGGGACAATGTAATAACTTTCATAATTTTTAGTAAGAGGATTTTTAACAAATAGAATGATATTCTCTTTTAGTTTGATAATGTAATCTACATTTTTTAAATGACTTTCAGGTATATTTAAAAATAAGTTGTTCATGTAATCCGATTTTAAAAGCTGATAATGAGTATTTAAAATGTCATATGTGAAGTCATTTTTTAAGAAATAAATGTATTTGCTATGATTGTCTTCTAAAATAAAAGCACCAATAACGGACAAAGCATATTTTTCATTTAATTTATTTTCAATAATATAATTTTTTGCACTGGATTGATCATCTAAAGAATTTGGTTTCAAAATGTTACCTTTTATATCTACAAAACGAATGTCACTAAAAAAGTGGGCAGAGTGTATATTTTCTTGTTCTATAAAAGGATTTGTTGATTCTCCAAAAGCAAATAATTTCTTTTCCGATGTATAAGGAGCATTTTTTCCAAGCCAATCAGCTACTCCCCAGTATTCATATTCTGTATTTTCATTAGAGATTTTATTTGTTCTAGAGTCAAGTTGTTTTAGAGAAGATTGATCTTGTGTTAAGAATAAAGTTGTCGCATTTACATTGCTATAAGCATTGATTAGTTTTGTTCTTTTGTTATTTAAAAAATGTCCAAAATCGCATAATGTTTTTTTTAAATTATGGACAGAATTTGAAATTTCTGAGCATGTTTCTTTATTATTTGAATTATTTTCATTAAAATGTCTTAAGAATAAAGCCATTTTTTTGTTTGAATTCATGTTTTTAATCATAATATTTTCTTCAATTTTTTCAACATCATTCCAAATTTCTTGTTGGTCGTACTTAAATTTAATTTTATTATTCTCTTCTATAATTGTAAAATTATTTGGATTAATATATTTTTTATCTATATAAGAATATTTATTTAATTTATCGTTATAAAAATAATATCTATTATTATGAATGTGAGATTCGCCAATTGCGTGTCTATTTATATTTTGTATATAAATTTCTTGATTTATTTTATTAAATTCAGCAAATTCTAAATCATTTATTAATATCGAAATTTTATTATTTTCTGTTTGAATGGAATTTAAAACTGATTTTAAATTTCTATCAATATTTTTAGATAAAAATCCTTCTTTAATTCCAATAATAGATGATTTAAATTCTTTTGTGAATTCATAAATATATTCTTGATTTGAAAATATAAAATTGTTTTCATTTATAAATTCTTTTTCAATATCAGGGAAGTTAAATGTTTTATATGTTGTTGTTTTGTTTGAATCTACTTTTATAATGTAAAATTTTGCGCCTGAAATAAAATAATAATTTGAATTTAAATTTTTATCATAAAATTGTTGAATTATTTTTGCATTTTTGTCATTTTTAACAATAAATTCTTTATTTTTAATTAAATAAAACGAATCTGTTTTTTGTTTATCTCGGGATAAGATTCGAATAACGGAGATGTTTTTTAAAAATTCTTTATTCGTATTAATAAAATTGGTGTTTTCTATGCAGCCATATGAGTTTTCTATGCAAAAAATTTCTAAATTTAAATTAGAAAATTCATCATAATAGTAGTTCATCTCTGCATCAGTTTCAGTAAATTTTATAAATAATTTTTTATTATCAACAATAATATCTTTTTTTGTTTTTTTTAGTATTTCATTATTATTTAAATATAATTTACTTTTATCTTTATTTGAATATATATAGTCATTTCCTATTTTTCCTAATATCATTAAATCACTGCTATCTATTCCCGTATATAAAGTCATATCATTAGAGACATTGTAGAAAATAGTTTCTTTGTTACTTGTAGGTGTTTTCTTGTAATTAACAATTTTTATATTTTCATTATTGATGTTTAATAAATTTTCTATATTATTATATTTATTTAATAAATCTTTTATTTCGTCAATATTTCTGAAATTTTCTGCATTCAGTTCACGGTTTATAAATACAGGAGTTATTTCTATACGAATGAAGTTGTGATAAGCTAAATAAGTAATTCCTGTTTTGTCGTGGATATATATTTTTTCGGGCATTTTGTTTTGAAATAATATAGAATGATTTTTTCTTTGATTACTTTCAAAATAAATAATGTTTAAAGTGTTATTATTAAATTCAATCGAATCAAATTTATTGTCAAAATGAAAATGCCATGAATTTGTTTCCAAAGGATTAACTTGGTACTTAGCCCATTGCGATAAAAATAAATGATAGGAGTTTTTATTTTTGCTTTCATCTGGTAGAACATCAAATATATAATTTATTTTATTTTTTGAACTTTCTTGTATCTCTGGAGTTATAAAATGAATATCTTTATTTTTTGAATTTAATTTAATACTAATATTTGTCTCATTTGGATGAAAAGACAGCTTCCCTACTGCCTGATCTCCTAATCCATGCATGAAAGTATAGCGGAAAATAAATTTTGCATTATTTTGAATTTTATCAACTGCTGAAAATTCACCATCATTTCTGTCTATATTAAAAGGTACAGGCGTAAACTGGTACAAAATTAAATTTTGAGCTTGATTTGGTAAAATTAATCTTTTCATTTGATTTATTGGAAATGTGTATTCACTTTTGATCTGTAGAGCTTCTCTTATTTTTACTCTTTCCTCTGTATTTTTAATAAACTCAGGATTTGGCGCAAATGAATGATAATAATATTTTCCATTTTCATGCCTTGTTATCGGATATGTTAAATGATCTCCAAATGTGATTTTATATTCATTATTTTTCGTAAAATCGATTTCTTTAATAACTATGTCTAAATGTTTACTTTCAATTTTATCATTATTTTTAATAAAATCTTTTTGAGCTAACGAAACAACCGTATTATTTGTATCTGGATAAAATGTTTCTGAATTTATAATTTTGTAATGGTTATTTTCATAGTCAAGAAAATAACTAGCATATTTTAATGCTTTATCAATTTTACTACCTACAAGTTCGGCGTAAAAACTTATACCAACGGAAAGCCCCCCAAATATTTCTCCTAATCCGCTTAAGAAAATACCTGCTGTTTCTGCAATAGCAATACTTCCTGCTGTTTTTTCAAGCGCAAAACCAGCTGTCATAAAACCAAGTGAAGTGCCATCAAGAGCTAGCTGCGTTCCATATTTTGCGGTTTCGGCATTTGTCTTAGCATAGAGAAGTTCTGTGCCATCAAAAATAACATTTACTATATTTAGAGTTGAGCCTATTATTTGAGATAATTTTGTTAAAGTTTTGAATGAATTTAAATTTTGAAATTCATTGCTTTTTAGAAGATTTACAACATTTGCACTTTTTTCCACACTATCAATAATATCAAGCGATAATTGTGTGAGGTTAGAATATATATGAATTTTAACTATTTCATCTAATGTTTCGTTTGATGTAATAAGTTCGTTATTATTTTCACTTTTACTAAAGTAATCAATAATGTTTTTAATTAAATAAGCGTGAGATAAACCGATAGATGGTTTAGAGATATTAAAGTACGGATCTCCACCTATTGTAGAATGATAAAAACTTTCACTTTGATCATCAAGAAAAATTTTAAAATCATTTAAATTATCAAGTTCTGAAAGTGAAAGTGAATTTATGTGTATTAGTTTGGATTCCATCTGACAATCGTAAAAAAATAGGTTACCCTGTTTTGAAGAATTTCAAGTTTCAAAACAAATAGCTCAAAGAGCAAATCATTAAGGGTAACTTATATGCAGAGTAACACAAAAGTTATACGAAATAAACTTGGTCTATTAAATTTAGCTCAAGAGCTAAAGAATGTATCACAAGCATGCAAGATGCTCGGTTATTCAAGAGATACTTTTTATAGATATCGTGATCTCGTAGATGAAGGTGGAGAAATTGCACTTCATGATAAATCAAGACGCAAACCCAATTTAAAGAATAGAATTGATGATGCTACTGAAATAAGTGTCGTGCAAATGGCATTTGATTTTCCTGCTTATGGCCAACTTAGAGCCAGCAATGAACTTCGTAAGAATGGAATTTTTATATCTTCAGCTGGTGTACGTGGAATTTGGCAACGACACGGATTAGAAGTGTTTCAAAAGAGATTAAAAGCATTAGAAGCTAAATCAGCAGAAGCAGGAATTGTGTTTACCGAAGCCCAGATTGTGGCTTTAGAGCGAAAAAAATTTGATGATGAAGCTTGTGGAGAAATTGAAACAGCACATCCAGGTTACCTTGTATCCCAAGATACATTTTATGTTGGCACCTTAAAAGGTGTAGGTAGGATTTACCAGCAAACAGTTGTTGATACCTATTCCAAAGTGGCTGTAGCAAAACTTTATAATACTAAAACTCCTATTACAGCTGCTGATGTTTTAAATGATAGGGTATTACCTTTATTTGATAGTTATAATGTGCCTGTATTAAGAATGTTAACAGATAGAGGTACTGAATATTGCGGCAATAAAGAAACGCATGATTATGAATTATTCCTTGCCATCAATGACATTGATCATACAAAAACAAAAGCAAGGCATCCCCAAACAAATGGAATATGCGAACGTTTCCATAAAACAATTTTAAATGAATTTTATCAAATAGCTTTTAGAAAAAAGATTTATAATAGCATGGAGGAATTGCAAATAGATCTTGATAATTGGTTAGAAGAATATAATTTAAATCGTACGCACCAAGGTAAAATGTGTTGTGGAAGAACGCCAATGCAAACTTTCCTTGACGGAATACCAAAATGGAAGGAAAAAGATATTGGATTGAATTTTAACTGACAGACAATTTCATTTTTGGGAGTCTTTTTAAACAGGGAGATTGTCAGATAAAATACCATCTACTACAATTTATGCTTATTGAATATTTTTTTTGTGTTATTTTATTAAAGACATCGATATTTTTATTTATCAGATCTAATGAATTTAGAATTGGCTTTTCTTCTGGTAAAAGTCTTAATTTTTGAAATGAATCTTTAAATTTTTTTGAAGTTTCATATGCCTCAATTTGAATTTTATTTTTTAAAGATTCGAATTCATTTTCAAATGATTTTTTAGATTCAAGATAAAATTTATTATTTTTTAATGATTGATATTTATTAACAATGAGTTCTAAGTGATTTAACATTTCATAAATCATATTAAACTTATCATACATTGAAGAATCTTCTTCTGAATTTATATTTTTAAAATATTTATAATATTTATAGTATTCTAGATCGGTTAGTTTTTCGTCGAATGATACTTGCGCATTTTCAAATTCGGAACAAGCAGAAATACTAGAAAATTTGTTTGAAATAATGTCATAAGTTTTTATATCATTTTTATGATTATCTTTCGCACATGATATTGTAATTAATGTAATTATGGAACTAACTATTATATTTTTTTTATGCATTTTATTATCCATGTATTTTCTTAATTATTGGCATTAAAATCATTTTTGTAAATAAAAGTCTGTAGATCTTTATTTAATGTATAAATATTTAAATCAATTTTAGGTCTTAAAATTTTAAACAAGGAATATGCATTTTTACAAGAAGCACATGTATCAAGTGATGTATAAATGTTTAGGGTGCCTTCTATATCTTGATTTAAATTATAATAGTTTAAAGATTTAAAATTATCTAAATCAAAAAAATATTTTGCTCTTTGAGTTGTTGATCTTCTATCTGGGTCATTTTTTGTTATAAAAAAACGCTCGTTAATCAAATAAGTTATATCCTCTGGGTTAGGAATGGTTAAGTTGAGAAGTTCTTCAAGAATTTTAGCTTCAGCATCGGAAGATCGTGGCGAGTTGCCAATTTCTTTTTCTCCTTTTGTGTTTATGTAAGCTCTTTCAATTTCATGATCGATTGAATTTTGGTGAATCATATTAAGTTCACTATATTCTTTTTCTTTTATTTCAAGTCTTTTTTTTGCATTATCTATTCTGATTTGTCTATTTTGAGTATTTTGGTTATCTTCAAAACCTTTTATTTCCGCTTTTATTTCAATAATATTTTTTTGTAAGTTAGCTAACTTTGTTTCATAGCTTCTAAGTTTTTCAGGATCTTTAGGCTCAAAATAAGAAAGTTTTCTATTTTTCGGATTTTTTAGGTTTACAAAATACAGTTCATTTTTTTTATTATAATTTTTACTGAATTCAAATTCGCCACTAATAGAATAAAATTGAATTTTCTTATCCGCTTCTTTTTTACTTTCATATGTCGCATACGAAAAAACTTTAGCATCTAAATTATCTTTTTTTGCTGCATTTATTACTTTTGTTTTTAATGAATTTAAATTATTACTATGATTTTGATCGAATAATAAGTTGTGTTTTTTTCTAATAAGTTCATTTTCTATAAATTTAATATTATCCTGATATTCTTTGGTATCTTTGTAATTTGGTTTTTTAGGGATTATATTAATGATATTTAAATATTCATTTTGAAGATTTTCTTCTAATTTTTGAATAGAATCATAAATTTTTTTAATTTCAAATGAATTTATTTTGTTTATTAATTTATTTATTTTTACCTTTGATTTAACACTTTGATAATATTCTTTTTCTAAGTGATATTTATTAAGTTCATTTTTTGAGGATTCAAGTGTATCTAAGTTTTGCTTAATTTTTTTAATTTTCGTTTTATTATTTTCTATAATAAAATTAAGATTATCAATAGCTGCAACTAGCTTCTCTTTTTGAGCTTCTTCTGTATTTATTTGATCATCAATAATATCATTAGATAATGTATCTAATATATCTTTTAAAAATACGAAATTAATTTTATCTTTTAAATTGTTTTTAAGTGCTGTTTTGCTTTTAAATGGAAAATTATTTTGATTTTTTATAGAATTAATATTCTCAATTGCTTTCAATATTTGAGAGTTTTCATTTAAAATATCTTCTTTTAATTTTTCTTCATTTGATACTTCATTTTCAATTTTTCTATCAATAATAATTTTATTTTTTTCAATTTCAGTTTTTAATTCTTTTATAATTTTGTATCCACTGTAATTTTTAGAATGCTTGGCTTCTAAAATTGTATTTTGATTTTCATAGATTTGATCTATTTTTTTCAAATCATTTGTTTTATTAGTTTCTAATTGCTCGAAATATATTTCTCTGAGTTTATTAATAGCATCAATATAAATTTTAAATTCAACACTATCTTTAATAATTACTGGTGTTTTTGTGATTGTATTGTTTTCATTGGATGAGATTTCTAATGAAATTTCACTAGAATGTATTGAATTTTTAAGGATTTCTTGAATTTTGCTCAAATTTTCTTTACTTATTGAGATATTTTTCTCTGCTATTTTTTTACTTTTTAAACCAAAACAACTAAACATGGGGTAAGCCGTAATACTTGGCAAAAGTGATGTAATAATTAAAAATTTTCTTATAAGTTTTTGATTTCCTGGGCCATGTTTCATTGAAGTCTTTCCTAAAATTTATCAAATAGAATGCGATTTATACTTATTTTATGATATTATTATGTTTTTTTATTAATTTGAAAATAACACGAATCATTTTGTTAAAAACAATTTTTGATAACATAAATTTTTAGAATGTAAAATTTTATTTAACATAAAATAGATGATATGGATTTTAAAACTATTAAATATAATTTTGATTGATAATTTAACTATGGAATCTAATATTAGGGCGTGTCCTCATTTGAGTTTAACCCAAATAAATGTGCACGCTAAAAAGAGCATGGCTCTAAAGTTACGAACCATTTTTTCATAGCGCGTCGCAATACTTCGAAAATGTTTAAGTCTTGCAAAGAGATTTTCTACACGATGACGAATTTTGTAAAGATGTGCATCAAATTCATAGTTTGTCTTGGTGCTATTGGACTTTCTTGGAATCACAGGATTGATATTTAAACTTCGCAATTGTTCCCTGAGTGGATCTGAATCATAACCTTTATCTGCAATTGATACGATGATCAAGGAGAATAAAATGCATTCTTTTATTAAAAAAGAAATTCCAAATTTAATCAGTTATTAACTAAGTTAATTTCAATGTTGTAATATTTACCTGTAGAAACTAAAGAAATCCTAGGGAAGGGAGCACAGTCAAACAATTTACAAACTCAAATTCTCTTTGTTTGTGATCTCTTCCCCCCCCCCTTGATAGTCCGGATAAGTTGAGTTATCCGGAGTGTTGGCAACAATGTAAAACCGCAGAAATCTGACAATCAAAGCGCGTTTTTTTGCCAATGCAAATCGCTTCACTTAAAAAGTAAGAAACTTCTTTCTTACTTTTTAAGTGATTTTAAGCGCTCTTCTTTTTCCTTGTAAGAAAGATAACCCACTTCATCAATGGCAAGTAAATCAGGTTTAGAATATTTTTCCAATTTTAATCGAATTGCCCCCCTTAATTCTTCTGATAATAAATCTTCTAGCATGTCAGCGGCTTCGACAAAAACGGAACTATAACCCGAGCAAGCGGCTAAATGTACAATATTTTTTGCAATAGTTGTTTTTCCAACACCGCTACTACCAATTAAAACAATATTTGTATGTTCTTTAATAAATTTTAAATTGCAAAGTTCAAGAATTGTTTCTTTATCAATTTTTTTAGGCCAATTCCAATCAAAGTCTTGAAGAAGGTCAAAACTTCCATATTTTTTTAATTTTGTACTTTTTATTGCAGAATTTAATTTTCGCTCACTTCTTTCTGAAATTTCCCATTCTAAAAACGTGTTAGCTGCCTTTAACAAATCCTTATTTGTATTGATATCTCCTATATTTGCAAGCATTCCATAAAAACGATACAGTTTTATATATTTTTCTAAATCATTTAACATTTTTTTATCCCTGCTATTTTGTCGTAATGACTTGGCTCATGATGTTTAACTGTAAGACGTCAAAGCACCCTTTTCTTTACCCACAAAGCTTACAAAATTCGAAGGGCTAAATTTTGCTACGAGTACAATACTATAATATATAATATATAATATATAATATATACTTCCGCAGCAGTAGAAGTGAGAATTTATTAATTTTTTGACAAAAATCAAAAGAAGCCGTATATAGCCCTTCCGATTGATGGAGGGCGTAATGACTGTTTCTGTTTACTTTGCTGAGGCGTTGTTGATTTACTTAAAAAAGTTCGATTTACAGATCCTAGACCATTAGTTCAGAAAAAAGCAGAAGCGCTCATTTTGCACGCACATAGCATACCAATTAAAGAAATTTCAAAAATATTAGGTTCTTGTGAAAATACAATTTGTTCTTATTTTCATAAATTTAGGAAGAACGGAATTGAAGGTTTACTTGAAAAAAAAATTTTAAAAAGAAAAAGTGAACTTTACAATTTTCGAGAAATGATTGAAGAAGAATTTCGCAAAAATCCTCCGCAAACTTCAAAAGAAGCCGGTAAACGCATAGAAGAACTTACAGGTGTGAAACGAAGTAACACTCAAATTAAAGTATTTATGAAATCACTTGGAATGGCTTATAGAAAGACCGCAGTAATTCCAGGAAAAGCGGATATTATTCAACAAGATATATTTAAAAAAAAATACTAGAGCCAATAATAGATGAATCAAGAAGTGGGAAACGAAAATTATTTTTTATGGATGCAGCACATTTTGTATATTGAGCATTCCAAGGATATTTATGGGCATTTTATTGAGCATTCCAAGGATATTTATGGGCATTTTATTGAGCATTCCAAGGATATTTATGGGCATTTGATCGGATGTTTATCAAGACAGGAAGAGGTCGAGAGCGCTTTAACGTCTTAGGGGCATTTGATCCTATTTCTAATAAATTAATAACAATAGAAAATGAGATTACGATTAATGCAGAATCTGTTTGCAAAATATTGCACAAAATAAGATATCAATGTGGTTCAGAAAAGATAAGTATTGTTTTGGATAACGCAAGGTACCAGCATTGTAAACTTGTTAGGAATCGTGCATCACGACTTGGAATTGAATTTATATTTCTTCCTCCGTACTCTCCAAATTTGAATATAATTGAAAGATATTGGAAATATGTGAAGAAAAAATGTTTAAACTCAAAGTATCACATGAATTTTTTTTTTATTTAAAGAGGCAATTAAAAATAGCTTGCATAAAACAAATTTTGATAAGGAAACTAGAGATGAGCTTATTTCATTAATGCAGTTAAATTTTCAGGAATTCAAAGAATCTCAACTTCTAGTCGCCTGAGATATAATCTTTATTTTAATTTTTCTGCTAGGTCAAAATGTTCTACCTTTTCAATTCTATTGCTACGGATTCCTCTTTTTAAAAAACCAGTTACTTTAATATATGCACCAGTTCTATAAGCTTCAATGGCAATTTCATGTTGCTCAGAATTCAATATTACTTTTGCAAATAGAATTTCATCATCATGAATAAACTTGATTGTTACATCTCCTGATCTTTTATTATCATCACCTATTTGTCCATCCAAATTCTCAACTGTCCCATATATAGCATGGTTTTGAGATGGTGGGGTAGGACGCAGCCTTGCCTCAAGACGTTCAATTTGAGGTATAAGATCTGGCTTTAGAATAATAGATTTTAAAACGCTCTTATCTGTTTGTTCTAAATTAAGTGCCCAAAATGCTGAAAATTCAACTTCATCTTCCAAAATATTTCGAATAGCACTACAAAAGTTTGAGCTTAATGAAACTGGAATTTCATTTTCATCATTAGCATTGGAAGCAAGCTCTTTGATATCTCTTAATGATTTCATAAAGCCAATTGTCGCCATGCGAACAAAGGGAATTTCTTTTACAGAACCTGCTATTTGTACATCATAATTTACAGCATAAATAGGACATGAAAGTTTGATAATAAAACTTCCTTTTTCTGTTTGCTCCATTTTGCAAGCGTCCATTAGTTCATTTGCTTCAGTCCTTCGAAGTTTAGCATGATGTTTTTGTGGAGATAAAATACTGCATGCAGAGGCAATAATGGCCTTTTTAGTTGATTCCATTGTTTGAAGTGCTCTTGAAAAAGGGATCTGGTATTCATCTTTCGTTTTAAGTTTAATACGGATAATATCAGAATCAGCCGAACGCCAATCATTTATAATTTGTTCATAAGATCTATTTTCAATGGAAGATAATTTTTCAGCAAGTTGAACTAGTAGCTGTGAATAATCATCAAGACCCGTACTTGTAGGAATTTGTAATTGTCTATTTTTAAAATTGCTATTATTATAAAGTTCTATGCTACGGGTTTGAAGCTTATTTTCAAGTTTCCAACCGTGTTGTTTAATATATGCAATAATATCTTTTGGATAAATACCACTGATTTGATCATAGTTGTTCATATTTGATATTTTCCTCTATTGAAAGTTTGATCATCAATTCTTTTAAGCTTTGGACTGTTAGAAGATTATTTGTTGGTATATATATTGTTTGACTCGTTGCATTTTCGCTTTCAGGAGCACTATATAGGCTTACCCAATAAGCAGCATTTTTTAATATAAGTTGTTCTTTTGTAATGTGAAGCCACTCTTCTTTATTTTCAGGAAGCAGCAATAATATTACAATTTTTGGATTGCCTGTAAATACAGATCTTAATTTATCGTATTGTTTAATACCACGAAAACTATAAGCAATTTTATCATTAATTATTTCAATCTTTTTAATTGTTGCTTTAAGTTGAATATCAACAGAAAAATCATATAATTTAGAATCGGGAGCAAGTTTATCACTATTTCTAATTGTGACATCAATTCCAAGATTATCTTCTAATCGAGTGGGAAGAGAACAGGTAAAGCCTGCTAATGATGCTACAGCATGTAAATATACGTAACTTAATTCAGATTCAATATCATTAGGGTTTATTGTCATTATTTCTTATCTTTCATCCTTAAAATCAAAATAAATTTGCTGTAACCATATCGATAAATTTTTCTAAATCATTTTTATTCTTTAAGTTAATCGTTACTTGGCTTTCCCCAGCTTCATTAAATGCGACACGACAGTGAAACCCAAGAGCTTCTTTAATTTGTTTTTCTGCTGTCATGGCTTCAATTGCATTTGTCGTAACGCTCACAGCACAGGGAGCTTCATTCTCTACGATGGCCTTTTTATTCAGCTTCTTCTTTTTCAGTTGCCGTTCTTTTTTGGGCAATTTAGGTTTGCTCCCTAAGCCTTCCTTTGCCATCCTGAGGACTTCAGAGCGGAGGAGTTTAAAATAATTTTTTTCACACGCACTCCGTTTTGAAGCAAAACCATTGATTAAAATTCCTCTTGTAAACACTTCAGGATTTTCTCTGATGACTGCTTTTAGTTCCTCTGGAATACGAGCAAGCCAAATTGCCCTACTTACAACCTGGGCAGGGGCTCTATGTTTAGTGGCAATGCCTTGCACAGGCGTCCCCGAAAGAAGCTCTTTTCTCCAATGAATTCCATTTTCTAATATTTTAATTCCAGCACATCCCTTGCTCATTTAATCCCCCTAGAATTTAGATGAACCGCCAAAATTATTTATTGTCTGTGTCAGCCACTTTGGAAAAATCCCTAAACTCCGAGTCTTTTTTAAGTCTTTTGACCCTCTCATCATACAAGAAAGATATGCAATGACAAGAAAAGTAGTCATTTTCTTTTTCCAAATTTCCTTCTACCTATGATTTTTTTAAGAGGAAAATGTTAAAAAATTCGCACTCTAATTATATTTCGAACTTTACTTATATTTGAATACTTCTAAGGTTTTCTTTATTATCATAGACAATTTTAGATATGAATTCTGGTAGCAGTTGCGAGCTCGAATGGCCTTATATTGGGAAGAGCTCGTTTTTTACACGGCAACGATATTGCCGTTTCTACTGGCTTTATATGCTTTTGAAATCTGAGGGATTGGTAATAAATGTCTCGATTTAAAAAATACTGTCAATAGAGCAGTACTCTTTGGTAATTTAATTTCACATTAACATAATTAAAAATATTTACTCATAAAAATAGTTATAAGCCCAATAAGAATTTTATTCAAATTTCTATTGGACTTTAATTCAATTAATTATCATATTTTTTTTAAAATAAAATTTATCAACTAATAAAAATTAAAATTATTTTTTAAATAGTCTCACAGAATCTTCAACCTGACCATTTTGATCTATTCTAAGCAAACGAATATATCCATTTGCTTCTTCGCCTAAATTATGCACAACTTCATAATTGCTATTTTCTAAGAAATAAAGTGTTGTCATATGATCTGTTGCCACTGGTTTAACAACCAATCTTCCTTTTGTTGAAGTTGTCGCCATTAATGTACAACCTTCAACACGCCCTAAGTAATTAAAAAAGCATCCATTAAGATTTTCTGTAATAGAAACGTTTACTTTTGAAGTAACTTGAAGACTATAGGTACCTTTTCCAACAACATAATCACTTTGCCAAGTTGTATTTGCTGGTAAATTATGAGCAAAAGCAGATGTAGAAAATAAAACTAAAGATGCATAAGCAAGTTTTTTCATATATATCTCCTTTAAGAATATATTTGTTTAGTTACAGAAATTTGTATCTGTGTATTAAAATATTTGTTTTTAGAAGTCAATTATTTATTAAACTGTCTATTATTGAAATAATTTTGGTTATGGTTTTTTAATTTTATTTTTTTGAGCATAAAAAATCTTTGTTATTAAAAAATAATAAACCTAATTAATATAATTTTTTGACTAAACACAACTTAAAATTTTAATAAATTGGAATAAAAATTTATTTTATAAATTTTTATTCCATTATTTAAAAAGGGAGTGAATGTTATTTGCAGATATGAATGAAAACAAATAGCTTAATATAATACTTTTAGAAGCGTTTGAAAAACATATAAATAATGGCCAGTTAATTCAATTAACAATCTAGCCTCAATTAATATAAATCCCACTATAAACATCAGTGGCTCTTTTTTCCACATCTTTTAAGACATATTCTTCATATTGTGAGTCATCTAAAATATTTATCTCTTCTTTTTCGGGAATTTTTTCAAAGTGGACGGTAATTTCTGAAAAAGGTAACGGAATTAAAAATCTATCCCAAGAATTAACGCGAATTCCTTTTGGAAAGCCAAATATTCTTCCTTTTAAAACATGGGCGTGAATAAAATACAGAGGGCCTTCCACGGCGCGGGCACAGCCTATAATTCCTCTTTTGGGGACAAAGGGGGGGCCTTTAGGGCCGTCAAAGGCGAGGCCTAAACTTTTACCTAGCTTGCCCGCCTGTTGCAATTCGAGTAAGGCCTTTCTGCCACCACGGCTGGAAGATCCGCGGATCATTTCAAAGCGTCTTTTTATCAATAACTTAGCCACCAATTCCCCATCACTACTTAAGCTTGAAATGAGGACAACATTGGGACGATCTGCGGAATCCACGCCCACAAAGCAGGCAAGAATGGCATTGTGTGGGCAGCAAAACACAACATTTCTACCACTTTTCCAAGTATTTTGAACTTGATCAAATCCAATTAATTTTATTTTTGTGGTTTTTACCAACACAAGATAATAAAGATATCCTAAATAAAACAACAAAGTGCGCATAGAACCTACTTTCTAAATTTCAATCATGTCCTATTGAACTTAAAAGAATCAATTGGGCATAAGCCACAATGTATAGCCTATCAAGTGCCAAATTAAAATAAAAAAACCAAATAATAACAATTATTTATTTTAAAAATACATTGAAATTCAACTAATTCAAAAAACCACCGATAAACGGCAAAGTTATTGTCAGCTTCGCAACACAGTGATCGTGTTGAGGAAGGATCATTTTTTGAGATATACAAGATTAATTTATATCACATTAATGGGCTCACTTACCCTACCGCATTATGCATTTGGGAGTGAAGCAGGGAATGTTGATAACACAAAGCAAAATAAAGTTACAAAATTTAGCTTTGATTCTTCTTTAAAACTTTACAAGGAAGCACGCGAAATTATCGTGAATGCGTTGCCTGGCGAACAAGATAAAGCGGAAAAATTATTAATAGAAAGTATAAGACAAAATCCAAATAACATTGATTCCTATATTGAAATTGCAAAATTAATTCAAGTTCAAGTTGCCCAAGGGAACAGACATCCCTATGAATTACAAAAAAGCATTGAATTAATTAACGAAGCTTATGCAATTGCTCCCGAACGTCCGAAGTGTAACTTTGCAAAAGCAGAAGTCCTTTATTATTCGGGACAATCTAAAGCAGCAGAAGATTTATATGCGGAGATTTTTAATAAATATCCAAATCATCTTGATACGTATATTGAAAAAGCCCGTATTCTTTCTGATAAATCACCTCAAGAATCCTTAGATAATGTTGAATTAGCCCTCCGCAATGGCGCCACCACAGACGATATTTCTCAATCCGCAACCACAGCGTTATTAAAAATAAATACAGCAGAATCTATAGGAAAATCTTTAAAAGAATTTGCTAAAAAGCACCCCGATAGATGGCTTTGGCACAAAGCAGCGTTAGCATATGCAAATACTAAAAATTATTCTGAAGCCACAATGGCTTTTGAAAAAGCAATTGCTTTAGGTAACGATATAGAAGCAAGGTTACAACTCGCTGTTATGCAATATAGTTATCAAAACAAATTTAAACCCGCCTTAGAAAATTTAAATAAATTACTTATCACCTTATCTAAAAGAAAATATATTACACATTCTGCAAAATCTTTAGTTTATGCTCATATTTCCATGGCAAACTTTAAAAATAAAAATAAAGAAGATGCTGCTCTTGCGGCGGTGTATACAGCTCAAACAGGATTTGATAATAAACAGTTTTATGCTTCCTTAGTAACAGAATATAAAAAATTAAATTCACTTTATATTTTGGAAAGCTCATTAAAATATTTAATGAAGGAAGAACCTGATTATTTATTATCCTATTCTATTTATGGTGAAATTTTTAGAAATAATAAAAAATACGATGACTCTATTGAAATGTACAGCAAAGCTATTGCATTAGACAACACTAAAGATGACCTTTACGCAGAAAGAGCAATTACATTTTATAAAAATAATAGTTATGTAAAAGCTTTAAATGACTTTGAATCTGCATTAAAAATTCATCCTAAAACAGCCATATACATTTATAACAAAGCCTGTATGCTTGCTTTACTCGGTAAAAAAAGTGAAGCTCTGCAAAACTTGAAACTTGCTCTTATTGAAGATAAAAATCTAATTGAACTTGCGCGATCAGACTCTGACTTTGCCACTCTTAAAGCAGATACAGAGTATTCATCTCAATTTGCTTCCATAATTTTGGGTGATTCGGACGATAAATGGTTTGCAACAGAAAAAGACCCTGATTAGAGGATTTTTAAAAGAGTCTTATTTTGCAAAAATTTAAAGTAACAGCTAGGAGAACTTAAGAATGGCAGCAGCATCTAGCGCTTTTATGATTGACAGAAGAGAAATTGAATTTGTATTATTTGAATATTTAAAAATTCAAAAATTATTTGATCTTCCCTATTATTCTGAGCACTCCATTGATTCTGTTGGAGAAATGCTCACTTCTGCAATCTCACTCTGTAATCAACATTTAGGTCCCCTAAATAAAGTGGGCGATCGTGTGGGCTGCACTCACAATAAAGAAACGAAAGCCGTAACAACACCTCCTGGCACAAAAGAAGCTTATAAACAATTTGTGGAAAATGGTTTTCTCACTCTTGCCGACTCCGAAGAAGCGGGAGGTATTCAAGCCCCAGGCGTGATTGCCTCTGTGTTTATGGAAATATTTTCGAGCGCCAATCAAGCCTTTACCATGTATCCGGGGCTGACAAAATCAGCATCGCACGTCATTCAACACTTTGGCGAAGATTGGATGCGAGAAACCTGTATCCCTAAAATTGCTTCGGGATCATGGACAGGAACTATGTGTTTAACAGAACCCTCTGCCGGAAGTGCCGTGGGTGATTTGCGCTCCACAGCAAAACGCGCGAAAGATGGTTCTTTTCTTATTAAAGGCGTGAAACAATGGATTTCAGGTGGTGAAAACGATTTCACAGAAAATATTCTCCATTTAGTTCTTGCGCGTATTGAAGGAGCGCCCGCAGGAATTGAAGGTGTGAGTTTATTTGTAGTTCCTAAGTATCGCATAGATAAAACATCTGGAAAAATACTAGATAAAAATGATCTTTACTGTATTTCCCTAGAAGAAAAAATGGGAATTCATGGAAATTCAACCTGCCTCATGGGTTTTGGAGATAATGATAATTGCCAAGGCTACTTAATTGGAAAAGAAAACCAAGGTATAAATTACATGTTTTTAATGATGAATGAGGCGCGCATTGGCGTGGGTCTACAAGGTTTAGGCCAAGCTTCCGTTGCCTTTTTAAATGCAGAATATTATGCCAAAGAACGTATACAAGGCGTAGATATTGCCGCCAAAAAAGATGCTAAAAATCCCGCTCGTATTGCTATCGTAAACCACCCCGATGTCAAACGGATGTTACTCAGACAAAGAAGTATCGTCGAAGGCATGCGTGCTCTTTGTTACACCACAGCACTTATGCATGATGAATCAGAGCATGGAGCAAACGATGCCGACAAGAAAAAGGCGCATGGCTTTTTAGAATTACTGACTCCAATTATGAAAGCTTGGTGTACGGATATGGGCTTTTATTCCATTATTCAGTCCATACAAACCTTTGGAGGATATGGCTTTACCAAAGATTATCCTGTGGAACAGCTTTTAAGGGATTCTAAAATCACTTCGATTTATGAAGGTACCAACGGCATTCAAGCTCTCGATCTTGTTGGACGTAAAATGCGAATGGAAGATGGCGCAATTTTCGCGGCATGGCTTGGAAAACATGGAAAATTTGTGGAGAAAAATAAAGATCATAAAGCACTGAGCGCAGAAATACTTATGCTCGGTGATTATGTGGGCAGAATAGGCAAAGCTGCGATGCATATGGCTGAAATCGCTAAAAAAGGTAACAAACACGCCGCCATTTTAAATGCTTACCCTTATCTTATGGCATTTGGTCACACCATTATATGTGGGATGTTACTTGAACAAGCGGTTTTAGCTCATGAAAAGCTCACGGCAGGGAATGTTTCCGCCGGAGACAAACGCTTTTATAGTAACAAAATTAAAACAGCAAAATTCTTTACCCACCATGTGTTACCGGAAGCGAAATCTTATATTGCAAATGTGATTTCTCCCGATGTCTCCTGTTTGGATTTTGAATTTTAACACCATGTTATCATTGAACTTCAAAGTTTATCTTACTTATTTAGATTCATAGTCTCCTATGAATCTTTTCTCATTTTATAAAATTAATTAACTTTGAGAATATGGAATAAAAGCGAAAATAACTCTTTTAAAAAAAATTTTACCTGTTATAAATTTTGAGTCAGGTGAGATTTTCTCTGTTACTTCATAATATCAAATCTGTCACTTTTACCCATATTGTTAATTTATAAGAATCTTGGCCATTCCTTTTTAAAATAGAGAGTTTTTATGTTTTACTGTAAAGTTAAATTCATTCAAATTGCTAAAAATTCATTAAAACCTTATTTTTTTGTATTATTCGCACTTTTTATTTCCGCCCATGCTCATGCCATTAAAAAATCAAATTGGTATGAATACCATCCTTTTTTATCTGGCGGATTTAAATTTAATGAATATAAAATATGCAATGAAATTATTCAAAAATGCCCTATTGAATCTGAAAGTCCATTTAAAGATAAAGAATGTGTGGAAAAATATCTTAACAAAATAAAAGAGTGTGAGCAGACAAAACGCCTCCTCACATTAAAAGATTTTTCTTATGATAGTTTAAAAGTAAAATCATTTGGCAAATTCACCCTTATTGATTTTGTTTCTTTAGGTGATGGTATGGATTCTTATTATATTATTTCTCCAGCTGGTTATTTGGTTGAAACAGCTGTAAATCCATTAGATTTTAATAAAAAACTCCAATCACACCATACTTTAAATTCAAATTTAGTATTAGATTTTGAAGAACCGGTTATGCAGTCAAATAAAAATGGAAAAAAAGTTTTCACCTCTATATTAAGTATGCGCAATTGCGTTGCGTGTGAAACAAATCTTTGCGCTAAAGTTCAATTTCATTTTTCAAGTCCTGGTATTCCCTTATCAATTCAAGCGCAGGAAAGTAATCAGTCTTGTATAGTTCATGATTGAAAAAAAATTATTTTAAATTAGAAAACCTCTGATTAAAAGCTCTTTCCCAAGCAATAATACCGCTTAATGAACTTGAAACGACTCCCTGTCCTGGAAAAACAGAATCTCCTACAATATATAATTTAGATATTTTATTAGGATGCTTAAATTCACTCGGTGTTGCAGGAAAAATCATGTTATAGGAATTTGTTATAAAACCCCCAACTTTCCCATCGGAACGTAAGGTATATTTTTCATAGGTTTTAGGGGTTGCAAATTCGCTCTCTATAACTTTAATTTGCAGAGCATTTTCAAGACGTTCTCTTAATTTTTCATGGTATGTTGTTTTTAATACCTCATTATATAACTTTATGTCCATATGAATCGTTGCAGTAAAGTGTCTTAAATGATTATTTTCTTCTGCTTGATAAACAGATAAATATAAAGAACTGTTTAATTCTATTATTTCATTATGACTACTAAATATCTGATGATACCAGGGTAATTGAGGAAAACTCTCCTTATTTTCAAAATAACCATAGAGAGCGCAAGCACCCCAAGACTCCTGCTTCAGCAGTTTATTTTGAAGTTTTTTGGTAAAAGAATTTTTTTCATTAAAAATTTTTAAAATATTCCACAAAGTCAAATTTAAAAATAGATTTTTTTTCACTAATATTTTTTTATTTATATGATGTCTTTTGTCATAAACATCTAATAAAAAACCTGCGTCAATTATTTGAATAGATTTAAGTTCATGTCCATAGGATATTTTTAATCCTTTTTTTTGAATTTGTAATGACAATTTATAAAAGTAAGTGCGCATACCTCCTTGCAAGCGATATATGCCGTATCCTAATATACTAAGCCCCATAATTCCAAATAGAGAGGGTACTTTCTTCATTTCATTTTGAACAGTATCAAGCAATAATGAGTTTATTACATTTTTACTTTTAAAATGATGATTTTTAAGACCCATTAATTTTGTGAGCATATTAAAATTCAAAAATGTTAAAAATAAAATTGTCAACTTATTTTTAATTTTTACAAAAATCTTAATATTTGAAAATAACTCTAAAAAGGAATACATTGGTATTTTTGGAATTTTTCCTAATGACTCCCAAAGTGGGCGTGTTACATTATTTGAAAATAAAAATATTTTTTGTAACACATGCTGTTCATCATAATTTAACTCCCCACTTTTAACAATGACATTAGATTCTGAATCTATGGACACAACAGTTTTGTCATTGGGAAAATGAAAATGAATATTTTCAATTTTATCGAAGTGCCATTCAGAAGTCGCATTTTCAAAACCAATTGAAAATAATTTACTTTGCAGTTCTCCTTCATGAAGCGCAACAAGCTGCGTTGCTCCCACATCATATAATGATTTTGGATGCCCCCTAGCAAAGTAACCCGCGCAGCCCCCAGGAGAATCGTGCTGTTCAAACAGCGCATTTTTTTCATGAATTTGCGAAAGAGCAACTAGTTTTGCCGCAGCCAATCCCCCTGCACCTGCGCCGATGATCACATTGTCATAGACCTCTATTTCGGGATTTAACTCATTCATAAATTGTCTTTTTGTTACTATAAAATTTCATGCAGAAAGAATTTCCTTATATTTTAGGAGGCGTACGTACGTGAGATAGTCCTCCATCTACCGATAGAATTTGACCTGTGATAAACGAACTCTTATCACTTAATAAAAAGGAAATAGCGTTGGCAACATCGATAGGTTCTCCAATTCTTTTGATAGCATTTAAGGTTACTGTTGATTTTACAGCCAATTCATTTTGCACTAAAAATTTAGCCATTTTTGTATTTGTAAGAGAAGGAGCAATACAATTGACCCTTATTCCATAATTAGCGTATGTCATAGATAAACTGCGCGTTAAAGCTTCTACAGCGCCTTTCGCAGCAGAAATCGCCTCATGATTCATCAAACCCACCTGAGCCGCCACAGATGAAATTAAAATAATATTACCACTCTTTTGTTTTTGCATAACTGGTAAGACATTTTTTAAAGCATAAAAAATACTATTTAAATTGAGATCAATTACTTTATTCCAATCATCAATTTCCATATTATGCAATGGTTTTAAAACAATGGAGCCAATGAGATGCACATATTCATCTATACGCTGATAATTTTCAGTAATATTTTGAATTGCACTTTTTATTTTTTCAGGATGAGTCGCATCAGCATAAAAAACACCTTCATTTTTCATGCTATCTTGCTGCTCGCGAACAATTTGAACAATTTTTTTATTTGAAGATTCAATAGAAATTAACTTTTTACTAATTTCTGAATTGCCGCCATTAATCAAAAGAACTTTTTCATTTTCCATGAAGTTTTCCTTTAAAAAAAAGTAAAAATGAATACGTAGCACACAGATCATATGAAATTACATTTAATTTCGATAAGAGTAAACATAATAATAAAAAAATTATAATTATATTCTATATTGAAATAAAATTTTAAGATTATGGGTTATCATTTAAAAAAAATAAGTTTTGTAAAGTTAATTTTCAATTTCTTGAAAATTTTTTTTTATTATGTTACATGTAAAGTGTGTATTTTTATAAAATTAAATTAGGAGAGCAAAAATTAAAGTAGCAGTTATTGGCTCTGGGGTTGGCGGCTTATCTACCGCCGCACTTTTAGCAGCAAAAGGCTTTAAAGTAGATGTATTCGAACAAAGTAGCCAATATGGAGGTAAAATGTTTCGCTACACAAATAGCGAAAGCCTCTCGTGGGATACGGGACCTACTTTAATTTCTTTGCCGCAAGAAATTACCAAAATTTTTCAACTTTTACAAAAAGAGCCACCACAGCTCATTCCTGTAACTTCAGGGTGCCGCCTTGTGTTTTCAGATGGAACAGACTGGACTTTGCCGGCAGGTGAGAAAAATTTACTGCAATACTTTAAAGAAAAAGATTATCAACTCTTCGAAAATTTTTCACAAATTTTAAAGATATCCAGTAATATTTTTGATTTTGCTGAAAAAAATATTTTTCACACCGATCCGCCTTCCACAATGAGCCTCGGAATGAAATCACTCTCCTCAGGATTATTTTTTCGACATCCTAAGGTAACTTTAACACCTTATACGAAAGTTGTTGATTCATTAATTTCTAATAAAAATTTAAGAGAATTTTTCTATCATTTTGCCAGTTATGTAGGAGTAAATCCCGATAAAGCGCAAGGTGGTATCCTGAGTATTGCCCATGTCGAACTCAATTCCGACATTGTGTTTCCCGCAGGTGGTGTTTATACAATTGCAGACAAACTCTACAAAGCAGCATGTGAATACAACGTTAAATTCTATTTCAATACCGAAGTCGTTGAGGCAAAAGCACACCCTCATGAGGACTCACCCCGAAGCTGGAATATTTGTTTAAAAAACAATAATGAAACAAGCTTTGCTTCCTACGACATTATTGTCTCAAACTCCGATCCCTTCGTAGCTGCAGAAAAATGGCTTTCTAATACACAATTAAAAAATTATTTTAGCTCCTACCTTAAAACAAATTCATTACGACCATCGGAAAGTCAGTTTGTGATTTTATTTGATTGGAAAGATGCATCTTCTCTTGTTCATCATGTTAAAATTTTCCCAAAAAGTTGGCGCCAAAGTTTTATAGATGTATGCGAAAATTTTAATTTACCAGAAGACCCTTGTGTTTACTTAGTTTGGCCTCATGCAACCGATAAATCAATATCACCGCGTATTCTTTATATTTCCGCCATGGCTCCAAACAATTTATCAGAAATATCTTGGAACCAGGATTTTTGTGATAAATATTCCGAAAAAATTCTTGATATTTGTAGAAAAAAACTTAATTTATCTTTTAAAGGAACGGTATTTAAAACGATCACTCCCATAGAATTAGAAAATCGAACGAGAAGTTTTAAAGGAGGAATTTATAGCGCGACATCATCCGAATATCAGCCTATGTCTTTTCACTTTTCAGGTCTTACTAAAGTACCAAATATCTATTTTGTAGGAGCGGGAGTTCACCCTGGTGCCGGAGTCACAATGGTCATGAAGTCAGCTCATAGAATCTCGAAACATATCATCCAAAAATTTACTAATTGGAAATGATTTATATGCAAGAACTAAAGATTTTAGCCTGTATTTTTTTATTTATATTCATTACCATAGCTTCAATAGATGGCATCTATTTTCATCTCTATAAATATAAACTTTTTGCAATAAAAGAAAGTAAAAAAGAACATTTATTGCACACGGCAAATTCTTTTTTATTTCCCTTCACTGTTCTTTTTTTATTTTTAGATACTTTTCAAGGTCTTTATCTATGGATTGGAATTTTTTTAACATTATTAACTTTAGTTATCGAATTTTTAGATGTTTTTGAGGAGAATAAAAGTCGCAAAAATCTAGGTGGACTGACAAGCTTAGAATATTCTATGCACTTTGCTATGTCGGGTTTAAGAGCTACATTTACAACGCTTATTTTAGTAAGTAAGCCACAACAACATTGGTCTATTTTCAAAAATGGATTGGCTTCAGAAATTCAATTAAGCGAATTCGATTACACAAAATTTATGGTTTATCCAATTTTTGTAATTGGTATTATTGTTTTTTTAATTCACTTTTCTCTCATATTTTACAAAAATGACTCCATTAAAGAGATAAAAATGATATGAATTATTTGAAAAAAGAAATATATTATTCCGATTTTGATTATTTTTTAGTGAAATTAAATAATTTAATTTCCCATGATATACATACTCATTTTTCTCAAAATAATCCTTTAGTATTTAAAGCAATTAAAAAAAGCTTGCTTAAAACAACGGAATCAGCTTTGTTATCAGAAGCTAAACGGATACGTCCTATGATCTGTTTTTGGTTGTTCCGGAATTATTATTTAAATGAAAACTTTACAGTAAATCTGTGCGATCTCACAGAACATGATAAGCACATTTTAAATAATGTAACTCAAGTGGCACTTGCAGTTGAAATTCTGCATTGCGCCAGCCTTGTTATAGACGACATTGAAGATGGAAGCACCGAGCGCCGCGGCAAAAACTCACTCCATCTTGAATTTGGTATACCACAGGCATTAAATGCTGGAAATTGGATGTACTTTCTTGCTTTAAAACAGTTGCCCGAAAATTTAAAAAATGAGGCTGTTGATACTTTATTTGACTGCCATATTGGTCAAGCCCTCGATCTCTCTAACATGGATAATGAGATTCCTCTTCTTCAATTTAAAGAATGCGATTCTTTAAGATGGGATTATTATCATAAATGTGCCACGTTAAAGACATCAAGATTAATTGATTTTGGAATTGAAGGCATGAATAAAATTTTAAATCTGGACAAAAAAACTTCTGCTGTTTTGGGTAAAATCTTTAAAAACTATGGAATTATTTATCAAATATATGATGACATTCGAAATTTCATACCTCATGTCAACAATGGAAAATTATATGAAGATTTAAACTCAGGTCTGAGAAGCGCTGTTGTTCTTTCATTTTTAGATGTATTGACAGATGAAGAAAAAACGGAAGCACGTAATGAATTTGAAAATAATAATTTTCCTACTTACTTTTTATCACACACTAAAAAAACATTAGGATTAAATAATTGTTTTTTAAAAGCAAAAAAATTATTAGAAATAAATAAATTCGATTTAAATTCAATTCATATTCAAAATAAATCTAAGGAGTATTTATCAAAAATTATAAAAAATCCATTTGATGAAATTGAATCGCATATATTCTCTATTATTAATAAACATTATCATGAACCTCTCATGAAAGAAAATGTGGCACTATGAATATTCTAGAGATGAAAAATTCTAAAATTTTAAAAATCGAAAATCAATCTCCTCTTATATTTTCAGCAATGAATGAAAAAACGCAATATGAATGGTTTTATATTGAAATTTTTCATGAAAATTCACATATTGTTTGTATTTTAAGTTTAAATGATTGCTTTGAAATTAAAGGCGACAATCAACAAGTTCCTTCCGTTTATATAACATGGCATCAAAATAATTCTATTACCGCATATTCTTATTCCTTTTATAAAGGCAATGAAAAAGAATTATTTATAAGTAAAATAATATCCTGGATTAAAAAAGAAACCCCCTTACTTGATTTATGGATTCCAGATCATTCTCTTGAAAAATATATTCATTTTACTTTGCAACTGCCAATTGATATTCAAGAAAATGAAAATTTTGACAGCCTTAGGTTAAATGAAAAAGGAAATCATTTTTGGCAATTTTTAAAATATGGCAATAATGCTCAAGGTGCCATAGAATTATTTACAATAAAAAATAATAATTCTCTCGCTCATAAAGTAAAACGCTTTTCCGATTTTTATGATTACCCCTTAAAATATAAGTTACAAAAAAACCAAATAAAACGCTGTGTTTTTCAAAATGCAACTATATATTTTGATCATAATGCAGGTTTTGAATCATTATACAATTTAAAAGATCATTGGTACTGGTGGCATGCAAAACAAAATGAACAATATGAGGTAGCTTATTATTTTCCTAAACTGTCTTCTATGTATTATGTTTCAGGAGGCAATAATACGTTAACAACACAAATACTAGATGCTCAAGAAAAGAATGTAACACTTAAAAAAGCGCTCTCTATTTTTGGAGTTTCTTATCCTAAAAAAATTAAATCATTATTATTTAAAGAAATAACTCATCATAAATTAATAGAATCAGCACCTTTTTATTTAAGAAGATCCACTTCAAAAAATTTAACATCTACCATTGAAATTTTAAATCCAATAAAAATCAGTCATAAATTAAACCAATTTTTATTATCATCACGTAAAATCTATATTATAGAAGATATAAAATCACAATCTGACTTAAGTAGTTATTATTCTTTTCAAGATATATGTAAAAATATTACTTGGGCAAATGGAAAATCCTTTTATATTTCATCACTTGTCTTACCATTTGAACAAAGAAATAATGCTTATTTTATATATACGCTCTGCCGTATTATAGATGATGCTACAGACGAAAAGAATTCCTTTATAACTAATCAAAAAAAAGGTGTCAATTTTTCAAATCAATTATTAGATATTCTATGGTCTGAAGATTATGAATTTCCAGAAGAATTTATTAGTAATTTAACCAATCATATATCACATTGCTTATTTGCTGTTATTGATATAAATTCAGCGCGAAACTTTATGAAGCAAGCAAAGATGTTAATTGAAAGTCTAAACATTGAAAAATGTTACTTTCAGGAACTTCTTGAAGGTCAGCTCATGGATGAGAATTTTTCACAACCCTCAACCATTACCGAATTTAATTTATATTGCTATCGCGTAGCTGGAGTTGTTGGCATCATGATGGCTAAAATCTTTCAAACTCCAGAAAATAATGCGGCTCTATTTGCTGCAGAAAAACTGGGTCTTGCTATGCAAATTACAAATATCTTGCGTGATGTTAAAGAAGATTATGAAATGCAAAGAGTTTATATTCCACAATCTCTATTTGAAAAGTTTCAGCTGGATGGCTCATCTCTATTTTCTTCCAATCACATAGATATTGAAAATAAAGCAAAAATGGTGCATGAATTATCTAATATTGCTATTTCATATTATCGTATCTCTTTAGATGGTATTAAATACATTCCTTCACTTAGAGCAAAAATATGTGTTAAATTAATGATCGCTGTTTATGGCTCTATTTTAGGTCGAATTCTTATCGATAAAAATATTATTTTTAAAAAACGCGTTGTCATTTCTCATTTCAAAAAAATAATTATATTTTTAAAAGTCATTTTTGGTTTGCATCCTTTAAAAGTTGCTAAATTATTAAATGAAAAGGATATTTATGAAAAAATATGATGTTGTTGTTGCAGGCGCAGGGTTTGGCGGATTAGCAAGCGCGCTCACATTACAAAGCATGGGGCTCTCTGTAGCTCTGATAGAAGCACTCGATAAAATTGGTGGTCGCGCTTATGTTGAAAATAGCAAAGGATATTTATTTGATCGAGGACCTTCTATTATCACAGCCCCCTTTTTAATTGACGATATTTTTGCTATGTCTGGTATAAATCGAGAAGATTATTGTCAATTTGTTCCTGTAGATCCCTTTTATAAAGTTGTTTTTCACGATGACACAAGCATTTCTCATTATCATTCCGAAAATAAATTTTTAAATGAAATACAAAATATTTCTCCTGAAGATATTGAGGGAGTCAAATCTTTTTTTGATCAAGCGGATAAAATATTTCAAAAAGGTTTTATTGAATTAGGCGATAAAAACTTTTCCAATCCCTTTAGTATGCTCGGAGTGGCGCCTCAGCTTTTAAAATTAAATGCCATTCGTCCCGTATATTCTATGGTTTCCCGATTCGTAAAAAGTGAAAAAGTGCGACAATTTTTAAGTTTTCATCCTCTTTTAATCGGTGGTAACCCCTTCCGCGCATCTGCTGTTTATAGCTTGATCAATCGCTTAGAAAGAGCATATGGCGTTTATCATCCCATAGGAGGAATGCACGCTCTTGCCACCGCATTTCATAAACGATTTTCTGAATTAGGCGGTGAAACTTTTTTATCTTCACCAGTAGAAACTGTAATAAAAAATAACAATGGTTTATTTGAAATTATAACGCAATCTAAGCACTTTGAATGCCAAAATTTAGTCGTCAATGCCGATATGCATCGCTTCGTAAAAACAGTATTAAAAGGTGATGCTTATCCTAGAAAACTTTCTCGTAAATTAAATCGCGCTGATTTAAGTATGTCCGCATTTTTAATGTATTTTGGAACAAATAAACAGTGGCCCGAATTGTGCCAACATACCATTGCTCTGGGACCTCGTTATAAAGAACTTCTCGACGATATTTTTATTAAAAAAGTTGAATTTGAAGATTTTAGTGTTTACATTCATATTCCCACTCGCACCGATGCATCCTTAGCCCCCGCAGGAGGAGAAGTTATTTATGCACTCGTTCCGGTTCCTAATCTTTCCAGCAAAACCAATTGGGAAGAATACAAACCTATTATTGCGCAACGCGTTAGAAAATTTTTAGAAGAAAAGTTTTTACCTGGTTTAAATAATTCCATCGTAACAGAAAGTATATTTACTCCACTTGATTTTGAAACTACTCTGCGCAGTCACTTAGGTAACGCATTCGGATTGGAACCGTGGCTCATGCAAAGTGCGGGATTCCGCCCTTCAAACTCCTCTCCTGAAATTGAAGGGCTTTATTTTGCAGGTGCCAATACCCAACCAGGAGCAGGTTTACCAGGTGTTATTTTAAGCGCAAGGATCACTTGCCGCCTTTTAGCAAAAGACATTGGGGCACAAAAAATGCCCGCGTTGCTTGCAAAGCTACCTAAAACATTTTCTTACGTAAATTCCATTTAAGTCATTTCAAACTCATTATTATAGAAAATGAATTATGAAAACAACGAAACAATGTCCTATTTGTCTAAAATGTGATTCTCATTTTTTAATTTCAACCCAAGCCCATATGCAAAATGAAAAAAAAATTTTTTCATTTGATAAATGTAACTTTTGCGAATCCATTTTTTTAATAAATCCACCAAATGAGGAAGAAATTTCAAACTACTACAGTAAAGAATACTTTCCTTATTTAAGTGAAAAAGCTTGGGGGAAATATTCTTATTTTGTAAAATTATGGGGCGATAAATTGAATAAAAAAAGAGTTCAATTTGTCATAAAACAGTTTAAAAACTTTACCCCTGAAACACAGATTATAGATTTTGGCTGCGGCAGCCCTACCTTTTTAAAAAATTTAAAAAATAAAACTCAATCGCATTGCATTGGCTTTGATTTTTCAGACAATGGATGGAATCAAGACAAAGAAAATTTTAAAGATCTTGAACTTATATCAAAAGATTTTAAAAGCATTTCTTTCTTAAAAAAATTTAATATTATAACCATGTGGCATAGCTTAGAACATCATTTTCATCCTAAAGATCTCATTTCTCATTTTTATAAATTAAGCTCAGAAAATGCTTTATTAATAATAGAAGTTCCCAATTATAACTCTTTGACTCGATTTATTCAGAAGGAAAATTGGGCTGGATTTCACACACCAAGACACAGTGTCATTTATACTCCACAAACACTACAATACTTACTTGAAAATGAAGGATGGAAAGTTCAAAAAATTTATAGGTATGGCACCTTAGACAGTTATACCTTATGGTGGCTAGGAAAATTAGAGAATTTACAAAAAAATAAACACAGTGATTTGGAAAAATTATTTTTACATTTCGTTTTCTTTAAAATTCTTTATTTTCCCTTATTTATTTTTGAAAAGTTTTTTAATTTTGGAGTGATGACCTTAGTATGTAGGAAATAATCAAATAAAACTTTTTAACTCATAAAAAACATCGTCCACAGTTAAATCTTCTAAGCATTCTCTTTTCAAAAGTTTACAAGTGTTGCTCGAGCATTGAATACAACCTTTGTTACGTTGCAAGGCGCGGTGTTTTTCATAATTGGGATGACACCAACTTAAGGGAACAGTGGGGCCGTGTAACTCTAATGTGCGTGCGCCCGATGCGACAGCAACATGGCTCAAGCCGTTGGAGTTTCCAACCCAGAGTAAGGCTTTTTGGGATAAAACGCCGGCCTCACGAAGATTTAATAAAGGCGGAAAATGACTTAATTGGGGATTCAGCCCCTTTTCAGTGAGCTTTTTTTGTAAAGAATGATGCAAGCTAAGGACAAACTCATCTTCCCCAGGCCCCCAAAGCCAGACAATCGCAATGCCGCGTTCCTGAATTAATTTTAAGCCTAAATTCACAAAATGTTCTCCAGGCCATCGGCGCACCGCATGACGATGAGTCGGACTTAATACGACGAAATTTTGAGTTTTATTTTCATTATTTTGAGTATTAAATTGAAATTCAGAATAAATCCAATTTTCAATTTTATTTTTATTTTCATCAGAAAGAGGAAGCAAAGGATTTATTTTTAAATATTGAGCTTGATCGTATTGAATTCCCAAAGGCTCTAGTAAATTTAATCGCGCATGACCTAAGTAACCCTTGTCCAATTTTTCACGCGCTAATAAATTACTGTAAATAAAATTGCGAATGGGATTAACGGCAAAACTTATTTTTCTAGGAGCTCCCGTAAGCCATGCCTGAATCGCAGTACGAGGATTGTTCATGGCATCGATCACAATGGAATATTTGCGATTTCTGACTTTAAAAACAAAAGAAATAGATTGAAATAAAAACTGTAATCTGTGCTTAAAAGCTTGATAAGGAGAAACCCGAGGCTCTTTCTTTTTTTTCCAAATGGGGTAATAGAAGACATTGCTTAAATAGGGGTTGCCTTCAAGAAGTTGTCGCGCCATGGGGTGCGCCCACCAGTCAATTTGAGCGTTGGGATAATGCTTTTTTAAGACTTCTGCTAAGGGTGTCCCTAACAAGACGTCACCCAATTGCCTTGGCAGAATGATTAAAATTCTTTCTTCTTTTGCGCTCATTTTTTTACCCCCTTGACATGGCAGTAAAGCCAAGTGAGGCTTAACATGTAAATGATAAATTGCAAATTTTTTTCTTCAACCTTTAGGACAAATTTATGGCTTTAAATATAATTTTCTTTATTTTACCGTTTCTAATGTATTTAGGAATTGCCTTACAAGGTGCCTCATTTTATGTTATTTGTATACTTATTCCTAGCTTATATTTTATTACAAATAAAAAAGAAATTCCAAAATTTATCACTTCTATTGCTCTTTTTCTTATCGCACTCCATATTATTTTTCCCATTACAAGCTTAATGAATTACATTTTTCCAAGTTCTCTTTTTCCTGATTTTACTTATGAAATTGAACTCAAGTGGCCAGGAATATTGCTCAGCAATTTTCCTTCTGCTTTTTTTATTGGTAGCGCTATTATATTATTATTATCTTTATTTAGCAAAAAAAATGCGAAATCGTCACATAAAAAAACATCCGCATCACTAGAAATCATGCCCCTTAAGTATTTCTTATCGGGATTACTACCTGCCTCCATTTTATTTTGCATTGCTCTAATTTATCAATCCTACTCTGGTATCGACTTCCGTTCCTTAAGAGGTGGCATCCTTGCCGATACAGAGTTACTTGATAACGGAAAATACCGTGTGTATGGCTTTTATGGTCACCCCCTTACCGTTGCCGGCGCCTGTTTAGCTTATGCTTCCTTTGCATGGACTCTTTTATGGCAATCTATTACTCATAAATCAAATGTAAAATTTCATTTTATTTCATTATATCATAAAAATTTCTTTCCACAAATCTCACTCGCCATCATTACTTTTTGTAACTTTTTTATGATTATCTTAAGCTCTGGAAGAACTGCAGCTATGGCTTGTATCTTTATACTTATTACTATTCCATGCATATTATATATTCGTAAAAAACCTATAGTCACTTTATCTGTTACATTAATTGTTGTAATTTCAAGTTTTTTTATAGCAAAAAATGCGGGCTTAATTGATAGAATTAATCTTACTACAACTTCTGTTACCCAATCCCATTCTTTGGATAACGGCAATTATCGTCAATACTTTTGGAAGGTCTATACCCAAATGTTTCTGGATAAGCCTTTTGTGGGGCAAGGAAATTATTGGATAAAAGCAGGTGTAAGAGAAAAATATTATGACAAAATGGGTTATGGAGATTTGACTGAAAAGTACAATGCTCATAATAATTATCTCGAAATATTAGCTTGTGGAGGCCTTCTTGCTGCGACTTGGATTTTATTTTTTCTTATTAATTTAGGAAAAACTTTAACTCAAAAATTAAGAGAACAAAAAGGAGCTTACGTATATTTACCTTTTTGCTTCGCCGTTGCAATTATTTCAAATTTAATTCATTCACTCACTCAAAATGTTTTTTTTGATTCCTCTGTTATTTATATTTATTTAACTTTACTTTTTGTTTTAATATGGCAAATTTCTGCTAACGAAAAATTAAAAACATAAAACCTACCAATATCCTTTTCTAATTATTCAATATTGACAATACTAAATTAACAGATTAACTTCTGCATTGAAGTACCGGTAGTTCAATGTCTTAATCAAAAAAATTTCACAGATATTATTATTCATAAATATCAGGAGTAGAGTGATGTTTAAAAAAGTTTTTTTGCGGAAAATTCCCATTGCTATCGCACTTGGAATAGCATCAACAGCACAAGCTGAAAATGAAATTAATTTAGAACAGTTTTTAATAGATTTTTATAGTAATCCTATTGAGACAATGAATAAAATACCTCCTAAATCTCAAATTTACCGATCTCAATCAAATTCACCGCAATTTTCACAAGAAGAAATTACATCACAAAATTTTATAGAAAAAAAAGATAAGATTAGAAGTAAAATTATTCGAAATGGGAATAAATCAAAAAAAAGGATTTCTCCCTACTCTGCCTATTTAGGAAATGATAATCCACAAAATTTGATTGATAAACCAGAGAATTTTATTGATAATATTTATGTTATTGACTCTAAAAATATTGCTTCTGCAAGACTCAATTTTCAACCCTGGTCGGGAAGTTATTGGCCACTTTCAGAAGCCTCTATCGCAAGTCGTTACACCGACCTCAATAGGCCCAAAAATGATGTTAATAAATATTCCGAATATATTTTACAGCAATTTCCTGCAGAAAACTTAGTCTCTGAAGGAAAAACAAATTCACTCTCACCTGCTGAAAAATATGATTTATTGATGAATGATAAAAATTATACTTTGACAAATTCCATATTAAGTGAAGTAAAAAACTATGGTAAATTTGAAGGTTGGGAAGGAATTTGTCACGGGTGGGCTCCTGCCGCCTACATGTACAAACGTCCTATCCGCAGTGTCTCCGTTGCAAATGCAGAAGGAAAATCAATCACATTTTATCCAGCTGACATTAAAGCACTCACTTCGTTACTTTGGGCAAACTTAAGTTACACAAGCAAATTTGTCGGAGGGCGCTGCAATGAAAAAAACCCGGCACGAGATGCTAACGGACGCATTCAAAGCCAAGATTGCTTTGACACAAATCCAGGCTCTTTTCATTTAGCGCTGGTTAATCAAATTGGAATCAACAAGAAATCTTTTGTCTTTGATGCCACTTATGATTTTCAAGTTTGGAATCAACCGCTTGTATCTTATTCATACTATTATTTTAATCCCCAAACCGGTCAAGCAAGCTCTAAGAGCTCCGATGTCATGATTAAAGCTTCCGATTTCAAAAGAGATCCCTTTAAATCTTATCGCTCCCAAAATTCTTCCTTTATTGTGGGTGTCAAAACAAAAGTCGAATATATTGGTGAAACCTGGCAAGACGCTTCAACCCGCGATAATCCAAGTCGAGATAGCGTTGTGGCAGTTGAATATATTTACGATTTAGAAATCGACACCAGCGGAAAAATAATTGGTGGTGAGTGGTATCAAACTGCACATCCCGATTTTATGTGGACGCCCACAAGCAATTCCGATATTACGACAAATCTTGTGCCAAGCCCTACAAATTATAATTATGAATACATATTCAAGTACCATAATTATATGTGGAATGAAAATCCCACACGCCCTGTTTCAGAATGGACTTACTATTCCGCTTATGCCGCAAAGCAGAGACGCGTTCCCCTTGAAAACATCATCCGTAACTTAACAGCTTGGGCCTCCATGGAACACGGCGGAGAAGCACCAGAAAACTGTAAACAACCTTGCGTGCCAAGTATTTATAAATGGCATAACTATGAATAACATTTTTCATGATAAAATTTTTTAAGCAGAATATCTTTCATTCTGCTTAAAAAAGGGAATAAACTTATGAGTTCTAAATCAGAAAATGCACCTCCTGACCTTGAATCTCTTGCTAAAGAATATGTAAATTCAAAAAAAGAACTACAAGAATTCACAAAAGCAGAAGAGGGTCCTGTGGAATATAAATGGGAATTGGTATTACGAGAAATCATAAGAAAAATGAAGACAGGTCACATTGAAAATAAAGACAGATTGATAACTATCAATAAAAAAATAAAAGATTATGTCGAAGAGTTTTTTTCAAAACATGCGAATTAAATAAACAGCAGTACAGATTATTTTTTCACAGCAACCATCATCCCTTCACCTGTTGGCAAAAAGGTCGTGACTAAGTTTTCACTTGCAGCGCACTTTTGATTAAATTCACGCATGGCAAGAACTAAGTTCCCTAATTCACCTTGTGGCAACTCTTCTTCACCAATAAAACCAAAAACAAAAACATTGTCTGCAATTAACAGCCCCCCTGTCCTTAAATTCGCAAGAGCCCAATCAAAGTAATGGGGATAATTTATTTTATCGGCATCGATAAATATCAAATCAAAAGGACCTTCTTGATTCAGCGTAGGCAGAGTTTCTAGCGCTTTACCAGGTATAATTTGAATTTTATCTGCCAAACCCAAATCATGAAAAACCTCGCTTGCTACAGAGACATGATGAGCACTTTGCTCGCATGTGTATAGTTTCCCTTCTGGAGGCAAGGCATTTGCTAAAAACACCGCGGAATAGCCACATAACGTGCCAATTTCAACTATTTTTTTAGCCTGCACAGAACGAGCAAGCACCTCAAGATTACGCCCATCTGTAGGGACAACTTGAAGGGGCGGAGTCCCGCGTTTTTTAGCAATTTGTAGGGTATGCTGCAGCTGTGGTGCTGTTTCGATTTGAAGAAGGGATTCGACATAGCGAGAGACCGCTGGCGACATATTTGAATAAGACTTAGGACGCATATTTAAACCTTATTTCTTTAAATGAAACCAAGCTTATTTATATACTATTTAATTCATTTAAAAAGGAAGATAAGAAAAAAAGAGAAGAGAAAAGGATGGTGGCACCTCCCGGAATCGAACCGGGGACACGTGGATTTTCAATCCACTGCTCTACCGACTGAGCTAAAGTGCCAACCTTTGGTAGGACTGTGACTAATACACGAATGCAAGATCAGTCAAGCATCCGAGCAAAGTTTTTTTCATTTTTTTTTAATGCTTACTTATTGATCAAAATTTCACCTCGTATGGCCGTTTCTTGAGCTATTTTGATTGAGGAATAAGCAAAAACCGTCCCATGAACCATTTTTTGGGAAGCTTTTAGAATGCTGTTCACTTTAGAACAAGCAATAGCCTCTTTCCCCACTGCCAGGGATGCGGCAATTTCTGCTCCCTTTGCAACCGTACATACCGGTAGAGCCGCCCCTGTGGCTAGACAAGTGGCAACAGCTTCCGCTAAACACGCAGAAAGTTGTAGTTTCGCAGCATCCAGCGCCGCACGAGAAAACTTACCACCGAGAGCATCCCAGTCACAATGAGGAGAAAAGGGTTCCATGTAACATTTTGTATTAAAAGATGCTGTATCAGGAATAAAAAGTGAGGCTTGATTTTTAGAAAATAATATCCCACCAGGTGAGAGCATATAAGACACAGCCTCTCGGGAAGGCTCGGAAGAACGCTTTTCCCAAAGAAAGTCCTGTGGAGGTACATAAATAAAATTCCCTAGATATGTCTGCTGCACCTCCTCAAAAATAGGTGCCAAATGTGAATTTAAGCTTTCATAGGCACTTCCCGCGGCGCATGTTGTCAGCTCAAAAGAGCCCTCTTCTTTTCCCACCACATCAAACAGAGCATCAAAAGAACAATAGTTTTTATGAGAAGAGGACAATGCCTGCTTTAGAGGTTTTTTATCGGCAAATACCCCTCGTTTCATATCGACACTGCTCTGAAAGGCAGAACTGGGATTCAAAGCAGCAAATGCAATAGAGTTCATAAGATGAGAGGATGAGAAAGATCCGCTTTCCCAAAGCCCTTGCGAACGCTCTTCCTGGAAAAAAGAAGCCTCAGAAACCGCCAAAGCAGATTGAGTCATTTCATCGCTAAAACCTCTTATTTGTTGCTGAAATAAAATAATAAATCCTCCTAAAGCAATAAAAAAAAGAGGTAAAATAAAAATCATTTCCACTAAAGACTGTCCTTGCTCCGTATTTTTATTTTTTATTTTAGAAAAATTCTGCATTTTTATTTTCCTCCTGAGAAATAAGAGGCGTCCATTTGGGATAAAAAAAAGATTTGATAAATTGTCCCTCAGATAAAGAACATTGTGATATATTTTCAAAGTCACGTTCTTTTAAAAAATCACCGTTCCAATTATTATTTTGTGTACATATAAAATAAGGATGAGTTATTCTAAACTTAATTTTTTTTGAAACTCCTGAAAGTAGGGTTTTATCAGACAAATTTAAATTTTTAAAAAAAGGTATGATATCAAGAAATTTTGCAATAACAGTAAATTTAGGGTTTTCTTCTATTGAATTTACTGAATAAAATAACGTTGATTTTAAAAATTCAAATGAATTTTTAGGATTGACATACCAAATACCATAAAATTCCTTTTTTAACATCACATCAAAATTTTTATAACTTAAAATCGTATTAGTTTCAGAAGAAGACAATAAAGAAAAAGAAACATTTATAGAACCAAATAATTTCGGCACATGTTTTATAACACAATTCTCTTTTTCAAGATAAAATCGATAAAGATGTTCAAATAAAAAAATATTATGAAAACCCGGTTTCTTATAATATTTTTCCTGCGTTTCGAGAGCAAAACAAAAAGTATTGGCATTGCTTGCGGGGATAAAAAAAGACTGTAACTCCTGGGGTAACAATGCCACAATTTTTTTATTTTTTTCATGCAATGATTTTGCAACAAATAATCCACGAGCCGTTTGATTTTGTAATGAAGTATAAAGAATATTTATATTTTTAGAACTAACTGAAGATAAGTAACTTTCTTTTGACTTCATTTTCACAGTTTTCTTTTTATTTAAAACTCCATAGGTATCCCAATAAGGCTGTGTAAAACCAACATAAAGTCCGATTTCTGCTGCTTCGGCAAAAGCATTTTGTGCGACTGCAAGAGAAGCTATGATGTTTTGATTGTTCATAGAAATTTGATTCAGCGCATGCGCAACCAGGGAAGCTTTTTTTAATCCTTGTTCGCGCACCTTTTGAATTTGGGAATAATTTTTAAAATATGCTTCTGCAAAAAAAAGAAAATAAACACTACATAACAGTGTAAAAATCAAAAAGATAAGACCTGTAACCAGCGCTTGGCCTGACTCGTTATCTTGTTTATGCTTAAAATATTTTTTTTTCATAAATATCACTCAATTCGTTTCTTTAAAAATGATGACAAATCTATTTTTTCTAGAGTGTTTAAAACATCATCTCGATATTTTTTTTCAATCCCAGGATAATTTTCTGGTATGACCATTCCTTTTTCAAATAAAGCTGTAGACACTGGCCAAGGAAAAAATGCGGCTGATCGCACCCGAAACCAAAATAAAGGCGTAAATATTTTTGAAGAAGTATACTGCCCCAAACAGTTACGTTGTTCCTGCTCCTGTCCTGCTACTTTTTTTCCAATTTCAGGTAATTCTGTACGATTTCTTTGAAAATTTCTAAAATATCCCGAAAATAATACGGGAAAACAAGAATTTATTTTTAAATAGACACCTGCTGGATTTTTATTATTTTTATTATTTTCATTAATAAACATGAGATCTAAAGATATTTTGTGTTCCTTTAAAAATAAGAACGGATGTGATTGTGATGCTATTGACTTATCAAAAGATAAAAGAGAAGTATGAAATTGTTGCAATTTTTTTTCAATATCGGTTTTTATATTCGCGATTAACAGGCTCCTATTTTCATTTTCTGTCGAGACTTGTCCCTCTCTTTTTAGAGAGAGATGTGAAAATGAAATTTGCCTTACAGCATCTGCCGTAATGGCCTGCAAATAGCTTTTAAATGCCATAAGACGCGTGACTTCAATTATGGCATAGGAACAAAAAATAAGAAGGAGTATAACAAACATATTTTCGACTAAAGCCTGCCCTGATTGATTATTCATATTTTCATTTCTTTTTGTTATCATATTTATTTTTCTTATTTTTACTATTCATTTTTAAAAAAAACTCAGTGTCTTTATCAATCTTACTTTTTTTGTCATTTATTTTATGATTTTTATATGAATTTTTTCTTTTAGAAATATAAATTTTTTCTGGATTATAAGCTATTTCTTCAATATTATTTAAATCATCACTTATTTCCTCTTTTATATTTGTCTCTTTATAATTTCTTAACATATGCATATAGCCAATATATATTTTTCGTTGCGTCAGATATCTATCCTGAACGAGACTCACATCTTCATAAATAACATTACTTTTAATTAAAAAAAATGGTATTAAAAATATCATAATAATTATGATTATTATTTTTTTATTTTTTAAAAATATAATTTTATTTAATTTAAAAATAAATTGAAAAAAAACTTGACTCAATAAGACATTTTTAAACCCATGAAATCCATAAGAAAGAAAACAAAAAAAAGAGCTCTTCCCCATTTTTTCATATAAAATATATGACTCTAAATTTTGATTTAAAATAACATAAAAGTCATTTTGAAATAAAAAAACCTCATTATAAGTTACAATAAATTTTTTATCTGAATCCATAATAAGCATTCTATCATTTTCTATAAATTTAAAGTTGAAGTTGATATTTAAATTTAAAAAATCATTCATTAAATATTCTTTCTTATTTTTAAAACAATAAACTATAGTTGAATTATTCTTCATAAAACTCTCTAATTTAAAACTAAATAATTGCAAATACTTTTAGAATGAGACCTATTTAAGACAGGATCAATTTGAGATTTTGGCGCTAAAATAAATTTTACTTTATCATTCATAAAATAAGCATCCACATCTTGGAAAATTATGACATGATGAAATAATTCAATTTTAAATATGGAATAAGATTTAGAATTTTTATTGATACATGTTTTTATTGGAAAAATACCATTGACAGAATCATTCTTATCAATAGAAATTATTTTCTTATAGGGAACAGCTAGATATTGTTCTGAACCATGTCCTTCATTTATATTGTCCATCATAGCAAGAAAACGGAATTCATTGATGCCTTTTATACTTGGAATCACATCTTCATAATATAAATTTTTATTTTTCAATATTTTTTTAGATAAGGGCATATTAAATATAATATTCTTCCATTCGTTATTTGAAACCTCAATTTTTTTATTTATTATTAAATTTTCCTTATAATAATCGATGATAAAAAATTTAAACAGGATGACTGAAAGTAAAAAAAACAACCCTATTCTCTTTATTATTTTAATTTTATTAAGATTTATTTGAAAAAATAAATTACTAATTTTATTGATTATTAAAATTAATAAAGAAATAAAACTAAAAAAATATGACGCCATTTTTATAAAAAAGATGTTTTTTAACTCTATCCTCATATCTGGAATTTCAAGATAATTTTTTAATTCTATTTTATATGAAAAGTAAAAAATATCACTACTAAAAAAATACATTTTACTTTGCATCCCATAGACTCCTCTCATGGGATGAGATTCATCAATATTACAATAACTAAATTGCATAATAGAACGCTGAAAGTCGTAAATTAAATACATATCTTTCCTCAATCTAATAAATCACCTGATATAAGTTTTTTGTAACTCGAAAATTTATTATCAATAAGTTTTTTTACATCTCTATCTTCATCCATCAAGTCATCACGAATGGCGGAAACAGCAACCCATAATTCTGTTTCTGCATCTTTAAATTTTCGACTTTTAAAAAGTTCTCCAATAATGGGAATGCTTCCTAAAATGGGAAATTTTTCGACACTTTTAGAATTTTTTGTTTGAACAAGCCCACTTAATATTGCATAATTTTTATCTTTTAAGACAATATTTGTATTGATTTTTCGGGTGGTAAAACCAGGCACATTTTGATAGGAAAGTGAATCGGCAATATCGCTTACCTCTAAATCAAGTTTTAACCAAATAGAACCGTCATTTTGAACATTTGGAGTAACATGAAATAAAATTCCGAAGGGTTTAAAGGTAACTGAAGAACTGTTTCCAATAGTCGAACTAGAAGTGCTGACAATAGGAACTTCACCACCTGCTAAAAAAGAAGCTTTTTCACCAGAACGAGTGATCACAACGGGTTTTGCTAAATTTCTGGCGAAGGCTCTCTCTTGCAATGCTTTTAATAAGGAAGTCAAAGGTGCTATTTGCAAGGAGGGTTGCGCCAAACTCGATGATAAAACAGAAGGTGCAAAATTTAAGGTACCTGAAAGAGCTTGATTCATACCGGGCTGTTGAAAACCAACTCCCAAATGCTCTGATTTTCCAACCTCTATAAATTCAAGATTAACTTGGACAACGGTACTTTCTCCAGACATAGTGCTTGTGGCATCGAAAATTTGTGGAATAAGGGCGCTTAAAAACTGCCACGCTCTTTGCTTGCCTAAAGGTGAAGTCGGAACTCCTGTTAAAGTATACAAACCACCCCGATTTATAATTTTAAGATTTTTTTCACCAAATAATTTTAAATCAGATTGAACCGATTTTATAACCTCATTTTCAATTTTTTTAGAATAACTAAATGCAGGAAAAAATGAATTTGAATGCGCCGCAACGGCATTGACTAATAGTCGAAAATCCTCAATTGTATCCAAATTTCCTAAAATAATTATTTTTCCATTTTTAATTTGTGTATGAATACCATGAATACTTTTTAGCGGGCGTGAAATTGTAATAAGTGAAGGAGAAGCCGAGTCGCTTTTAAAATCTTGATTCATGAAATTGATATGGTTATTAAAGTCAAAATTTTCATTTCCGACTTGAATATGCCATTTATTTTGCTCTCCATTGGGATAAGCAATTGTAATTAAAGAAACTCCATTTTGTTTTGGAATCATTTTAATTGAGTTTGAAACACCAATTCGTTGCACTTCAACAACATCCGGATCGGAAATTTGAATTGTTTGTGGAGCAGATCCTAAATCAAGTGTTTTTTCACGACCTATAGATAATTTTAAATTATCTTGACTATAAGCTGAAGTAATAAAGAGGAATGCTAATAAAACAAATAATAGAGAATAAATTAATTTAAAATTAACAAATATTTTTAGAAACTCACTTTCAAATACTCTTACTTTTTTATTCGTAGGCATAATTTGTCTTTCAAATGAATAATAATGTAAAATTTCGCTATTTACTTCAGAAATGTATTTCGTACCAAATGGCACTATAAATAAACAATTTTTAGAAATTATTTTGGGTAAGCATATTAAATTCTTTTTTTTATCGAAACAAAATACGGCAATAGAAAAATTCATATTGAACGTATGAAAAAAATATTTATTGGAATATATAATTCCATTATTTATAGGTAAATTAAAGTGATTTAACAATCCAGTGGAACGAGCAAAATTTCCTCGTGGGAATAATAAATGAATTTTGAAAGATTCTTTTTCTGCATTTAAAAAATAAGCACTCTTAATTGGCTGACTTAAGATGAGTAGTGCCTGTTTTATTTGTTTTTGAATAACTAACTTCATAATTCCTCATTTTGCGAAAATGGAAAAATGACATGATTCAAGAGCTTCTTGAAGAGACCTTATTCAGACATTCTCATTTATTTTATATTATTAATTTTATTTGTATTTTTTGTTATTTAAGAATTCCAGTTTGCCTCAATTTTTAAAATTGTAAGTAATTTCAAAGAGAGTCAGAGTGATACAAAATCCGTTTTCATTGCCTGAAAAAAATTTTAAAAAACTTTAAAGCAATATCAAAAGGAGAAAAAAATGTTGCCTAAGAATAAAGTTACCCCTTTCAATTCTAGAGAATTAGGGCAAGGTCTCACAGAGTATGCCGTCATTTTATGTCTTATTGCCATAGCTTCTATTGCGGCAACCGCTTTATTTGGTGGTGCCATTAAAGCTAAAATCAGCTCTTTAGCAGGTGCAATCGCAGGACAAGACTCTAATTTAGTTATAGAATCAGAAAAAAAAGCCACCTCTGCAGCTAAAAAAGCTCTTAAAAATGCATCTTCTGTAACTGGCAATACCTCTATTAAAAAGGATGAAGACATTTTTGATACTGAAACTTTAGAATAACAATTCATGACGGTAAATAGTATGAGTTTTGAAATCCAATGGAAAGAAAATGAAAAACAAGAAAATCAAAATCGGGATGAATCTAAAAATAAATACTTAATTGCAGTGACTTTAGCATTATTTATAACCCTTTTTCAATTTTTTTTATTCAAATCTATCAACTATTTTTCCAACAGCAGTATAAATCATAATTTATACCCTGTCTTAGTTGCAAATAAAAATATTAAATTAGGACAATTGATTGCTGAATCCGATTTAAAACTCATTGAAATGAATTTAGGGGAAAGTAAAACGCAATTTATTTTAAATGACGAAATAAATTCCTATATTGGCAAAGCTGCTATAGTTCCTTTAAATGAAAATACCCCTTTATTAAAAAATTCATTCATGAGCGCATTTCAAAAAAATTCCTTGCCTGATAAAATTCCTGTGGGTAAAAGGCTTTATGTTTTAGACTTAGATTTTGGATCCATAGGATCATTATTGCGCGTAGGAGATAAAATTGATCTCATTGCTTATCTTGATATTCCTAAATTTGGTAAGGCAACAGAAAACATATTAACCGACGTCCAAATTGTAGGAATTGGAGATCAATTAGAAGAGAGAGGAAAATCACGTCATGCTAATTCGATTAGTTTTTATATTTATCCTGAAGAAGTAAAAATAATTTCATTTATGAAACAATATGCAAAATTTTCTGTTTCTTTAAGAAATCCGAATGATTCTTCTTCTCAATCAGGTGAAGCAATGACTTTAAATAAATTCATTGAAGATGAAAGAATTCAAAAAATCATTAAAAATGATTCCTTTCAATTTATACAAGGAAAAAAAGATCACCCATGAGCTGGCTCTTAATCGATAAAAAATCAGAAAAAACAGCGGAAGTATTTGATAATAGAATACTGACTATTGGGAATACAAAAGATTGTGATATTGTTATATCAGAAAAAGAAAAAGTACAAATTTATTCTCAAATTTTCTTAGAAAACGGTTTTATATTTCAGGAGAACTTCAACTCTAAAAATGTTTTTTATTTAAATAAAATTTTTTTATTTCATAATCATAAATTTGAATTTAAATACAACAAAAAAAACAATTTCATACTACCAAATGAAAATGAAATATCCTTCATATATCATTCTGAATTATTCAAAAATACCCTGAATTTTGTGCAAAATGAATTTTCAAAAAATCAAAAATTATTGCTTTTACCAAAGCAGGAACAAGAAATTTATTTTCTGCAAGAAGCATGTCATTATTTAAATAAATTTTATTGGGATGATAAGGATATTTATAAAAGCGAGCATCGTTTACATTTTCAAAAAATCATTTGGTGTCTTTGCTCTCAAGCCTTTGCTCAAGGAGTCTTAACTTTATTATTATTGGATGATTCCGTAACTGAAATTATGGTCAATGACGCTCAGCGTATTTATTTAGAACGCAATGGCACAATTTCTTTGTCCGATTTAATGTTTGACAATAACAATGCACTTATGGCCATTATTGAACGTATGTGCAATCAAGTAGGCAGAAGAATCGATGAAAGCATCCCCTTTTGTGATGCGCGTCTGCCCGATGGCTCCCGCGTTCACGCCATCATTCCCCCCTTAGCATTAAATGGTCCGTGCCTAACCATCCGCAAGTTTCCAAAACAATGTTTTTCTATAGAAGATCTGATTGCTAAAAAATCAATATCAGAAGACATTCTTCCTATTTTAAAAGACATTATTATTTCACGAAAAAATATTTTAATTTCAGGAGGAACGGGCACGGGAAAAACAACTTTACTGAATTGTTTAACCACCTGGATTCATCCCAATGAACGCATTATTACAATTGAAGATTCCGCCGAACTCAAACTGCAACAGCCCCATGTCATTCGATTAGAAAGCAGAAAAGAAAATATTGAAGCAAAAGGGGGCGTGAGCATCCGCGAACTTGTCAAAAATGCGCTTCGCATGCGACCCGATAGAATCATAGTAGGAGAGTGCCGCGGTGGCGAAGCATTAGACATGCTACAAGCTATGAATACGGGACATGATGGCAGCATGACAACGATTCACTCCAATTCCGCAGAAGATGCTCTCCGCCGTCTTGAGACGTTGGTTTTATTTGCTTCTTCCGAGCTTCCTTCACGAGCCATTCGCGAGCAAATTGCCTCTGCGATTCATTATGTCATTCAATTAACTCGGAAGTCTGATGGGCATCGTTGTGTGACTTCAATTCATCAAATTGTTACTTTATGTGAAAGAACTCATAAATTTATTACAAATTCTCTATTTGAATGGAACAAATGACATTTATATTAATCATTTTTATTATTATATTTTACACTTTACTCATATTTATTTTACCTAAATCCATGAGTATAAAATATAGTTTATTTTTTTATTTTTTAACAAATCCACTTTTATTTTTTATCTTTCCATTTTGCAAAAAAAAACTCATCCAAATTAAATTTCTATTCATTGAAAATATAAACAAGAAAAAGCAGATAAAAGAAATGCCAAAACTGATTGAATATTTTATTTCATATCTTAAAGCTGGGATCCAAGTTCCTTATTGTCTTAATCTTATTTTAAACAAATACAAATGGTCTCCCCCCATACAAAAGACAATCTATCAAATCATTACATTTTATAACCAAGGTATGTCTTTAGATTCTGCTGTAAAAGCTCGCATTATTTCATTGGGAAACCATAAAGATCATTATTTTATGGTTTATTTTTTAACATCCCTCAGAGTAGGATACAAAAGCGGTGGCAATATGATCTCCACTCTTGAAAATGTAAAATCGAAAATTGAAAGCAACATTCTGTTAAAAAGAAAAATAAAGTCCACTACAGCTCAAATAAGATTACAGGCACTGATTATAGCAATGGCTCCTTTAATTTTAGGTATAATTTTGTGGTTTATAGTTCCTTCCTATATTTTGTTTTTTTTCGAAAATGCGGTTGGCAATTTACTCCTTCTTATGATGATATTTTTAAATATGATTGGGTTTTATTTTCTAAAAATGATTGCAAGGATCGCATGATAAATGTATTTTATAGTCATTTCTTTTATATTAAATTTTATAATTTTAAATTATTTCAAAATTGATTTAAAATTAATCAATCTAAAACCTCTTCAAAGCAGAAAAAACCAATATGTATCTATGCTTTTTGCGACTGCTGATTTTATTGATACTATCCTTTTACATCTTGAAGCAGGAAGCAATATTTTTCATTCCTTTAAAAACGCTACGGAAAATTCTTTAAATGAAGATCTCAAAAGAAATGCGAAAGAAACACTCATACTCTACTCTATGGGTTGTTCCTTTAGCGATTCCTTAAAAAATTCAATAAATGAAAAGAGCGACCCATTTTACAACGAAATGGTTGAATGTATTCATTTATCATTACTACTTGGTACGACTTTAAAAGAGAATCTCGTTCAATTATCCGCAAGTTTGAGAATTCGCGCCCAACTCAGCATCGAAGAAAGCATGTCACAAGCCCCTGTAAAAATGATCTTTCCACTGGTTTTCTTTATTTTTCCAGTTATATTTATTCTTCTTGTTAGTGGCTTCATTCAGGACTTCATAAGTACAATGCGTTTTTAATAATTAGTCGGAGAAAGACATGGACAACCTAGAATTACCAACGAATGATAGGATATCGGAAATCCCAAAATTTAAAACGGATAATTTAAGTCTCGATGCCATGCTTGAGTTCTATTTTATCGATACCGTAAATCTTTGGAGAAATAAATTAGACGAATTGGGAAAAGAATACGATTTGAGCAGGTTGGAACGGCGTATTCTCGTCTATATTGGTAGAAATCCCGGAATTCGCCAGGCCGATCTTGCTCTTATCATGGATGTGGAGCCACAAAGTCTCACCCGTTCTTTAGAAAATATGGAACAAAAAAAATGGTTACAAAAACAAGATGACAACAAAGATAAAAGAGCAAAAAGTCTCCATTTAACAGATATGGGAGAGCAAAAACTTGAAGATGCCTTTAAAATCAGTGAATGTATCCGTCCAAAAGTTTTAAGAAATCTACAAGAAAATGATAAAATTATTCTCACCAAAGTATTAAAACAAATCCGTAAAAATCTTGAGTCCCTCATTTAAGTAATAATTTAAAAAAAGATAGGATTCAAATTCTTCGTCTTTATTTTAATTGAAATAAAAATTTAAATTATGTGATTTTATCATTTCAAATAACAGTAATATCAATATAAAAAAATTTTTATTACATTTCTTTATGTTTTAAAAAAATAATAATTACTATTTAATCATCTCCATTTATTACTTTAATAAATAATATTATCTAATTATTACTACTCACTTATGCATGTTTAATAAAAATAAATTAAAATTAATCTTGAATTTAATTTTTTATTTAATTATATTTCACATTGAGTTTTTTGTTTTATTTATTTTTTTTATTGTTTATAAATATTTAATTTATAAACAATATCTATAAATTTATTTAAAATTTTGAGTCACAAAAAAACCACACGGGAGTCATTCATGTCCTTTTTGTTTTACGGAAATAGATTAGCGGATGAAACTGAATTCAAAGATTTCCCCAAAGATATATCCTGTTATAAAAGCATAGGAGGAAAAAGTTCAGGAGCAAATACGAGCGGCATTGCCACAGGAGTCTACGCGGTAAATGTAAAAGGAAAAGAATATAAAGTACTTTTCAAACAGGGAAGAAATGATGCTGAATCTATTTGTGAATTTCTTGCGCATAAAATTTATGAATTAATTATTCCAGGTTATTCATCAAAAACAATTTTAGCTTTTGAAGAAGAATCTTCAAAAAGTAAATTTGATTACTCAAATAGACATAAAAATATTTATGTTGGATCTGTGTTTTTTGAAAATTTTATGGAAACACATAAATTAATTGGCTTTAAAGAAAGACCCTTTTTTTTACAAACATTGCATAATAAAAAAATAAGCCTTTTTATTGATATGTATAAAGATAAATATAATTTAGAAAAAGTAATCGCAACAGCTCTTTGGCTTGGAGATTACGACGTTCATATTGGGAATATTGGCTCAGCTATTATTAACAATAAAACATCCATTGTAAAAATTGACCATGGCTGGAGTTTTGCACAGTTACAAGATTACCCAAGTAGAAAAAAAACGCCATGGGCTTTTTTAAATGGAATAGGAAAACCAACAAATCATTTTAATGATTACAATGTAAATGGTTTTTATTCGAGCCCCTCTTTTAAAAGGGCCATTGAGGAAATTAAATCTATCGATCGAGTCACTATAGAGAATACATTAACAAAAGCATTCTATAATGTTTACCCATTTTATCAAAATAATAAAATATTTAAAAGTCTTTGTAACTGGATTGGATGCCCTTCAAGTAATTTAACCGGAGCCTTAATTGTCGAATATATCGTACGAAAACTAATTAGAAGAAAACTCACCCTCAACCAATAAGTTTGTCATAGTATCGATAAAGTAATGTTGAATTTATCTTTTTTAAAACAATAATGTTTGAATCGCATCAAAAATAGGATTAAAAATGAAGACTATTTTGATCTAAAACAACCAACGCAGCACCAATAGCGCCCGCGGAATCCCCAATTTTATGTTTATAAACAGAGATGGGTTGTTCCGGTAGGTAGGTATTTAAACCAATTTTTGCTTCAAGGCCTTCATAAATTATATCTTGTAAGCTAAGTCCTCCGCCAAATACAAAATAATGAGGATCGAGCATACAAGATAAGGAACCAAGAAATAAAGCCAAATCGGATTTATAACGTTTTACAACAGCAAGAGCGATGGGATCCTGTGCTTTGTACAGCTCAAAAATTTCAGAGGCGCCGGGACGTTTTTCGATTTGAGAATAAATGCGATTATTCAAAGCGGATTCTAATGCAGGGCCACATAAATATTGTTCTGCACATCCCGCGCGGCCGCAATAGCAAGGATATCCTCCCGAATAAAGAGTCATATGCCCCACTTCACCCGCGCCGCCACGTCTTCCTGTAACCACCTTACCATTGACAATAATGCCGCCACCAAAACCGGAGCCTAAAATAAGCCCCACGGTGACTTGTTTATTCACAGGAATTCCCGTTTTTTTAAAATAATCTAATCCGGCACCACACAGAGTTTCTGCCAGTGCAAAACAATTGGCATCATTTTCAGAAATAATAGGGAAAGATACTTTTAATTTATCGCGTAGATCTTGGTGTAAATTATGACCCACAAGAATCATAGTGTTACTTGATGTGACGATTTCTGTTTTGGGATCGACAGGACCTGGAACACTCAATCCAATGCCGGATAAAGAATGAATATCTAAATTTTTTTCAGCACAAACTTCTTTGGCAAGCAAAGCCATTTTATCGATTATTTGCTCATAGCCATGATGTCGTTCCGTAGCAATTCGTTTTTTAAAGAGGACAAAACCTGGCACAATTTCACCCGTTGATTTTTGGAATTCAAACGAGGAAAGAAAAGGTTCATCCTTTTTAAGCTTGCCAATATGAATCAACATAGCTTCCATTTTTGTTCCACCAATATCAAACCCAATAAGATGCATAATCACGTCTCCAACAGAACAAGCAAAAAATAGAAATTGTAGCTTGCCATACTTAGCGCAGGAATATCAACTTAGAAGGCAAATAAAATAAACTTAATCTATAATATGAATGTCTGTAAAGAAGCGCTCTTAATCAGCTACTATAATATTCTAATATTGTATTTATGTCTGCATTCATAGACTTAACTTCTTGTAAAAGTCTTTGCAATAAGGAGCGGTGTTTGATCATTTCAAGGGATACGGTTTTTCCCGGATGTTGGTAAAGAAAGTGCATAGCTTCATTTTCAAGTTTTGAGAACAGTTCCGTATCTTCTCCCATTTGTTTAAGCTCCAGAGCTTTGTCTTTGGAAAGAGGCAGACGTGCCACACATACTCTAAATAAATTCTGAATAGAAATAAGCTGCTCAGTCATGTAATAAATTGATTCTTTTCTTTTTTCAAAAGAATTAACACGTAAGGAATTATAAATTGTTAATAACGAATAATGAATTCTTTCTTGAGATAAAATAAATGCCTCATATTCTTTTAAAGGATAATTATTTGGTCCCAGCTCATGATTTATTTCAATAATTTTACTCCGAGCATTTTGATTATTTGTCGCAGATAAAACTTTTTGCGAATAGACTTCATCATCCTTAATTTTTCCCTCAATCCAATCGATTATATCCTGAAATAAATTTTCTGTTTCTGAAACAACATTTACTAAATTTACTTTAAATGTTTTTCTTGCAAAATCAGGCCAAAGTAACAATGATCCTAAAGTACCAAATAAGGCACCAATTGCAACATCTTCTATGCGCAATAAAGCAAATTGATCACCATCAGGAAAAATAGTGGAATAAAAAGAAATTAATCCAAAGGTAAAGAAAAAGACAGTATAAGTATAAGAATAAGCGGTATAGACTGAATTATAAATAGCAAATATACAAGAAATAAGAAGAAGAAAAAAAGATATAAACACATTCCCTGATAAAAGAATAGTCACAGCAAAAGCAAGAGCACACCCTAATACCGTCCCTAGAAGTCTTTGTTTCACTCTTAAAATAGTGGCACCAAAATTGGCCTGAAGACAAACAATAGCCGTAATTAAAACCCAACCAGGAAATTCAATATTCAACCATTTTTCATTAATAACAAGACACACAACAACGACAACACCCGCTCGCCAAGCTTGTTTTATTTCAAAAATATTAAAATCAAATAGAGTTTTTATAAAGTTTATAAAATATTTAAAAACAAACATTTTTTACTCTTTTTGACATAAAAATTTAAACTCAGAATTCAATAAACTAATATTATCTTTAAATTGAAAAGCACTAGAAAATATTTCATCGAACAATTGATCATGCGCATATTTTTCACTTAATTTCTCAATTTTTTTGTATTCAATTAAGGCATCTAAATAAATTTTTTCGTAGAGATATGACAATTCTTGAATGGTAAAACTTTTTCGAATAACGAGAAACTTCAATAAATCACTGTTTGTTTTATTCATTGATTTAAATATACTTCTAACAATGGGCTCATATTCTAAAGGGACATCTAATACCCGAATTTTAATTGAAATTCCAACAATGGATTCTAAAAATCTCTCAGTTAAGTTTGCCACTATAAATAAAGAAAACAATTGATTTCTATGATGCAATCTTTCCTTTTGTCTATAAAAATCGATTTCTGTCATCATCAAACGTAAACTTTGAATGCGTGAAAAAATTTTTTCTCTTCTTTTAGTAAGTAACTTAATAGATTTTGGCGATTTATTAAAAGTATATATTTCAACAGTGTCGATGTAAAAAACCAACTCACGCAAAATAGATTTAATTTCAAACAAACATTCTTTACGTAACCTCGGCCTCAAAAAAATAGCACAAATAAAAAAAGTAATAGTTAAAGCAACGGTATTCATACAAACATCGACAGCAACATCATGGACTGTTTTAATTGACAAAATGGAATACATAGGTATCAAATAAATCCATAATGAATATGCTGAAGAAATGTTATAATACATAAAAATATATATAAAAAAAGTCAGTATAAAAATATATATACAAATCAAAACAAAAGATTTTGAGTAGGGATAAGCAAAAATAACAGCTGAAGTTGAGATAAAATAAGCTAAAAATAAATTAATTTCGAAACGCCAATAATGGGAACGGGTACAGGCTTGCGATAAGCCAAGCACAGAAACTCCCATAAACATCATACGATTGTCTTGCACAAAAAAATAAATAATGGCAACGGATAATAAGGCAAGACAGGTTCTCACCCCTTGCATAAAAGAGCGATAATCTCTTTCCCAAACAAGCAAACACTGTTGGTACAAAGAATTATTATTCATCAAGTTGTGTTAACCACTCCATGATCATTTTCATTTCACGACCCGTGATAAAATCTTTTGCATAAGCGACATCAAATAAATCTGTCGTCTTAAATAAACTTTTACATACTAAATTTTTTGAAAAAAAAGCCTCATTGGATTTTTTTAAATTATGATTGGAAATACTTATGGCAACCATAGATTTTACATATTCTGATTTTAAATGTTCCGCTGCTTGTAAGAGACTTCCGCCTGTTGTGATCATATCATCAACCACAAAAACCAAAGCATTGGAAGGCATAGTGCCTTCAATAATAGAATTTAAACCATGATCTTTAGGCTTGCTTCTAACATAGACAAAACCCGCATTAAAATATTCCGCAAGGGCATAGGCAGGCGCTATACCTGCTGTTGCTGTTCCTGCAAAAACAAGGTTGGGACTGTCGAGCATGGAAGAAAATTCTATTTTCAACATTTCAGCCCATTTGCTAATCACTTTTTTACGAAGAGTCGGATGCGAAAAAATTTTACGATGGTCTATATAAACAGGAGATTCTTTCCCACTTGCTAATTTAAACATAGGGTTCGTACTGATTTGCAAGACTTTCGCTTCAAAAAACCCGCGCACAATTTCGTGGGTTTCAGAATCAAGAATCATGAGAAGGATCCTCCAATCGTTTATCAAAAGGGACTTGAAGCGCTTGAGCTATTTCCGAGGCTAAATTTAAGTTCCACATCATGCCTGTTGCGGCTTGCACCACATCGGCTCCTGCTTGCAAATAGGCTTGAAACTCCTTGGCACTCACCACACCTCCCACGCCCACAATTCCCATTTCCTTTTTTTGAATTCCGAGTTTTGTTCTTGTTTCTGCAATTAATGATACCATAGATAGCCCTTGCTCAAATATTAAAGAGCCACAAATCCCGCCAGATAAGGATCCACCCAGAGCCATTTGACCCTCTGGATTTCGGATATTTGCGGAAACCGTATTGATAGCACTAATGGCATCGAGAAAACCTACAGATTCAGAAAGAAACATGTTTGTTTCTTTAGCTGACAAAACTCCAATTTTGGCGACGAGTTTTATATTGGCATTGAGCTCATTTAAAACCCGACGAGCGCATTTTACCGACTCAATTGCGCTTGGCAAGTCTTTATAAAGTGGAGAGTGAACTTCATTAGGACAACTTAAATTCATTTCTATTATTGAAAAACCAGTATTATTAAGACATTCTGCAGATAATTTTACGACTTTTTCAATATCATTATAAAATGCTATTTTTGTTTCTTTAGTTGTTAAGTTATTTTCTCGAGAAGCCTGAAAACTAAGAACAACATTATATCCAGGCATATCATTCCAAGTTTTTAAAGATTGAAAATCGGCATTCCATCTATCTTCAGATTGGCTTGGTACACCAAATGAATTTGAAATGGAGATTTTCTTATTTAAATAATCCTCTTTTTTAAAAGGAATTCCAATGACTTCATTATTTATTTCAGCAAAAAGAGAAGAGCTATCTGCGTGAATTGCTAAAATATTAGGCCATTTATTACATGGCCATACACGGGATCTAACTGTTTTATATACAGGCAAACAAAATCCAGCATGAAGTGCGGCCTTCACATAAGAAGAATTTAACAGCGGACCTGCCGCAACTCCAAATGGAATATGTAGTGGAATTCCTAAAAATTCATAACGTGGTTTTTCTTTATAAATTATTTTGGGAAATTTATTTTCAACAAGAAATCTAGCGTCAGGCCCCTTGATATAATTTTCTTCATAACTTGCGCTAGCGTTATACATATGAGTCAAGCCCCAATACTTTTAATCCATTTGTAGTTGCTACTTTAACCAACTCATCCATTTCATAAAAATGAGTTGATTCTAACAAAACACGCAATTCTGTTAACATACATCCATCTGCGTAAGGTTTATAAATATCGCAAATATTATCTGATCCCAATGCAACCATGATACCTGCAGGAATCATTTCATCAATGGGAGTGACAGAGTTGTGCGTCGGAGATAAAACTTCAGTACGTCTGCTATCAATCCAAGCCGTAGGACACGCCACAAAACTTAATCCTGCATCGACACACAATTTAAAAAGTTCTTCACGATATTTTTTGGGATGTGCTGCTATGGAAATACCATGAACGGCTGTTACTTTTCCTTCTAAACCCCACTGTATGACTTTACGAGCAAGCAACTCTGTTTCTTTTTCTTTTGCCGTGTTTAATTGATCGACATGAATATGAACTCTTTTATTTGTTTCTTTAGCTGCTTTTAATAAAATATCAATATGCTCTGCTTCATTTCCTGCATCAGCACCAGGCAAGCCACCAATAATATCGACATGCTCCAATGATTTTTCAAACCAATGCCGAGCCTCTTTATTTACAACTCCTTTTAATGTTTGACATGCAAGAAGAAAACGCATTTTTAAGTTTTTGGATGCATATTCTTGAGCACGTTTTGCCGCTGCAATAGCACGATCTCCTGCCACAGGATCGCAATCAATAAAGGATAAGCAGTGGCGCACCCCTTGCTGATTTTGCATTCTTAAAGCCGCTGTAATATGTTGAAAATAGATTTCTTCAGATGCTTGGCATTTAAATTTATCAACTAACTTCCATTTTTCTTGGAGTTGACTATTGATATTCCCTTGCGTATTAGAAAAATCTTCTAATGAAACAGAATAGGCACGGTCAAAATGCGCGTGCGCATTTACAAAACCACCTTGGCCTTGAATTAAATTAGAAATTTTTGATAAGGGATTCCACATGAGCTAAACTCCTCTTAAAGCAATGCGGGTTTGATATTAGAATCTGTTACTTTAGAAAAACCTGCTTTAGATGATTTTGCCATTTTTTCTACCGTCACTTTAAATACTTCATAATCGGTAATAAGTTGAACTTCATTTTTTACGCTCCAACTTCTAATCTGTTTTCCATCAATTTCTTCACTTATTTGCTTTGATGGAGTTGGAACATTTACAACGAGATCAAAACGATTTTGTTTTAAAAGATCTATTAAATTCGGTTTATGACTTTCTTCATTTGCTTTGTGAACCAAAATACTTTTCACACCACATTTTGCGAGATAAGCATGTGTTCCCTTAGTTGCAAATAATAAAAACCCTTGTTTATGTAAATTTGCAATTAAGGGTGCGAATTTTTCTTTGTTTTCATCACCACCTACAGAAACAAGCGCGTAACGCTCTTTTTCTTGAGAAAGACGCATTTGCATTGTGTAAATTTCTGTAAATCCGGCAGATGCATTTTGATTAAACGCATTACTCTTCATAAATGTGGCTAATTTTTCATCAAAAATACTATTTGGCGTTTCAACAGCCACAACATCAGCACGACCTTTAAATAACTTAACAGTGACAAGTCCTGTTACTTTTTCATTTATTTTTTCGATAAAGGCATTTAAATCATCCATTAAAGGTTCGTGCCATAGCGCGCCATAGCAAAGATAACCCCATTTTTGATCCACCAAAAGTTTAAACTCGTTTTCCTGACGTGTGCAGACAAACTTCTCGAGTGTTTCATGGGCACGAATAATCGCATGAGCTGCGGGAGACTCATAGACACCTCTTACTTTTAATCCTACAACCCTGTCTTCTAAATGATGAGTTACACCCACACCATGAAGTGCCGCGACCTTATTCAGTTTCAGAATAAGCGTTGGCAAGTCCATATCTTCCCCATCTAATTGAACGGGAATTCCTCTTAAAAATCCAATTTTAATAAGTTGTGAGTCATTTTGTGTGTTTTCAATGGTTTTACAGACTTGTAAGATGGCAGGAAGATTAGGAATGAGAGATGGATTTTCAATTTCTCCACCCTCTGCTGAAACACCCCACATATTGTCGTCATAACTATAGGGAGAATCCTTAGTTTGTTTCACCGGAATTTTATGAATGCGCGCATACTCGAGCTCTTCATCTCGACCCATGCCCCATTCTCTAACGGGCGCAATGATTTTCATTTCAGGCGCTAGGGTCAAGACGGTGCCTTCAATGCGCACCTGATCGTTACCTTTACCTGTGCAACCATGCGCAATACAATCACAATTTTCTTCGCGCGCAATGTCCACTGCAATTTTTGCCAAAAGAGGGCGCCCTAAAGGAGTGGCTAAATGATAGTCTCCTTGATAACGCGCATTTGCTTTAATTCCTTTTGCTAAATAGTGATAAGCAAATTCTTTTTTAGCATCGATAACATATGCTTTTTTAGCACCTAAATTTAACGCTTTTTGACGAATTTCTTCTAAATTATCAGCTTGTTGTCCTATATCTATGGTTAATGCAATAACCTCGGCATGGTAGTATTCTTGAATCCATTTCAACATGACAGATGTGTCAAGACCACCTGAATACAAAAGAACAACTTTACGAATTTCTCCTTTACGCCCTTCATACGATGCTACTTTAATATAATCTGTCATTTAAAACTCCTTTTTAATGTAAAACTTTTCTATATTTTAAGTAAAGAAAAAAATTAAGCCAAAAAAAAAGCCCCGCAATGCGGAGCTTTAAATAAAAATATCAGATTCTTCTAACCGAAAGAGCTATTTTAAGTCGCAAAATATCAATTCGCATTTTTAAACCTTTAGCAAGAAAATCTCAAAAAATCGTCCGTGAGTACTTATAAGATTTTAAAATTCGTGTCAACGAAAAGCTTTCAAAATTGGAAGAATTCTTTAAAAAAATTTATAATTACATGATATTAAATATCTTTCGTCAAGCCCTTGGCAAATTGAGAATTATTATCCATATCAATTTTATTTAGTTAAAAGAGATTTCATATGATAATAAAATATATTCACTATAAAAATCATTTTTTACAGAAGTTTGGTTTTTGTTTAAGCCGTTCATAAAAAGGAGATCCCTATGTTGCCGAAAAAAGTTGCTCTTTTTCTTGCTACTGTGCTCTATTTTTCAAATGCCCATGCGGCAGATGGTGCCAAATTATATAGCGAAGCCTGCGCAAGTTGCCATGGTGACAAAATGGATGGCAATGGGCCTATTGGAGCTGCTTTAAAACCCAAACCAAAAAGTTTAAAGGGATATACAGTGGCACAGCTCATCCAAGTCATGAAAACAGCAAAAAAAATAGATGGTGATAAAGGGGAAATTGCCTTAATGGTCGGCATCAAATCACAATTAAAGAATGATGAAGAAAGAAAAGCTGTAGCCGATTACATTGTTTCTAAATTAAAATAAGTAACAGTTATTTTTTACTTATTATATATTATTCTCTTATTTTGAAATTATTAATTTTTAAAATTGCTTTATTTATTTTATTTAATTCAAAATCAGTTATTTTTTTAGAACAGATCATATATCGTTTCTCTCCAAATTTAACATCTAATAATTTACTTTTTTTTAAATTAATTACATCACGTGTTCCGTTATTTAAAAGGTAAGTTGCTTCTTCTTCAGTCATTAGCATATAATCAGAATGATTATATGCTATTTTTTTATCATACTTTCTTGATCAGTACTAGATTGCTCTACATTATTATTATTTTTTTTTAATAATTCATCTATATATTTTCCATATGATAATCCAACTTTAGTTAATAAAATTAATTTTTTATTCATAAGTAAATTTTGCAATTTTAATGGCTCATTAAAATTATTATCATCTTTTCTAAAAATAATAACTGTACCTTTTTCTTGATATAAAGGTATGGAAATTTTTGCAATTTTTTCTCTTTCACTATTTTTATAATTGGCGGCCAAACATATTTTTTCTTTATTTTCAACAATCATATTTAAACCTCTTTGCAAAGGAATATTGATCATTGAGAACGGCATGCCAGATAACTTTTCAATTTTAATGAGAATCTTATCTAAAATACCGTCTTTTTCATTTGTATGATATGGAGGCCTTATCTGATAAACAACTGAAATAGTTTCAGAATTTGCACATATCTGATATAATAATAGAATAAAAAAAATAGTTACATTTTTTATCAATGAAATTTCATCCTTTCTTATGGAATGGATGCATTGTAAAGTAGTTAAAAGTAATATTTATTTTTTATACAAAGCATCACTCTGGAATAACAGCCAAGCTAGAACCAAATTGATCTCCATCATACAATGTAATCCCATCTGCAGATAAAGAATCTTTGTTTTTACCACCCAATAACTCAACACAATTTTTTCCATTTAAATCGCATCTATAAACGGCACCTGTTCTTTCCCCTGAGATATTTTTTCTTCCCATGGCACCAATGAATAAGTAATCATCTGTTAAAGTAACACTTGATCCTAAATAATCATTTACAGATAATGCCAGCGCAGTCACACTCTCTTTGTTTTCACCACCTACAATTTCAACGCAATTTGTCCCTTCAATACTACACTTAAATACAGTTCCAATATCAAAAAGAGCGGGATCGGTTCGAGGTATTCCATTTCTACCTAAAGCCCCAACAAAAATATTTGACGCATTTCCAGTTATACTTGCTCCAAAGCTATCATTGGTAATGAGTTTTAAATATAAAGCATCAATAATCTCACATTTTTTGAATGATAAGTCACATTTAAGCAAACGTCCATTCCCTTCATTTTTATGAAAAGCACCAATAAATAAATGATTTTTTGTCGCAAAAATGGAAGATCCTATTGCATCATTTTCTTTAAACATATTATTTTTTTCACTGAATTTATTTTTACCTGCGAAAATTTCACTACAGAATTTTTCTGATAAACCACATTCAAATATAGCACCTAATTCATCTTTCGTTTTTGAGTCTCTCCCCATGCATCCAACATACATTCTGTCTTTCATGACTATCAAACTTGATCCAAAATTATCGGTAGGGTACAAGTCAATGTTTTTTTCTTCGTTTTTATTAAAACCGACCTGCCCACCTATAAATTCAAAACAATCTTTACCATTTAAATTGCATTTAAAAATAGCACCAATATCTTCTTTAAAATTGGCGGCAGATATACTTCCTGCATCGGCTGCTTTTTTATTATTTCGACCCATAGATCCGATATAAATATTTGATTTAGAAACTGCAATACCTGATCCAAAATTATCTGCTTGATACAATGTCACTTGTTTATAATGTACATCACTGGGATCATCAAATTTTTTATTGCCACCTAAAAATTCTTCACAGTTTTTTCCGTCTAAATTGCATTTAAAAACAGCTCCCTTCCCAAATCTTCCTTTCGCCCCAATTAAAAGTGAAGCTCCTGAGCTTTTTGAATTTACATTGGAGCCATCTTTTATTTCAGAAGTAGCTGAGGTTTTCTGTTCTAAATTTTCTTCTTCTCCATAAATTTTACTTGTTTCTAAAATATTTAAAAAAGACAAATTAGCCAATAAAAATCCAAATGTTGATAACTTCAAAATGGAACTTGAATGTTTACTTTTCATCCTCAACCTCTCCTAAAGTGACAAGAGCTCCTAACAAGACAATTCGAATTGATTTTTTATGTATTATAACTATCTGTTTTTTAATGTTTATTTGCAAAGTTAAAGCGCCAAAAGCTTCACACATACAAAGCCGTTATATAAATGTCAGAATGATTAAAAAAATGTATATTATTATTAAGAATATACATAATTGTTTTAAGGAAACAAGACATAAGGAACATTTCCAAATGATAAAGAAATTTATTATTTCCTCATTGATTTTCTTATTCTTTATGGGATGCAAAACAATAGCAAATAATGCTCCCGCAACAGAGAACTCTAAGGAAACAAAGGCAGAAGCTCCTACCGCTAAAACTCCAGAAGTAGAACAAAAACCAGTTTATGATGATGTTATAAAATATGAAATTAATGAAGATTACATTACAGACGATGAATATCCTGCTCGAATCGAAAAAGAAGGAATTAGTGCTCTCGTTTTTCATTATACCGCACAAAATTTTAAAAAATCTCTTCGCTCACTCACAACAGGAGGGAACAGCTCTCATTGGCTGGTCCCCACAGACGGTAAGACAATTTATAAAATTGTCAGCGAGGACAGAAGAGCGCGTCATGCAGGATCAAGTTTATGGAAGAGTAGAAAAAACGTCAATGTTATTTCAATTGGAGTGGAGGTTGTTAATTTAGGTTTTAAATGCAATAATTTCAGAAAATACTGCAAAAAAGACTATTTAACTTGGCTAGAGTTTCCTGAAAAACAACAAAAACTAATTGTTTCTTTAGCTAAAGAAATTCAACATAAATATAATATTGATCCTCTTTGTATTGTAGGGCATTCCGATATTGCTGTAGATAGAAAACTCGATCCAGGACCCATTTTTCCTTGGAAAAAATTAGCTGAAAATGGTGTTGGTGCCTGGGTTTATGACAATGAAATTCAGCAACAAGTTGACAATGTAAATGCAAATATTAAAGATAAAATCTCGAGGTTACTCATACAAATTAAACTTTATGAATTTGGTTTTGACATAAAAAGAGATAATGGATCTAATAAATACATACAAAATAAAATCGCACAATATGGCTACAGTTTTAAAAAAACACCAATTGCAGATCTTGTTTCTTTAAATCAGGTAAATAAATATGGGAATAAAAATCCAAAAAATAAAATTTTTGACGAAAAAAAAACGGACTTTGCCATTCAATCCTTTTTAATGCACTATATGCCTGAGGTTTATTTAAGCGAAGTCAGCGATGATGAGTATACTAGTAATGATGATAAACACGACAGAGAGCATTCACCAGATAGCAAGAACGATCAAGCTGCAAAAAACAAAGCACAATTTAAATTTAATATTGATAATACAAGATTGTTTGCAGCACTTCAAGCTTTACTTGTAAAATACCCAAATAAAGCAAGAAGTTCTTGCGGCTTATATTAATTAAATATCCTACTCCATCCCAAAAAGCATTTCTGAATATTTGGGATAAGGCCACAAGTCATGAGGGACTAAACCTTCCAAAGTATCTACTGCTTCACGTAAATTTTGAAGTTTTAACATAAAATGAGTCGATATTATATGACTTGTATTACCAATATTATGATGCTCAAGAGCATCGCCATCACTGATTTTTTCAAGCTGTGTTTTCAGTGTTTCCAAAGTACTGACAACATGACTTACCGCATCACTAAAAGTTTCAACAACTTTTTTTGCTGGTGAAGGAAGATTTAAATCCGAAGCCATTTTTACATTTTTCAATAATAATTTGAGATAAGAAAAGCACACAGGAAGAACTTGAGTTTGAGCCATTTCAATTGCACAATTCACTTCTATTAAACACTGTTTAACGTAACGCTCTTGTTGAATAGCAAGACGACTTAATATATCATCATCGTTAAACACACCTGCCTTTACTAAAAATTGAGTTTTTTCTTTATTTGATAATACCGACAGAGCTTCAGGTGTGTTGGCAAAATTTGATAAACCTCTTTGCAAAGCCTCATCACGCCATTCGTGCGAATAACCATTACCTTCAAAACGGATTTTTTTTGTTTCTTTAATTACATGTCGCAATATCATAAGAAGATCATTTGAGCTGACTGTGCCATTATGTGCTTTAGCTTCTAATTTTTTATTTAATTTTGCAAGTCCATCGCACACTGCTGCATTAAGTATTGCAGTAGGATAATTAATGGAGCCACTGGAGCCAACAGCACGAAATTCAAATTTATTTCCTGTAAAAGCAAAAGGAGAAGTACGATTACGATCGGTATTGTCTTTGGCGACATTTTGAATATGGGAAAGACCCAAATCAATCATAATCTTTTCCGCATTTATTTTATCATTATTTCCAGTTTCAATAGCATTTAATATTTTGTCTAAAGTGTTACCTAAAAATATAGAGATTATGGCAGGAGGGGCTTCATTGGCTCCTAATCTATGATCGTTTCCAGCCGATGCTACAGAAGCTCGTAACACTTCGGAGTTATCAAGAATTCCTTGTAAAATTCCACATAGGAAAGTTAAAAATACTAAATTTTCATGAGGAGTTGCTCCTGGATCAAGTAAATTTCGTCCAGAGGAATCAGTCATAGACCAATTGACATGCTTGCCACTGCCATTCACACCTGCAAAAGGTTTTTCGTGCAACAAGGCAACTAAACCATGTTTTAAGGCTATACTTTTTAAATATTTCATAACAAGTTGATTGTGATCGGCAGCAATATTTGAACTTTCATATATAGGAGCAATTTCAAATTGTCCAGGAGCCACTTCATTATGCCTTGTTTTTACAGGCACACCAAGTTTATAAAGCTCCACTTCCAATTCATTAAAAAAAGCCTGCACACGACTTGGAATATGTGCAAAATAATGATCTTCTAATTCTTGTCCCTTAGGAGATTTGCGTCCAAAAACACTACGCCCAGAAAGAGAAAGATCAATTCTTTTCATAGCCTGTTTTTTATCGATAATAAAAAACTCTTGCTCAGGCCCTACCGAAGTTGTAACATGGGTTACTTTTTTTTCACCTATAAGATGTAATGTTTTTATAGCTTCAATTGAAAGCGTATTATTAGAACGTAACAAAGGCGTTTTAAAATCCAGAGCTTCTCCATGATAACTAATAAATACAGATGGAATGTAAAGTGTTTTTCCATTTTCTGTTTCCACAATAAACATAGGACTTGAAGGATCCCAACCGGTATAACCTCTTGCTTCAAAAGTGGAGCGTATACCACCAGAAGGAAAACTAGAGGCATCAGGTTCACTCTGCAACAACTCAGGTCCTGTAAACCTTTCAATAGGATTCCCTTCTTTATCAAACCATAAAAAGGCATCATGTTTTTCAGCTGTGGCACCTGTCTGAGGTTGAAACCAATGGCAATAATGGGTAGCACCTTTTTCCATAGCCCATTCCCGCGCGGCTGCGGCCACCCTCTCCGCCAAAGAGGAGTCTATTTTCCCGCCAATTTTCATTACTTTTTTCATAATTTCAAGATCATGTGCTGATAATCTTTTGGCCATTGCACGTAAATCAAAAACATTTGAACCAAAATATTCAGCAATACGAGATTGCCTACCCTCCGCATTTTGAGGACGTTGAATTTTTCGTATCGTAACTGCAGAATAAGAAAATAAATCAGACATGTGATGTGACTCCATAATGCAATTGAAAATCCTATATTTATTAATTTTAAAAATTTAATGAATATATTTTTTTAATGCCTCTCTGTCTTGAGATTTTGAAAATGAATAAAACTATAAACAGCATGACATCAAACATTATTAGCACAAATTGTATAAAATCAAAAGGAATTTATGAATTTTTTGAAGAATAACGCATCCAAAAGAATATGGGAACACGTGAAGGAAATAGAACTATAAATATAAAGGAAAGAATACCACCTAATAATAAGGATTCCGAAAGTGCGGCACAGATTTTTGTTTTTTCAGAAACACGAACCGTTTTATCTTTGGCATTTTGAATAGAAATACCGAATAGCCATCGACCTAAAGTCGACCCTTCAAATCCTAAGATCGTATATTGAAATAAAAAAACCATGAGAGCCATAAAAACCCAAACTTGTAAAGAAAATAAAAATGTATATATAAAATTTATATCTAAAGTTACATTAGAAAAATATTTGGCTATTGCTGGAGAAATTTCAAAAAAACCTTTAGGTATAAAAACATAATTTACGCATAAAGAAATAATTAAAAAACAAAATCCCAGTAATGCATCTACAGTCCATGCTAAAAATGCAAAAAAAGGATGAACATAATATTTTGTATTTTTTTCATGAGTATTATTTTCTTCAATATTATTTAAATTATGAACTGTATTTGATTTTGAAATTATTTCTTCAGAAGCTGTTACATTGGGAGTAACAATTGCATTCTTTATAATAATATTTTCTGATATAGTTGAATTATCATCAATTTTATTATTTACATTTTCTGAATAATCTAAATTTTGTTTTTCTTGCTTAATTTTAAGACTGATTCTTTGTTGAATAACATCCCCACCAAAACCAAAACCAATGTGAAGTGGTTTTATTTGAGATTTTGAAGGTGATATATAATTCTCTAAAAAGAAACTCATAAAACTTCCTCAAGAAAAAGATTTAAAACTGTTGTTCTTATATTTTCTTCTGTGATACTGCCAAAACGTTCTGTCCAAACATTTATCGGAAAAATAGCTTTCGCCATGGTGCGGTGACCACCCCCATTTCCCGAACCACTGATAATTCTTCTAACAACATCACCAGCATTTTTTACATACCCCACGTTACGGACACTCATCACAATGTTTTCTTGATAAATCCCAGCACAAACAACCCATTCTATACCTTCAAATTGTAACATAAAGTCGGCAACTTGAGGAATGAGATCTTCCCTAACAACAGAACCTAGATAACTGACTAATAATTTGTCTTGGGAAGCCATTGTTAAAAGAGCATGTGCTAAAACGGGCGCAAAGCGCATAGGTATTTCTGGTTTTTCCATGCGCCGTAATAAATTATAATTAATATCTGGATATAAGGAAACAAAGGCATATAAATCAGCATCGATCACTTCTCGATTTAAATGCAAAGTATCTGCTTTAATTCCATAAAGTAACGCAGTGGCTAATCTTTGCCCAATATTTACAGCTCCTGCGCGTAAATATTCGGTCATAATTGTTGATGTGGCACCATATTTTGAACGAATATCGCAGTAAGCAGCAGAAGAATAATTTCCAACCATGGGATGATGATCAATAATAACATCGACACGAGAGAGGGGTACTGTAAAATGACCAGGCTGAGTATCAAGTAAGGCAATTTTGTCATAAAGGGAAAGATCTTCAGGTTTGATGGTAATCACTTCAAGATCAAGTAGTTGCATCATAGCAATATTCTCGGGTCTCGTGACTCTTCCAAAACTCAAAAAGGGCGTAGACGCTTTGTTACGTCCGAGAAGACATCTTAACGCCAATGCCGAGGCGAGGGCATCGGGATCAGGATCGGGCTGAAGTAATAAACCAATTTTCTCGCCCTTACCTAAGATATCTCGAATCTCTTTAACGCGATGGGTGCTTTCAATATGCCGTAGCTCCGCACTGATAGGCCGGCTTAACAGCTCCGTCCACGAAAGGACAAGCTCCCGATCGTTTTCCACAAGCTTTCGAGGAACAACTCCTGGATGCCCTACTTGAAAAGACAAAATGCGCGATTCGGGCAGTTCCTCAAGGATAAGCTCCCGGACGTTTAAGTATTTTTCATTATCTTTTAGTGACATTACAACACATATAGGATCGTAAGCGCGCCACTGCGCAAAAAAAGAAGCTTTGGTAATATCACCTTTGACGAGGATATGATCCTTTTCAGTGGCATCTTCGCAGGCTTCTAAAAGAGAAGTTTGCAATTGATTTTGCTTATTTGGCACCCAAACCTTAATATCCATACTTTTTTGAATATGTACCAAAGTTGAGGTTAATTCGGGATCATCACAAATTACCAAAAAAAGTCCGCGCTTGAAATCCATCTAAAACACCTTACTAATTGATTTTATTAAACTTATAAAACCAAAAAACTTGAAAAATATCCTTGCAAGACGGGCTATGCTACAATATTTTACCAATAAGTTTGTGAGAGGAAAAATACCGTTGCATTTTCCACTCTACACTATATTGCATAATATCTGTTGGATCAGATAATTTGCTGAGGTTCACACAATAAGCAGAACTCATTGAGGACATAAGATGACAGAAATACTTGGTTTTAACAACCTTACCAAAGCTTTAAGCTTCAATCTTTACGACTTCGCAGTAGCTCTCAACGATGAGGAAAGAGCTTCCTATATTCGTTATATTGACGAAAAATACTCCGCAAGACAGATTGAATCTCAGCTTATCCGCATCGCAGAAATTATTGATGCCGAAGTATTGAACGTAAGTTCAAAAGATTTCGACCCTTATGGCGCAAGTGTCGTTTTGCTCATGAGTGACATGAAAGGAGACCAAGCAACGAAAGAAGCAAACATGCATTCTTCTGTAAATAAGTCCTCCAATCTCATGGCTCAATCTACCGTTTCTATCCATTTAGACAAGAGCCATATCTGTGCCCACACCTATCCTGACAGTCTCGATCCCTCGGGCGTTTGTAGTTTCCGCGTAGATATCGACATTGCAACTTGCGGCAGCATTTCACCTCTATATGCTCTGGACTTTATGTTTAAGGCTTTTGAAACCGATGTGGTCTGTGTCGATTACGTTGTACGCGGTTTTGCACGTAACAAGCGTAACGAAAAAATATTTATGGATCATGAGATGAACAGTATTACTCAATATGTCTCTCCCTTAATTTTAAGAGATTATGATACGAATGACATAAACTCTCCAGAGCATCATACCTATCAAACCATCTTCAGTCGTAAAGAACTTGATGAGAGTTGTTACTTTAGAAATCCGCGCACCGTTCCTGCCAATGTGGCATCGGAAAAAATGGCACTCATTCGTAAAGAAATGGACTCCATTGCGCGCTTTAAAAAGTAACGAATAAAGTAGTCATCTTTAAGTTTGTAAAAAAAAAGTGCATTTTTAAAAAATGCACTTTTTTTTATTTTTACAATTTATTTAAAAATAAAAAAGAATTACACAAGCTATTTCATTAAATTATTTTTAAATGCAATATTGCATTTATCAAATAAATAGTGCACGATAAAAAAATAATTATTTATAGTTTTCTCAAAGTCCTAGAACTGCACAATAGTTTTGAAAAGTTAAATAATGGAGTTGATATATGAAGTTTCCATTTCATTCCCAATCCTCTGGTACTATTTTTGTAGTTGCAGCATTGTTAACTTGGGGTATTAATCCTATTTATTTTAAATCTGTGCAAAATGTTTCTTCGGGCGAAATTTTATGCCATCGTATTATCTGGGCGGTCGTTTTTTTATTATTTTTTGTTTTTTTTAAAAAAGAATTTAATAAAATCTTAGAAATTTTTTACTCCCCTCGTAAATTACTCACGTTAGCTCTGACAGCAGTGCTGATTTCATCAAACTGGATCACATTTATTTGGGCTATCTTAAATAATCATCTTATGGAAGCAAGCTTTGGCTATTTCATTTCACCTCTTTTTAATATTTTATTAGGTCTCATATTTTTGAAAGAGAAACTCAATACGACTCAAAAGGTTTCACTAATCATTACATTTGCTGCTATTGTAAATCAGTTTACACAAATTCATTTTACCGGTTTAACACCATTTGTGCCTATTATAATTGCAGGATCATTTGGATTCTATACATTGCTCCGCAAACAAATAAATGTAGAATCAATTCATGGATTTACTGTTGAAGCTCTCTTATTATTTCCACTGGCAATGAGCTACATTGTTTATTTAGCACATAAAAAAGAAATGATTTTTGGAAGCTCATTTGAAATAAGTACCTTACTTATATTTGCAGGAATATTAACTTCAATTCCCACAATTTTATACGTAGCAGGTTCTAAACTTCTCACTTTATCAAAGGTAGGATTCTTACAATATATCTGTCCTACTGCTCAATTTATTATTGCCGTATTTATTTTCAATGAGAAAATTAACTCTCATAGTTTATTAACATTTGGATTAATTTGGACAGCACTTATTTTATACATTTCTAATTGCATATGGTGTTTACATAAAAATAGATCTATTATAAGAGGAAGAACATATTCAAAGATGAAAACTTAACATTTTGATTCTTTGCTAAAAATTTTATGTAGACGGGAATTTAAACTATTTATGCCATTCAATCGTTCGTCGCAATCTGCCGGGATTATTCTTGTTTTAATTTCTTTTCTTATCTGGGGTACAGCACCGCTCTATTTTAAAAGTGTAGAGACAGTTTCTCCCCTTGAAATATTATGCCATCGCATTATTTGGTCACTTCTATTTTTATTAATTATAATAATTTCGAAAAGAAATTTATACAAAATTTGGGAAGTATTTAAATCTCCTAGATTTTTATTCATTCTCATAACAACGGCAACACTGATTTCCCTTAATTGGCTTGCTTATATTTGGTCCATAGTGAATCATCATTTGATGGAAGCAAGCTTTGGTTATTTTATTTCACCTATTTTAAATGTCATTCTAGGAATGATCTTTTTGAAAGAAAAACTAAATAAAGTTGAAATAATTTGTTTTTTGATGACATTAATAGGCATATTAATTCAGTTTTATGAAATGGGTATTCGTGGTATGGGCTCTTTTATTCCCATTTTTCTTTCATTATCCTTTGGATTTTACGCACTTTTAAGAAAAAAAGTCGCCATTGATTCCTTTACGGGTCTTGCTGTAGAAACTCTTTTACTTTCACCCATTGCCCTCTCATATTTAATTTATTTAGCAATAAATAACCAACTTTCATTTTTCACAAGTACTCAAATTAGTATATTATTGTCATTAGCGGGAATTATTACATCGGTTCCCCTTATTTTATATGTTGCTGGCAGCAAAAATATGGCACTTACTAAACTGGGCTTTCTCCAATATACAAGTCCTACAATTCAACTCTTTATAGCAGTTTATTTATTTCATGAGAAAATCTCGCTAAATAAAATGATAAGCTTTAGTTTTGTATGGTTAGCTTTAATCATTTTTCTACTAAATAAATTGAATATCACAAAACATTATAAGAAATTTGTGACATCATTGAAAACCTGAACCTTCATATTCGTAACAAGAATATTCTCCTTGTTCCATAAATCCTAAATTTTTATATTTCATAGCAATTGATTTTAAATCTAAATCAAATTTTACTGATGCAACTAAACTCAAATAATTTATGTTATTTTCTTTTGAATAATTCATAATAAAATTCAAAATTTTTCTAGCATAACCTTTTTTTCTAAAATTAGGATGTGTAAATATTTCACATATACCACATATATTATTTTGAAAATAAATTGAACCAATACATACGGGTTCATTTGCTACATTCAAATAAAAAAAATGATAGGGTTGTAAATTTGAATAACCCAATTCTCGAAACACTTTTTTGAAATAACCTCTTGCACAGGGTTCAAAATCCTCAATGACATCCAAAAAAATATCCAGTTCAAGATCACATGTAATTTTTGATATTTTTATATTTTCAATATATTTATCAAAATAAGTAATTGATTTTAAATCTGAAACCATATTAAAACGTGAATTTTTCTTTATAAAACCTAATGAATTTAATGTAAATTCAATGTCCTGTGTGGAAAGATTCATTCCAAACCAAAGCGCAAAAGGTTTAGGATAAAAAAATTCAATAATGTGTCGCAAAGAATTTTCAAAATAAATAGGATTTATTTTTTTTATCCAACAAATATTAAAAAGAGAACTATGATATGGAGATTTTGCCAAAATCATTTCATCTGTTTCTAGAAAATTACATTTATCAAAAACTTTAGGAATATAGAAAAATTTATTGACCATCAACTCTTCACAAATTTGTGAAAGTGGTTTCATGAGATGCCTCCCATATAATTTTAGGAAGACTTTAAAAAAAATAAAATTAATTTTCAATAGAAATAATTATTTTTAGTATATTAAAAAGAATAATTATTTTAATTTTTTTTTTTGATATTGTATCAAATCCGAATGATGATAAAATTTTAAAAATTCCAGATAATTTTTATGAGGTCTAATATGACAATATCACGCCGCGATTTTTTAAATGGAACTTCACTTGCCATTATTGCAGGTATGACACCGCTCGACCTTCTCGGTGCGGACATGCTTCCCTTTGATAACTATCCACCAAGCTTAACCGGTCTCAGAGGAAGTCACGCGGGTTCTTATGAAAGCGCACATGCCTTAGCCCAAGAAAGAATGAAATTTCCTGTTGATGATTTACCTGTTGAAGAAAAATATGATTTAGTCATCGTAGGAGCAGGTATTAGTGGACTTTCTGCGGCATTTTTCTATCAAAAAAAGTTTAAAAACGCTAAAATTTTACTTTTAGACAATCATGATGATTTTGGGGGACATGCCAAAAGAAATGAATTTAAAAAAAATAAAACATTTTCTATGGGCTATGGGGGATCGGAATCCTTACAATCACCAAAACACTTATATAGTAACACAGCTTTAAAACTTCTTGAAGAATTAAAAATTGATATTGATAAACTAGAAAAACATTTTGACGTATCATTTTATCCTAAACTTCATTTGAGTCGTGGAGTATTTTTTGATAAAGAAAACTTTTTAAGTGATAAATTTGTTTCGGGAGATCCCACGCGAAGTGCTTGTGATGAAATTCCACCCGGACAATTGCATGGCAAAAAGATAAAAGAATTTATAAATGAATTTCCAATGTCATCAACAGATAAAAATGCTCTTATTAAATTATATACTGAAAAAAAAGATTATTTACCTAAATTAAAAACAGAAGAAAAAGTAGCCTATTTACAAAAAATAAGTTACCGAGATTTCTTACTTAAGCATGTTGGTATAAGCGAACAAGCCGTTAAATATTTTCAAGCCAAAAGCCATGATTTTGATACCATTGGTATCGATGCCATTTCAGCTTATGATGATTCCAGAGTTCTAAACTTACCTGGTTTAGATGGCATGAATTTACCCCCTATGGATGATGATGATCTCAATGCTTTAAATGATCCCTATATTTATCATTTTCCCGATGGCAACGCGACCATAGCACGTCTTTTAGTAAGTAATCTTATGCCTAAAGTAACAAATGGAATAAAAGATATGAATTCCATTATTTTAAATAAATTTGATTACACAAAATTAGACTTAAATGATTCTTTAGTAAGATTACGCTTAAGCAGCACTGTTGTTACTGTAGCAAACGCAAATAAAGGCAAAGAAGTCCCAGTAGATATTGGTTATTTAGACAAGCCTGAATTAGATAGTGAAGGAAAACTTGTAAAACTGGGTACTTTACATAGAATTCAAGCAAAACATGTGATCATGGCCAATTATAATATGATGATTCCTTATATTTTAACGGAGCTTCCTCAAGAGCAAAAAGAGGCTTTAGCCTTAAATGTAAAAGCACCCTTACTTTATACAAAAGTATTAATTTCAAATTGGAAATCATTTATCAAGCTTGGTGTTCATGAAATATATTCACCTTGCCTCCCTTATTGCCGTGTAAAACTAGATTACCCTGTAGATTTAGGTCGTTATTTTCACCCCAGATCACCTGAAAAACCTATACAATTGCATATGGTTTCAGTTCCAAGCCTACCTGAACAAATAGGAAAAGATGCCCGCACTCAATTTCGTATGGGACGTTATAAATTATTAACCACTTCCTTTTCTGAATTTGAAAAAGATATCCGCAACCAACTGCAAAGAATTTTAGCTCCGACAAAGCTTTTTAATCATGAGAAAGATATTTTAGGAATTACAATAAATCGATGGTCACATGGCTATTCCTACTATTTGAATAGTTTGTTTGATGATGAAGATAAAAGTAATAATATCATTAATACCGCGCGAAAACCTTTTGGCAATGTGGTCATAGCCAATTCCGATGCCGACTGGAATCCCTATGCGCAAACAGCGATTGATCAAGCTCACCGCGCTGTAGATGAATTGTTTTCGCAATTATGATTAATTTAAGGTATGAGTCGTTTCATGGGAAAATATTCCATGGATATTATCCCTTATTTAATCTTTTTTAAAAAATATAAAGGATCAATCCTTGAGTGAAGATAATAGCCCTAAAAGTCGTGCTTTTTCCCTAATTAAAACGTTATCAAGTACAGCTCTGCGTGCTGGGAATGAAGCTCTTAAAAGAAGACTTAATAAATCTGATGAACTCGATTCTTTCATGAGTGATGCCGCGTTACGGCTGGTCAAAGGACTTGATGAGCTCAAAGGTGCTGCCATGAAAGTGGGTCAACTTTTGAGCATGGTAGATGAAAGCATTCTCCCACCAGGATGGAAATCCGCTTTGAGCAAACTGCAATCACAAGCAACAGCCAAAGACTGGAGTTACATTGAACCTATAATACTAAAAGAATTTGGAAATTTAGACGGATTTTCGTTCATTGAAAAAGAGGCCGTCCATGCGGCAAGCATAGGTCAAGTGCATAAGGCTCAACTAAAAGATGGGACATTTGTAGCACTAAAAGTGCAATATCCAGGACTTGAAAAAAGCGTCAAATCCGATCTCAAAAACATGAAAAAATTAATTAATATTGCTAATTTTATGCCCAATATGGACAATTATGATCATGTTTTTGATGCCGTTGAAATGCTATTTATTCAAGAACTTGATTTTATCCGTGAAAAAAATTACTACGATTTTTATTATGAAAAATTCAAAAACAATAAGAATATCATTATACCAAAAACAATTCCGGAATTTTGCACAAAAAATGTTTTAACAACTCAATGGATTGATGCAGAATGTTTGCAGCTTTGGCTCAATAAAAACGCCAAAGATATTCATACCAATCCTTTATTGATTGAAAAAAGAGATAAACTAGGCGCTCTCTTATTAGAAGTTGTTTTTACAGAAATATTTCAATTAAATCATATTCAATCCGATCCCAATCCTGGAAATTTCCTTGTCACAGAAAATGCTGATTTGGTCTTACTCGATTTTGGAGCCACTCAAGAACTGAGTTCTGAACTCATTCAAAATTATTCTGATTTAACTTTATCTGCCATTCAAAAAAATAAATTTGAGATTGTAAAAGCCGCAAAAAAAATGGGCTTTTTAAGCCGCGGTGATCAACCCGAAGCAAAAGAGAGTTTTTTAAGAGCCATGGATATTGCCATTGAGCCCTTTCTTAACGAAAAATATTCCTGGAAAGATGCAAATCAATTAAAACGCACACATGCAGAATCAGTTGATTTCATGCGCTCCACAAAATTTCGCGCCCCAAGTCCTGAAGTTCTTTTTATAAATAGACGCCTTGCCGGAAATTTGCTTATAATGGAAAGCTTAGGGGCAACTGTATTTGCCCGAGAAATATTAAATAGAATTCTCAATATCAACGGGGCATAAGTATGTTAATTTTAAAGGGTCTTTTTTCATTTTGCGCAAGCCATCGACTTTATAATCCCACATTTAGTGATGATAAAAACAAACTTATTTTTGGAAAATGTGCGGGAAAAAACGGGCACGGGCATAATTTCAAAATGGAAGTTGAAATTACAGGAAATGTTGATCCCGAAACAGGAATGGTATTTAATTTAACCACTCTTAAAGAATTGGTAAATCAAAATATTATTGAAGACGTCGATCACAAGCATTTAAATTTTGACGTTCCTTGGCTCGAAGGAAAAATTCCCACAACTGAAGTTTTTGTGGAAGCTGTTTGGGAAAGACTCGAAAAATTAATTCAAAAAATTGATAATAAAAATGTAAAGTTACACTCGGTTACCATTTGGGAAACAGAGACACATGCTGTTCAAAAAACAAGAGATTAATTTTTAAACATTGTTATTTTGAATTTTTCTTGATTTAATCCATTTGATAATAAGCGGAAGTAACGAAACAATAATAACTCCAATAATTAAAATATGGATATAGTCATTTATTTGTTCACCAAATACTTTTCCCAGATAATATCCACTTAAAATCATACTAAATACCCATAAAAAAGCACCAACAATATTAAAGGTAACAAAGCGAAAATAACTCATTTCTGCAGCACCTGCTACAGTAGGAGCAAATGTACGAATAATCGGAATAAATCGCGCAATAATGATAGTTTTTCCACCGTGTTTTTCGTAAAAATCATGGGCAGCTTGAATATGCTTTTTACGAAAGAAAAAAGAATCTTCTTTTTTATATAATAAGGGTCCTAATTTTTTTCCAATATAAAAACCAACGGCATCACCAACGATAGCAGCTATTGTCAATGAAGTAAGAAGAATAGCAACACTCATATCGCCGCGCGCTGCAAATAATCCTGCCGCAATTAATAAGGAATCACCTGGTAAGAAAAATCCAAATAGCAGTCCTGTTTCGGCAAAAACTATAATTATAAGCCCAATATACCCCACAGTTTGAATTAATAAAACAGGATTTTTCAATATAGAAACAAGAAATAAAAGAAAAGAATTGATGGAATCCATTAAAAAGTAACTCCCAAAGAAGTAAAAAAAATATACCAAAATATTTTATACTCTATACCTTTTAATGGCAAATTTTTAAAAAATATTCTAATTATTTATAAAACGACTTTTAGGTAATTATATTCTGGTAAGAAGTCCCAAGAAACACCAATACTGAACTCAAACCAACCCGTATAATATCTTTTTAGACTGGCATCAAATACCATTTCTTTAGGAAAGACATAAAATGGTCTTACATTTCCTTTTAAACTCCAAATGGGATATCCTTGAGCAAAATCAATTAAAGACAAACCTCCTAAAATATTATAAGTGCCGAAACTTGAAATGTTATCTTCATACAAGGAATTCACATTAATTCCGATATGAGTTAAATCGGTATTAGTAGTACAATTACAACTATAACTCAGAGTTCCTGTTGTATATTCTAAACCCCCTCCCACAGATAGTGAGCTATCAACTGAACTATGTACAATAGTATTAAGTAAAGAGGCCATTAAATAGAATGAACTTCCAGTTAAACTATTTCCATTAAAATAGGAAAACTGAGCGGATGGAATCAATTTAAATTCAACAGTAGTGTCAATATCAAAGTAACCTGACGCTTCAATTTTATTTAAAATTGTTTGTGGAAAATCTGAATTTCTTCCATTAACAGATCCAATTGTGAGACCAGAACCTAATAAGCCAGAATAAGGAATCCATGTATCTGGTCTATTTATAATTGCCTTTTTATATGCAACTGGTTTTGGTAAACTTGCTTCATTTTCTTGTTTTTGAGGTATAGCATAAGGTAACCCCTGTTGTTCCGTTTGATATTTTGAAGAAATATTCAATTTATTTTGATTGCTTTTTTTATCAATTATATTTTGTTGAGTTATCTTAGTATTTGTTTTTTCATCGAGAGATTCTTTTGCTTGTGTTTCTTTTTCAAAAACAAGAGGCGGCATCATGGAACGCGGCGTATTTTCATTTTGTGCTTGTTGAGAAGGAATACCAAAACCTTCTTCGGCAGCACCTAATATAGGAGCGGTTTCCGGATTATAAGGCTCACGCCAACCGTCTTTATACAATTCTTTCGTCTTCCGCCACACAAGCATTTTAGCATCATTAGTTCCTAATATTTTTAAAGCTTGATCAAATGCCAATCTGTCCGAAGCCACAATTTGGCATAAAGAACTGCCCTGTCTTGATTCTAAAACACGCAGCTCATGAATGGACACACGTTGCGCCCTTAAAAACTCTCCTGTTTGGGGATGAAAACTTGTTAATATCACATAACCCGCCATGAGCGTTTCCCCACGAACAATGCCTCTTTCAATTCCAAAATCAATGGTTAACAAATTGTCCCTAATATAAGTCACTCTGCCATCGTGACCTACAGTATTGACAAGCCTTGCTAAAGCCTGAGATATGGCATTTTTAATTTTTTGCTCATTTGCTTGTGCTTCTAAAATAATATCTTCTCGAGCCCAAGTAGACGCATTTAATTCTGATCCTTTTATGACAAGACGGACCAAAGTTTGATCGGGAGCAAAATAAATATAAGGGCGCAACCAGGCATCGATATTATAATCTAACGCTAATCTTTTTTTTAATTTATCAATTTTTTGATTTTCAGTTGATGAAGGATCACTTCCCGCTAAAGGTAACATCTTAACAAATTCAGTGAGTGATAAATCCCAAAATCGCCCTGTATTTTTAACTTCATCAGCAACATTTTCCGCAATCAGTCTTTGAATATCACTTTGATTATAAGGAAAAGCGGGCAATCCATAAAGCAAACGATCCTGCTTCCTCATAAAAACACGGAACTTATCTATATTTGTTTCAGGAATATCAATTCCAATGCGACGCAAAGGGGGAAGTAAAAGCGTATCTCCTTGTGTACTGGGAGATATAGACGATGGATTTTCTAATGAAAATACTTCTAAATGAAGAATAATAAATAAAATATTTATAATGATTATTTTGACAATATCGTATTTTCTCACTCAATCACTCCCTCGCTCCTATAATTGTATGTTACTTTTAAAGAGATTTAGAAGTTCCAGCAATTTGACACAGGGTGGCAATTTTTAGACAAACAGAATGAACTCTTGAGTGCAATCTTTAGGCTAAGGATAGGAGAACTTTTGATTGTTAAAGCCCTGCAAACATTTATAAAATTTATATGGTATATCTTTTCTATTTTCACATTATTTTTATTTATTTTATTTTCTATTTTTTTCGTTACAAATACAATAATTTATTTTAATTCTCAATCGATCTCTCCTCCCATTTATCCCAAAGAATTTGCAATTGTATTAGGCGCCAGTGTCCATGGTGATGCGTTATCAGGGGCTCTTAAAGCACGCATGCAAAAAGCAATTGAACTTTATAATAAAAAACTCGTCAAAAATATTTTAATGAGTGGCGATGGCACGGACAGCAACTATAGCGAAACCTCAGCCATGAAAAAATTTGCCTTAAAAAATGGAATTCCTCAAGATGCTCTTTTAACAGATGAAAAAGGTTACAGCACCTATGCTACGATACTTAGAGCAAAAGAAGTTTTTAATTTAAAAAGTGCCTATATAATTTCACAGGATTTTCATTTAAAAAGAGCGGTATGGATTGCAAGAGAAGTGGGCATTCAAGCAGATGGCGTGAGTGCGGGAAACACAAAAGACAAATGGTATTACTATGTCCGAGAATTTTTTGCGCGCACGAAAGATTATTTTCAAGTTATTTTTAAAGTAACACCTTATGATGAAAAAAATTTCTTTTTTTAATTCTTAATGTGAATTTATTGGGAGAAGTTATATTTATTCAAGAAATTATTTTTTTAGAATAAAGATTGTCTTCAATATATTGAATTGAATCTGTATCGGTATTTTTTTTGAGGTCAATAGGTAAATAATAATAATAACCAGAGATATCGAGCATAAATATGCCACCAAGGCAAGATTTTCTTTTTTATTCATAACAATCACTTTCCAGAGATTTTAAAAAAATTTTTAAATTGGTGGCGTATAGCTTTCTAAGTTTTCAAATTGCTCACCACAAGTCCTTTTATTCGTAAAATCATATATTTAGCTCTAGAGAAGAAATAAAATTGTTATTCGTTAACATTTTTATTTACTATTAACAAATCATTTGATACTCTTAATCTGTGAAGGAAAGGTACATGGTGGTGCCAAAACATAGTGAGTCTGAAATTCTTGAAAAAGTAAAAATTTCTATTGAAACAGGTAGTTATATCATACTTCCACACGCTCGACTGAGAACGAAAGAAAGAAAAGTTCTCCCTAAAGACATTGAATGCGCTCTTTTAAATGGGAAAAGAACCAAAAAAAGAGACCGTCAAGATGCCCTATTAAAAACTTGGAGCTATGCCTTTGAAGGATCAACAATTGATAAGCGTGAACTTAGAGTTATTGTAACAATAGATGATCTACTTAAGATTGTAACTGTCGTTATTTTAAATGAAGAAGGGGAAGATTTATGAAAAACAATATTGTCCCATATGATGAATTGGGATTCAGAATATACCTGATTAATCCTGATATGTATGAGCTTCCAGATGGAACAAAAGTACCAGCTCCAAACATGAAAATACTACAAGACGAAGTCTTTAAAATTCTTTGCGATAAACCATTTAGATTAACTGGAAATGAACTTCATTTTATTAGAAAATATATGCATATGACTCAACAAAAATTTTCTGAGCTTTTAAATCTTTCAAATCATTCAATTGTTTCTCAATGGGAAAACAAAGATGATGCGGTGTGCGGAATGGATTATAATACTGAGGTTTTGCTGAGGCTTTCAATGGAAGTTTATATATCAAATACAATTTCAGCAGAAAAACTTGTTAAATTAAAAAATATGCCTAATCGTTCTGAACCTATTTATGTTAGGGCAGCTTAATTATAGCAATCCGCCTTTGAATATTAGATTTCTAGCTTCCTTATCTTGCGAAGTTTTATCCATGAAATGCTCCTCTACTCGCAATCTAATCATCCCATAGAGATTTTGCTGATAATAGCTAAGACAGAATCTATGGAAAAAAATTTTGACTTGCATGTGGGATATGACAAGTTACTCCAAAATACACAGTCTCTTTTCATCATAGCTTAAATATAGTTGTCACAAGTCCAAATATTTAATTGTGGATCGTCTACTAGGTGGGTGAGTAAACCAGGGGAATTGCACCCCTAGTTTCTCTCAGAACCGTACGTGAATCTCTCGATTCATACGGCTCTTATTGTTCAGTCATTAATTAAATTCCTTTAGCGTTTTTCCAATGCTCAAATAATATAGAATTTTGCTTTTACATTCTTCTAATTAAATCTCTTGCTCTGGAATAACTTCTATTTAATTTCTTGAATTTTCTTCTTGCCCATCTTACGAGAGCAAAATTAACTGCACGAGAAATAGCATGAATTGCTAAAGAACCATGAAATTTACAGTAATAGTTAAGCCATCCACGTAACACTGGATTAATTGAGTGTGTTTCTTTAAAGCTTTCATGAGCAATTCATGATTCATATTATCAAAGAAACCCTTAATATCCAGATCTATAACCCAATCAAATTTCCAGCATCTTTCACGAGTTTTACCAAATGCATCTAATGCTGATTTATTTGGTCTGTAGCCATAAGAGTCAGGATGAAAAATAGCTTCAATTTGCGGTTCAAGCTTCTTCTTCACAGTCGTTTGGGCAATTCTATCAGCAACTGTAGGGATTCCTAAAGTGCGTTTTCCTCCATCTTTCTTTGGTATTTCTACTTTTCGAACAGGCGGCGGAAAGTAACTTCCCGACGACATGCGATTCCAGAGCTTGTACAAATTGTCTTTGAGATTTGCTTCAAAGTCTTCTATAGATTGTTTATCAATACCATGTGCTCCATGATTTTCTTTTACATTTCTCCATGCCTCCCATACAGTTGATTTAAAATAAAAATGGATTTTTAAATTCATGGATGCGCAATTAATATAGAAACAGGAAAAAGGTATGGATTAGTGTTACCAAGTTTAAATAGCAAAAACATGCAATTATTTTTAGAATTTTTTTCAATATTTGTAAGAATAAATGAACAAGTATTATTAATTTTTGATGGCTCGAGAGCTCATAATAGTAATCAAATTATTATTCCTAAAAATATTACTTTGCATTTTCTACCGCCTTATAGTCCTCAACTTAATCCAATAGAGCGGGTTTGGCTTTTTTTAAAAAGAAATTACCTATCATTTAAATTATATGAAAAAATTGAAGAAATTATTCAAGCAGGAGCTAATTCTTGGAATCATTTAACTGATGAACTTATTAAATCCATTGATTTTTCTAAACTTGAAAAAGTCGATGAGGTAGAAACTTAATGGACGGCATATTATATTTTTTTTTTTAAATAATTATAATAAAAGCCATGTTTTTGACGAAATATTTTTTGACAATAACTTATTATTCATATTCAATTGTTATTGATACTTTTATAAAAAATATTTTAGGAGATCTAAAATGACCGTTAGTAAAACTTTGATTGCTAAAGTAACATATACTTTGGTAATATTATCTCTTCCATTAGCAGCTAATGCTTTTCAAATTATTGGACTGGGAGGAAAATGTCTCGATGTCAATGGTGGACAAACGCATAATGGAACTCCTGTTACTATGTGGGACTGTCATGGTGGTTCGAATCAACAGTGGCATATTGAAAATGGCAGAATAACTGGCATTGGAGGATTATGTCTTGATGTTAGCTATGGTCATGGCTCTCCTGTCCAAGTTTGGGACTGTAATAATACTCCTCCTCAGCAATGGACTTATAATATTGATGGTTCTCTAAGAGCTATGGGAAAATGCCTTGATGTATTTAATTTTAGCACATTAAATGGTACTCCTGTTCAAATGTCGAACTGTACCAACAACCAGAATCAAAAATGGCGGTTTTGGTAAGTTACAATTAGTACTAATTAAAAGTTTTATGTTCCTAGACATTTGAAAAATGCATTTTGAAGCCCTTTATTAAAATTAATAGCAAAGATTTTCCTCAAAAGTGACCCATTTAAATTAGATTTAAATGGGTGATATGAAATTCTGAATACTAAGGGGTTATTTGCAAAAATACCCAAGATTGTATACCAAGTGAGACTTATTATTCAAAATAGAAGGTATCTTTGTTTTTGATAAGTGAAAAAACCAAAAATTCGAATAGTTTGAGAATGCAGTTTAATTAAGTATGACAACTCTCAATTTCACTTTGCAAACCGATTTGGGACAATTCCAGAAGCTTATAAATGGCTAAAAATCATTGCAAAAAAATTTAACGAAACAGATGAGCTTATAAAATTTGCATTACTTTATTGAAATAAACAATCTATATCAAGACTCATAGCACATGCAATAGGCTGGTATTGTTTAAGTAAAAATAAGAATAACCAAGTGTTTAGAGTGGTGGGAGACAAATTATTAATTATTGAATTAAATATATTAAAACTCCTTTTCTTAGGTGAAAGGTATCTACTACAAAGTGGCGTCAAGATCAAAGATTACCAATAATAACTATATTAAAAAAATTGACAACTTTAATTTAATTTTATATATTGAAGTTATAAAAAGCATTTTATTTATTTAAAATATATCTGATTGATATTTTTAATAACCTAATCTCCCTATACCTTTTATAAAAAATTAGGATAATTAAAATGAAACTCAATTTTTTTTTAAAATTTTTTTTGTTTTTAATTTTAATCTTTAATAAAAATATTTTTGCTGATGAAGCATATGTTTTTTGTTCAGATAAAGATAGAAATTGGGAGTGGTTAAAAATCAATGACGAATATATTAAAGTAAGTGGATTTTGGCTTGAAGAGCATTTAAACGAAAATTTTTCAATATTCATTTTTAAATTAGAGAATTCAGAATCTGAAATTCAAAATCTTCAAAAAAAATGTATTAATAATTTTGGAGAGCAATTTATTTATCCACAACCTTCAATTACTTTTTCTCATAAATGGGGTGTATTTTATTTAGAATCAGAAAAGAAAATTATTGGAAATTTTTCACTTTCCCTTTATTATTTTCCTTTTACACGTTCACGATATTAAATAATGGAATCGATTGCCGAATAGAATAACATTAATCATAATAATTTATTTCATAAATTTTGAATTTGTATCTTCTTCATCGCACATAAGACCATAAGCACCAAAGCGACAATTTACCCCGCATTTTATTTTGTCAACATGGCGAAAACAAGTATACATTTGTCTTGAAGAACATGCCGATATTAAACCGCTTTGTTCACAATTGTAACCACAAATAACACCTTTAATAGATTCGATACACATTTCATCTTGATGCTTTTTACAATCAGCTCCAAATAAATTTTTCTTACAGTCATATCCACAAACTTTTTTACCATTAAAATCGATACACTCTACTTTTTTATTTTTTGCCGAGTCTCCACTTTCGTGTACTAAAACTTCAACACCACAAAAAACACCTTTGTCATTTTTAACACAAGTTTCTCTGGCAAAACTTATATTTGAAAAAATAAGGAAATAGCAAATAAAGACGATATATTTCATTTTTTGTAACCTTAATATTAAAAAAATTTAATTAAATAACAGCTTTATTTTCTACCACTTTTACTTCATTCAAGTTTGCATTAAAATTTTCTTTTGATTGCAAACACTTATTTTGAAGAGATAATGCCGCAACACTTTGTGGATCGAGAGTTAAAGCGATTGTAATTTGTTCCAACGCAGATTCATAATCTTGCAACTCAAAATACAAACGCGCGAGTTCAAGAAAATATTCAATGGAACGATATTGTGCAATTGCTTTTTTGAGTTCTTCTTCTGCTTCGGTAAAACGCCTCACAGAAAGATAAAATAAAGACATATCATAATGTTTTTGAGCAAGAAGCACGCCCTCTCGTTTACAAGCCTCAGCAAATCGCGATGCCGCTTCATCATAAAATCCTAAATCACTTAAAATAATAGAGGCATTAAATTGCGCTTCAATATAATTTGGATCGGCCATAACGGCTCTATCAAAAAAGCGTAAAGACTCGGGGAGATCTCCTCTCATAAGGTACAATATTCCCATTTCATTAAGCCAATCTGGTTTTTCGCCAAGTTGTTGGATTTGAACTAATCCAATATTTTCAGCTAAATAAAAATCTCCTGCAAATAGAGCCGCTCGAAAGTCATTCAAAGAGTTTTGCACAAAATTTCTCCTATCAAATGATGAACAAATCATACCTTAAAATGTTGAAGAATAAAAATGGATGTGTGAGAGTTGCGCGAACAGAATACTGTTCTTAATTCAATTTGCTATGACCCGCATCAAAATTAGTGGGTGTAATTTAATTTACTTGGGAGAAAAGAATGAAACTACAACATGGGGCAGCCACACTTGTCCTTGGAGTCCAATATGGTGACGAAGGAAAAGGGAAGCTTGTCGATGTTCTAGCAGAACAAGCAGACCTTGTATGCCGCGTGCAAGGGGGCAACAATGCGGGTCATACTATATGGGTGAACGGTGAAAAAATTGTAACCCAACTTCTTCCCTCTGGAATTTTAAGAGAAAACTGCGAAATAGGAATTGGTGCTGGAGTTGTTGTTGATCCCTTAGTGCTCAGAGATGAACTGAAAAAAGTAAAAGCCCAAGGCTATGACATCACACCTGAAAGACTGCATATTGACTATAGAGCCAGCGTCATTCTCCCCTATCATAAAAATCTCGATATGAAACGTGAATTGGAACGATCCAAAAGCACGACTAAAATTGGCACCACAGGCAGAGGCATTGGACCTACTTATGCAAGCCGCGCCTACAGAGAAGGTCCTCGCATTGCGGAAATTGCAAACCCCGATAATTTTAGAGCATGGTTAAAATCTCAACCGCATTTAATGGATGGTCTCGATCAAAAATTAATGGACGAATTTCTTGAAACATCAGAACAACTCCGTCCTTATATGAAAGATCTGGCCATGATTGCGAACAATAGAATGGCACAAGGCGGACGACTTCTTCTCGAAGGAGCACAAGGAGCTATGCTCGATGTGAGCTTTGGAACTTATCCTTTTGTGACTTCAAGTAATCTCGTTTCCGGTTCTTGTGCTGGAGGACTAGGCATACCACCTTGGAAAATCACAAATATTGTGGGTGTGATAAAGGCTTATTCCACACGCGTAGGCAATGGTCCTTATCCTGCCGAACTTTTTGGAGACTTTGCCGATGAATTGCGCAAACGTGGCAACGAATTTGGCACAAATACAGGTCGTCCGCGCTCCGTAGGTTGGCTCGATTTAGTGGCACTCCGTTACCTTTCTAAAATAAATGGCTTAACAGGACTTGCTATTATGAAAGCAGATGTTCTTGCTGGCATTGAGAATATTGGTATCATTACTTCCTATCGCGACAAACGCACACAAGCGGAAATGACAGGTTATCCGATGACTCAAGCGGCATGGGAAAATGTGGAGCCTGTAGTGGAATTTGTACAAGGCTGGGATGCTGTATCTTCGGGCACAACATTAAATAAAGAATATCAAGCCTTTGTTAAGAAAGTGGAAGAATTTATAGATGTTCCCAGTATTTATATTTCTACTGGCGCTGAAAGAAGTGAAGGGATTTGGATGTAAGTAGGCAATGAGGAACCCTTGATATTGCAATTGATATTCAGTAGAGTACAATATTAAATGTAATTTTACAATTATAGCAAAAATACTTTTGCTATAATTTTTATTTTTGGAGATTTCAATCATGACACTTCAAGGAAATGCTCTCATTATACAATCTGGTGGCCCTACCGCTGTTATCAATCAATCCCTGGCCGGAATCATGGCAGCAAGCCGCGATTATCCCGATAAAATTCATAATGTTTATGGAGCATACCACGGTCTTCATGGCGTTCTCTATGAAAATCTTCTTGACCTCTCTTGTGAGGAAAGCAGCGTGTGGAGAACCATTGCTGTTTCACCAGGTGCCGCTTTAGGTTCGGCACGGATCAAACCCAGACATAGCGATCTTGATCGTATTTTTGAAGTATTCACCGCACATAAAATTAAATTTGTTTTTTATAATGGGGGTAATGATTCCGCCGAAGCAGCACAACTTATTCGCGAAGAAGCCAATCGCCGCCACTATGAAGTCCGCATTCTGCATATTCCAAAAACAATTGATAACGACCTCATGGTTACAAATCACTGCCCCGGTTACGGTAGCGTAGCCAAAGTCGTTTCACACATTATTGCAGGAGATGACTTAGATAATCGTAGCTTTTTTAATAGCGTTAAAATTAATGTCGTTATGGGACGTCATGCAGGCTGGATTGCAGCTGCAACGGCAATTGCTAAAAAAGGTCATATTGACATTGAAGATGATGATGAAGTCGGACCTCACCTTATTTACTTACCTGAAGTCGAATTCAACGAGAAAAAGTTTTTAGGCGATGTACAAAAAACCTACAATCGCATTGGTCGTGCTACCATCGTGGTTGCCGAAGGAATTGCCGATCAATTAAGCGAAGACAAATTCGCGGGTGAAGTAGATGAATTTGGCAATGCTCTATTGTCAAGTTCTGGAAAATTAGGTGATTACTTATCTAACTTAATCAAAAAGAATCTCGTGTATAATTCAGCCTTTGGCAAACTCAGATGCCGTGCCGACACATTAGGTTATTTGCAAAGATCATTAGCAGGGATGTCCTCACCAACAGATCAGGCAGATGCTTTTTTAGTGGGTTCCATGGGCGTTCATTACATGATGAAGGGAGAGAGTGATAAAATGGTTACTTTAGTACGCATCCCCGGAGAGCATTATAAATGCGAAACATCATTATGTGATTTAAAATTAGTAGCACAAAAAACCAAACTCATGCCACGCAGCATGATTAATAAAGAAGAAAATGGCGTCACCGAAGAGTTTTATCAATATGCTTTACCATTAGCGGGTTCTGTACCTGAAATTCATGCTTTAAAACCACAGCATCTTAAGAAAAAACTCATGGATTATATCCGTCCTGAAAAATAGTGATAATAAAGAAAAATAACATTTAGACTTAGTCTAAAAAACTGGCTTCACTTCGATCTTTATGGTATGCTTTCTAGAAGCAGCTGATTTCAGCTTCTTCCAGAAAGGACATATAATGAAAACAAACATTGGAATGACCAAAGCAGAGAGCTCAAAAGTAGTTGAAATTCTTTCCCACTATCTTGCCGATTCCTATTATCTTTATATTAAAACCCATAACTTCCATTGGAACGTAACAGGAATGTATTTCCAAAATCTGCATAAATTGTTTGATGAACAATACAGCGCCTTATTTGAGAGCCTCGATCAAATTGCAGAGCGTATACGCTCTTTAGGTGAATTTGTTCCTGCTACATTTGCACAATTAAAAGAACTCACTTGCCTTAAAGAAACAAAAGACATTCCTAAAGACAGAGAAATGATCAAAATGTTACTTGAAGATCATGAAACGATCATTCGTAATTTGCGTACCTGGATTGAAGAAGTCGACGAAGCGGGCGATGCAGGTACCAGCGATTTCCTAACAGCGCGTATTGAAGAACATGAAAAAATAGCTTGGATGCTCAGAAGTCATTTTGATTAAATTAAAGTCATAATTGAAGAGAGATCTTCACGTATTTTTTGCGGTTGCTCATTAATGCGATAACCAAATGCGGCAATAGCAACGGCATCAAATGAAATCCAATCCACATATTTTGCAAGCATGGGTTTTAACTTTTCAGGATCAAATCCTTCAATAGGACAAGAATAAAATTCATATGAGTCTCCAAATAATAAAGAACATATTATGTAGCATAGAAATTCAATTTAAACAAATTTAATTTGCTGAACAAATAACAAAATAAATCAATTAAGCATAAAATATTATTAAATAAAAAAACAAAATATATGTATTTGACAAAATATAAAAATTATTTTAATAATTTTATGTAATATAAAATAAGTTAAAATTGTCAAATTCTAATTATAAAAGGAGAATGACATTGCTTGCATATCATAACCATATCTATCATAAAAAATCAGATGAATCTGCAAAATTAAGAATTTTATTTATTCATCATGCCGGTGGCTCTGCCATTCATTATTTTCAATTTTCTGATTTATTCCCAAAATATTGGGATATATCTTTTTTAGAAATTCCAGGCAGAGGTACGGAAAAATCTAATTATAAAGTTGAAAATAGAGAAAATTTATATTCCTTATTTGATGAAATATCTTCAAGCATTTCAGATATCCCTCTTGCTCTTTTTGGACATAGCTTTGGAGCACATATAGCCTATGAACTCGCTCAATATTTTCAATTAAAAAAGAATTCGCCCCTTATTTGGCTTGGAATATCTGGTAAAAAACCTCCCCATATCTACCTAAAAAACAAAAGCGATTATGAACCCGCCTACCTTCGCTCCTTTGATTCCCTCCTACAATGGCTGAAATCTATGGGAGGAACTCCGCAAGAATTTTTTAATTCACCAGAATTAATGGATTATTTTATTCCCATTTTAAGAAATGATTTAAAGTTATGTCATAATTTAGAAACATCTCTTCCTCATTTCCCTAAATTAGAAATCCCCATTGGATTATTTTCTGGAATATCGGATAATAGAGTTTCACTTGAAGCTATAAAAGAATGGGAATTATATTCTATTTTTCCGACTCAATTAGAAAAATTTGCAGGAGGGCATTTTTATTTTCAAAATGCAGAACAAATATTAACAGATAAAATAGTAAATCAAATTCATCATTATTTGTGAAAGCGAAGTTCTCTCTTCACTATAATAAATTAATTATTTAAAAGTTTATCTGCAAATTTATTATATCCAAGAATGTCATTTGAATAAATATCTTGCACACCTGTTTTAAGCCATTTTACAGCAAATGTATTGTCTCTGAACTCATCCTGCCCTCGAAAAGCAACCGCCTTGGCTCCGTTTTTTTCAGCGCTTTGAATTTGTTTGCCAAACTTACTTAAAGTAACAGGCGCTTCCACATTTAAATTTAATTTTCTTAATTCTTGCACTAATTTTAAGGCACTTAAACGATCTTCTTCTGAAAAGCGTAACACACAAACATCTGTTTCTTTAGAAAGCTCAGGAATTAAACCATGCACTTCCATAAAATTAGCGACACAAACATCTCCCATTCCGTAACCAACACCAGGAAGCTCTTCACCACCAAATGCACCCACTAAATTGTCGTAACGCCCCCCACCAAATAAAGCACGATTATTTTCAGGATGATTATCAAACACTTCGAATACCATTCCGGTGTAATAATCAAATCCACGCATAATATCGGGTGAAAAGTGAATACAGTTTGCTGAAGTCAGTTCAATTAAAATATCAAGACGTTGCTTTAATTCTTTGGCAGGTTGGGCATGGTCACCTAACAAATTAATAACGTCTTCAATAGATGAACTCATAAAAGAATTTAATTTACTAATTTGATTTTCATTTAAATTTAGTTTCTGACATTCATGAAAAAACACTTCATTAGAAATTTTATCTTTTTTATCAAGTAAACGCATAAGTACAGAAATATTATCACTCTGAATATTTAATACTTTAGATAAAAAAGCATTTACAATTCCACGATGATTTATTTTTACCTTAAAATGCTCATATGAAGCGCCTACAGAACGAAGTGTATCGATAGCAGATAAAATAATTTCAACATCTTCGTCTAAAGGATGCCCCCCCAATATATCTACATTTAATTGATCAAATTCACGCAAACGCCCCCTTTGTGGACGCTCATAGCGCATACAAGTAGGAATGCTATACCAACGAATGGGTTTTATTAGTTCTTTTTGTTTGGATGCGACCATCCTGGCCAAAGTGGGCGTCATTTCAGGACGAATGGCAAGAACTCTCTCCCCTTTATCTGTAAAGGAATAAAGTTGCTCTCGAACGATTTCTTCACTGGATTTTGCAGCGTATAATTCTAAATGTTCAACGAAAGGTCCGTTGTATTCTTCATACCCATAAGATTTGAATAACTTATGGATTTTTGAATAAATATAATTTTTCAAACGTTGATCTGTAGGATAGAAATCTCTTGTTCCTTTATATCCTTGAGTACTTAAAGATGTTTTTTTACTTTTTTGAGGAAGAGAGCCTGACATATTTATGATATTCCTACTTTAGAGAAAGGCGTTTAAAGTTATGGCCTAAGCGGGTGAGGATAATGTTTGACAATACTACTGTCAATTCGAAATAGAAGCAGAAAGCTTGATCTGAAGTCTTTAGTTGTGTCAGATTGCACCTTTGTAATCGATGGGATTATCAAGCTGAACGTTTGCTAATTTTGACTTGTCTTTTAATTTAACTAAATCGTTTTATACAGGCAAAAACCATGATAAATTATTGCGAAAAATGGGATTTAAATCCGCTCCTTCTTCCTCGCCATATTGGAATTATAATGGATGGCAATGGCAGATGGGCTGCAAAAAGACATCTTCCCCGCATCGCGGGACATCGTAAGGGTGTGGAAAGAGTTCAAGAAATTACCGAATTATCTGGAAATATAGGAATTACAGCACTGACATTATTTGCTTTTTCTGATGAAAATTGGCGCCGCCCAGAAGATGAGGTTGGCGGTATCATGGGTTTATTACGATGGTATATTCGAAAGGAACACAAACGCATTGTCGATAATAATGTTCAATTTCGCGTAATCGGTGACAGAAGAAAATTATCTATGGATATTATAGAATTAATTGAAGAACTTGAGCAGGATACTGAAAAAAATACAGGAATGCATTTATCCGTTGCCTTAAGCTATGGTGCGCATGGAGAAATCCTTAGAGCTGTAAAAAAAATAGTTGATAAAGTGCAAGAGGGAAACATTTTTAAAGACGATATCGATGCCTGCACATTTGAAAGTTGTTTAGATACTCAAGGACTTCCTCCCTTAGACATGTTTATTCGTACCAGTGGAGAGTATCGCGTCAGTAATTTCTTATTATGGCAACTGGCCTACGCCGAGTTATTTTTTGATGATGTCCTTTGGCCCGATTTTGACTCTGAAAAATTTATTTCCTTAGTAAGACAATTCTCTTTGAGAGAAAGACGTTTTGGAATGACTTCAGAACAAATTGCCCAAAAAATAGTTGCTCATAAACACTACTAAGAGAGGTAAAATATTCGAAATGGATATTATTCAAGCCATTTTTTCAAATACGATTATTGCCTTTATGATTCTCATAGGAGTTGTCGTATTTGTTCATGAATTAGGCCACTTCTTAGCAGGAAAAGCATTTGGAATTGAAGTAGAAGAATTTAGTATTGGATTTGGTCCCAAAGCCTTTTCAATTCGTAAAGGCAACACAGATTATCGGATTAATTGGCTCCCCTTAGGAGGCTATGTCCGATTTTATGGTTCTAATATTGAAGAAACAGTCCCTATTGAAAAAAGGGAAAAATCAATATTACATGCGAAATTACACAAACGAGCGATTGTTTCATTAGCGGGACCGCTAGCAAATCTTATATTAAGTTTTTTCGTAATGGTGGGCTTAGCAATATATGGCTTGCCCAACCAACCCGCCCTTGTTTCAGTATTACCAAACTCTATTGCTGAAAAATCGGGTATACAAACCGGCGACAAAATATTAGCAATAGATAACGAAAAAATAAAAGGATGGTCTGATTTATCAAAAAAAATCAGTCAATCTGCTAATAAAAATTTAACTTTATCAGTTGAAAGTAATGGAATAAATAAACAAATATATGTTACGCCTATCCAAGAAGAAGTGGAAACTCCCTTAGGAAATATTCAACAAACGGGTCGAATTGGAGTTTCTGGAGTTTTTAATTCTTCTCATTTTTATGTATCAAAAAATAGTTTTTTACACCAAATTGGATTGCAAACAGGTGATAAAATTATATCAATTAATGATCATAAAACAGATTATTTTTACCAAGTTTTAAATACACTTGAAAATATCACGAAAACAAATTCTGATTCTTCCTTAGCTCAAGAAATTTTAAAAGGGCATTTAAATCATATTAAATTAAATATTTTAACACAAAGAAATTCTGAAAAACAAAATTTAATAAAAGTTAATTTTTCTAATACCAATATTCAAAATTGGGCAAAAGAATTACTAAGTAATAAAAATAATCAAGAAAATCTTTGGAAAAAAAATCTTCTCTCCTCCGATCAAACCATAGCAAACTTTCAATCTCTTCCTACTGGAGACAAACTTATTCCCGCATTAGAAGCATGGAAAAGTTGTGGGCTCAATTCGGGAGACACCATTTATTCTCTTGACAAAATAGGTCGTATTTATTCTGTATTTCAAGTCTACTCTTGGCTTGACAGTGCTCCCAAAAATATATCGTCCGAAGCAAAAAAAATAGGATTCGCTTCCGTAAATATGGCAGTCATAAATTCAAATGGAATAATTAAACAATTAAACTGTAAAATTCCATTAAGAAATGGCTATGATCATTTAAACCGCGAACACGCCTTTCTTGATTTTCCCATAAATTTTGCCTCACAAAGTTTGTCTATGTCACCCGAAATTCTTAAGGCAAATTCTTTTTCAGATGCCTTAACGAAAGGCTTTAATGCTCTAATTAACCAAATTTCTCTAACCTATAATGCCATTAAAATGCTTTTTACCGGCTCTATTCCCTTGTCTAACTTAGGCGGCCCTATTGCTATTGCAGGAGTTGCTGGGGAAGCAGCAAAAGGCGGAATCATCATATTTTTAATGACTATGGCTTTTATAAGCACCAATGTAGGCATGATGAATTTACTTCCGTTACCTGCGTTAGATGGTGGTACTTTATTTTTACATGCCGTGGAAGCCGCTTATGGAAAGCCTCTACCAAAATCAGTACAACTTACTGTCCAAAAAATTGGGGTTATTATAATACTAAGTCTTTTTGTAGTAGTATTTTATAATGATATTTTAAGACTTATTCGTTTTTAATTTAAAGGGACTCTTGTGTTTTCTCATTTTCAATATCCTTTAGTTCTTCTGCTCACCCATAGACGTGGTGTAGGTATATTTATTTGCAAAAATATTCACTCTTTAAAATCATTCTTAGCAAATAAAGAAAAATCTTTTATTGACTTAAACCAAATGAAACCTGAATCTCATGAAAATCATATTTATGAATATTTAATTTTTAATGATTTATTTTTTACACGTGTCATTGGAAAAACAGCGGAAAATCTTTTCGAACTCTACAAATTCAGTTTAAATAAAACAAATTTATTATCAAATGATCCTAAAACTTTAATTGTTGGAATTGGCCCCGGATCATTTACAGGCTTAAGATTAGGATGCGCTTTTATTAACGGCATAAAAACAGCTTCCCCTGATTTGCAACTCTTACCTGTGTCAACATATTTAACTCCTCAACTTATTTCTCTTTGCGAAAAGAATCATTGTAAAGAGGAGTGTTTAAAGCAATTGGGCGAATATGAACTTGAAGATGAATCGACGGGACATGTTACATTTTTTGATCTTTTAGCTTGTTTATTTAAGGTAACAGAAGAAAAAAGAAACTATGTAAACTCTCTTATGCCAGAATATGGCAAAGAACCCGGCCCCGTCCTAAAATTAAGAGAAGGAAATTCTAATGAACAATGAATTCCATGATGAAATTATTCATAAGGAAACAAATCAAACCGCTCATTTTATTGATCGACGCCGAAAGGTAAAATCGAGTATTTATTTATTGCCAAATTTAATTACAGCTTCCTCACTTTTTTTTGGACTTTTAGCTATTAAGTATTCTATCGATGGCCGTATGAACAACGATCCCCAAGAATTTGTTTTTGCCGCCTATGCTATTCTTGCTGCCGGAATTTGTGATGGATTGGACGGAAGTGTGGCGCGACTTACCCATACACAAAGCTCATTTGGCGTACAACTTGATTCTCTTTGTGATCTTGTTTCTTTTGGTGTCGCACCTGCTATTGTCATTTATAATTATGCTCTCAATGATTTTTTCCGCCTTGGTTTTTGCGTGGCGTTTATTTATGCCGCATGTGGTGCACTGCGCCTGGCACGCTTTAATGTGCAAAGTGCCTTAGGTAAAACTAATGGAAGTTTTACGGGTATTCCCATTCCCATGGCGGCGGCTCCCCTTGCTGTTTTTATAATGGCTCAAAATGAACTGGCGACCTGGACACTAACCGATCATTCTGCATGGGAAGTTTGGTTAGCTCAGGCTATCACTTCTCCTGATGTCCGTAACGTTACTTTACTCATAATTACATTTTTATTAGCGTTAGGCATGGTTTCTACGTTTGAATATCTTAGCCACAAATCTATGAAGTTGCCTCGAAAAAGACCTTTTCGCTTTCTTGCCGCCGTTCTCATCATCTGCGCATTAATATTTATTTTACAGTTTGTTGTTTCCCTTGCTTTACTGTTAATAATATATTGTTCTCACGGACCTGTTTTATGGATTTTCACTCGAAAAGATAAAGCGGAAGAAGAGGAAGAACTGTTTGAAGCGGGACATAATTCAGAGTAATTTTAAAATGTTGAGGCTATTATTATGCTAGAATTGACCATAGGAATTGTAGGTGCCACAGGCGTCGTAGGCCAGACTGCTTTAGATCTCTTAGCAGATGAATTTACAGACTTTAAAGTAAAAAAATTAAAACTTTACGCTTCAAGAGCATCGGCAGGAAAAATGGTAACGTTCTGCAATTCAAAAATAACAATTGAAGAGCCTAATTTACCTTCCATGCTGGAATGCAATGCTATTTTATTTGCCACAGAAGCCTCCATTTCAACTGAATTTATTCCAAAATTAGCAGAACATGGCGTTTTATGTATCGATAAATCATCAGCATTTCGCGCACACCCCTCTGTTCCTTTAGTGGTACCTGAAGTCAATGGACATCTGCTCAATCCCAATGAGCTTAAAAAATTTCCTGTTGTGGCAAGTCCTAACTGCTGCACCATTCCACTCGTCATGGTTTTAAAACCACTACAAGATAAATTTGGTTTAGAGCGCGTTATTCTTTCTACTTATCAAAGTGTCTCTGGCGCAGGAAAACCTGCCATTGATGTTTTGACTGAGGAAACAAAAAACTTTTTTGTAAATCAGGATCTCACTTGCGGTAAGTCTGAAATTTTTCCTAAGTCTATTGCTTTCAATGTCATGCCTTATGTTGCAGGAATTCTTGACAATGGTGATACCGATGAAGAATCAAAAATTATTTCCGAAAGTCGAAAAATATTAAACTCTCCTAAATTACCTCTAGCAGCAACAAGCGTGCGCGTTCCCACATTTGTAGGACACGGCGAATCTGTTACCTTAGAATTATCATCCAAAGTAACAGCATCACAAATTAAAGAAACACTATCAGAATTTCCAGGCATTCAAATTATTGATGAAAAATCTGCAAAAGATGAAGATCTTGGCACATACGGATTATTTGTGACTCCAAGAGAAACTCACGGAAAAGATGACGTATTTGTTAGTAGAATAAGAAATACAGATGTTTTTCAAAATGGAATTTCTTTATGGATTGTCTCCGACAATTTACGTAAAGGAGCTGCTTTAAATGCGATTCAAGTTATTAACTCTTGTGCTGCCAACGGAACTCTTAAAGCTTTATCTTCAAAATAAACCTTGAAAGCAATTAAAATGAAAATGTTATTTTTTCTCTTTTTATCTTGTTTTATTAATTTATTTTATTCACAAATTTTTGCACAAAGTTTGACAACATGTAGCACAAGCAATGTGAGCAATGCATCCTGTGCTGCTTCGGGAGTGCTCATTTATGCTCCCGGAAGTAGCTCGACAAGCTTTACTCCTCCTAAAGATAAACTCCCAGTTGGTAAATTACAAATTACTTATTCTGTTACTTTAGATACTTCAACCACAACTGGTTTTTCTTATGATACGAAAAAATGGGGGGTTTTATTTGGAACCACAAATCCACCTACGCTTGCTTATTATCAAGAAAGTTCTTCATTATATCAAAACGTAAAAGTCAGTGTTGATGCCAGTAAAATATCAAATTCTGGAAGTTATTATGCAGGTACTGTTGTTGTCACAATTGATTTCACGAATGCAAATAGTGTTTTATCTCCAGATATAGCAGCTTTAATATCCTCAGATAGTCTTCAAATTCAGCCCATGTATTTTTATAATAACGTTAATGTTACAAACGCTAGCTTAGCCTTTAATTGGAAAGCAGATACCGGTGCGTTACTTAATGCTCCTACTTTAACAGTACTTGCAGAAGACAGCGCCTTTATCGTTTCCTTATCGCCTCCCTCAAATTTGAATGCCGCAACGCCAACTCCTGCTTCTACTCCGACATCACTCACCACGACAACAAATAGCGTCTCGGGTTATGTTTTAGTTTACTGGCTTGACACCGACTCAAAAGGAAATGCAACGGGCTGTAAGGCAAATCCGGGGGGATGGCAATTTCAAATGAATCCTAAGGCGTTTAGCAATCCTTCAAGCACCCCTTCAACTTGTACTTATACTCAATATCAATCAACTTTTAATACAGGTGGCACATCAAGTACCTTAGGTTGTCCGGCATCCGCTATTACAGGGATTTTACCATTTGATAGCACAATCAGCAGCAGTACCTTGACCGCCGATGCTACTGCTATTCCTTATACTCCCAGTTACACAAACCCGACTCAAATTCCAAGCGACAGCAATGGAACGCCGTCGGGATGTTACAATGTTGTTTATATTCCAAGCTCACAAACAACTTGGAGCAAGGGAAATATAAACAATGGCGACATTTACGGCTTCATGGCATGGGCATTAAACAATGCGACAATACCAAATTATAGCCTTGCGCATTCAAATATCAGTTATATAACAGGAGTGAATATCCCTCTTGCCAGTTTGTCTAAAAGCCCCAATTTACCAAAGTCAGTATCGGATTGTTTTGTAGTCACAGCGGCATCAGGAAATCCGGACAGTGCTGCGGTGTTTTATTGGCGCATTATTCGCGATCAGTATTTAACTCCTTTTGGAATCACACCCTATTATTATCAACATGCAAAATCATGGGCAAATTGGCTAGATGAACATCCTAAATTAAAACCCGCTTTAAATACATTTCTTGAATATTCTGGGAAATTTATTTATCGCATGTCTGGATATACAAAAAAATCTAAGGAATATTTAAAAGAATTATTTAATAATTTAGACAATCTCATAACACAAAAAGCGGGAGCTCAAGAATTATATAACGAAAATGCACAACCGGAATATGAAATTTTTATTACGGGTGGAGTTTTATTCCCCACTGCGGATAAATATTATTATGATCAATATTATAATTCACAAATGAATTTGCATTTTGAAGGCGGTGGTAATTACATCTTTTGGTTTAAAAATTTGGGACTGTCTACAGGTTTATTAGGTCGTTACCTTACCAATACAAGTTCAGGATCGGTCAATGTTTTAGGAACACAACAATCATTTAGCCGCACTTTTTATTCCACCACAGCAGAAGCCCTTGTAGGACTCAGATATCGTGATCCTTGTTGGTCATACATTCAGCCTGGTATTTTTGCAGGAGTCGGAGTGTCACGCTTTCGCGAAGAAGCCACAACAGGTTCCTCCTCTACAACCACTCAGAAACCTGCTGGAGTAACGAATTACAGTGCTATATATGAATTTGGCGGCAATCTCGATTTTAATCTTGTTCCCTTATTTTCCATGACAAATTCAGAATTAGGTTCATTTTTAAGCGATATTTCACTGCGTATATCTGCCTCATATAACATAAATCCAACTCCTGCGTTATCTAGTACGGGAATATTTGTTCAGACAGGTTTTACATTTCTTCTTCGTTAAACAAAAAAGTAAATTTATCCCACATTTCTGCGGTACCACATTCTATCTTTTTCCATAATGATACAGGGATAAATCAGCTTATGAAAATCTCTCCAATATTTGTCTATCGATAGGTCAGAAACTCTTGCAAAACGCATATTTTTAATAAGCTCCTGAATTTCCCAATAGACATCAACAGGAATAAACACTTCAATCTCTGGAATAGTTTTATCAACTTGGATAGGATCGGATCGCAGTTCCGGCAAATCCCCGATGGTTAAAAACCGTTGCATCATTTGCTATTTTCCTCATTTGACTCAATATCAGTTACCTTTCGGAAAATTTGAGATATTATTTAATCGGTTCAGAGTTTGAGTTTGGAGGAATATTGTGAATTTACGTGACTTTTGGGAACGTGGTGGATTTAAAGTTCTTGCTGTAGCACGATTAGGGTCTTGCAGCTATTCACTGGTTCTTTATGTCTTAAATTGTATTGTTGCAGGAATTGATGAAATTGTTTCAAGTACAGGTGAACTCTCAATTCTATTAGGAGTTCCTGAAAAACAGGTCAAAATAGCAATTGAAGAATTATCAGAAAATAATATTTTAAGCGTTACAAAGAAATATAGCAAAACTCTTATTTTAAAAATGAATCTTGATCCTGAAAAATGGAAAAACTTACGTAGCACTCCAGAGCGAAGCAAAAGAATGCTCGGTGATGCAAAAAATCTCCGTTCCCTTATCCCTCAGAAAAAAATAAACCCTAAAGTAAAACCCGTAAAAATATCGATATCTAGCAAAGAAGCCTTAATGTTTCCTAAAAAAATGAATACAAAGTCAAAAAAAGTTAAGGAAGACGATGATCATGAAAAATCAGAGATCAATCAAATCATTGATATATTTTCAAAATATCAAAAAAACAATATAGATATCAAAAAAGAATTGAATTTTGCTAAATTATTACTAGAGAATCACTCCTTAGATCAAATTTTATCTTTAATTCATTTTTTCTCAAAAGAAATCCCTTCACTTTCTATGCTCGCAGGTGCATGGTTTCACTATATGAATAAATATAGAGAAGAAACTGCAGAAGTTGATGATCTCAATGCATTTAGAAGAAAACATGAAAATTATGATGAGAAAATTAGAGCTTTAGCGACATTCGAATTAAAAAAAATTCAGCGTGAGAAAAAAAATATTACAGCCGACGAAGAACTCCTTTTACATATCTTAATGCGACATGAACAACCGCGAAAACAACTCTATTGGGCATTAAAAGCAAAAGATAAATATCCAGGACTCATAAATTTTTTATCGCAAGCAAAAGATTCTGTTGAATTAACCTGATCATTATAAACATTTTACAAATTGATATTTGACATGTTTATTTTTAAAAATTACTTTGCTACATTACTTCAGTCTCACGAACTCATTTTTCAGGAGAGATTTATGTCAATAAATAAATTCACAAAGAATATTTTACTAACAGCATTCATTTTATTCCCCTTTTCTGTTTATGCCCAATCTCATTCACTAAAAGAAGAAGCGACTCACGTTGTAGCTGCCGCTGAAATCGCACCACAATATGAAATTGACCAAGCGCATACGAAAGTAAGTTTCGAAGTGGCTCACCTTGTTGTCAGCTCAGTTACAGGTGAATTTAAAAAATTCAAAGGTTCTTTTAAGTTCAACCCTGAAGATTATTCTCAAACACAACTCGACGCCTCCACTGAAGCAACATCAGTTGATACTGGAGTTAAAAAAAGAGATGACCACCTCAGAAGTACCGACTTCTTTGATGCTAAAAAATTCCCCGCTATGACATTTAAATCAAGTTCTGCTAAAAAAACGGGGGACAAAACATTCGATTTAGTTGGTGATATTACCATTCGTGGCGTGACAAAACCTGTTACTTTTAAAGTCACTTATAAAGGCGAAATTAAAATGAAAGGACAAGTAACGCAAGCTTTTAAAGGAGTTGCTGAAATCAATAGAAAAGATTTTGGTGTCAATTTCCAAAATATTGTGGAAGCCACACCTGCCGTTGGTGATACTGTCACTATTACAATTACTGCAGAAGGAGTTCGTAAACTTAAATAAGTATAAATTATTTTAGATGATATTCCTCTGTTTTTATTAAGAGGATATTAATAAATATCTACTAAAATAAAGTGGAAAAGTTAGAAAATTATTTTTTTACTTTATTACTTTTACAAGGAATATTTATAGTGAAAAAAAAAGAAATTATTTTAGCTTCTGCTCTTAGTGGTATTTGTATTGCCACAAATGCACAAGCACACACACCAGCCGATAACGTAACTCTTGAAGCAGAAAAATGCTTTGGCATTCAGAAAAAAGGACAAAACACCTGTACGACGAGCTCAGCAGAGATTGCTGCAGCCAATGCTGCTTTTAAAGATAAATACAAAAAAAGCACGACATTTGATTGTGCTGGTCACGTGAAAGATTCCGATAAAAACGGTCATTTGGGTTGGGTCTATGTCGCTAAAGGAACATGCCTTAAAATTGAGGGTGGATTTTTAATTGATACCGACAAAGCAGGAAAAAAAGTTGTTAACAAAGGTTAATGAATGTGGATTCCTCTAAAGTAACAACTATAAATTCTCCGTTACCATTAAAATCAGGAATTTTTGGGGCGGGTCTGCGAGCCGCTCATTATTCATTTTGGCACAAAATTCCCGATTTGCCCTATCTTGAAATTATGGCTGATAATTATATGTTTTTAAAAGGGGGGCCTGCTTTATATCACATGCACTCTCTTGCAGAGCGTACCCAAGTGGTCATCCATGGAGTAGGACTTAATATTGCTACGGCTTATTCTCTTAACGAAGAATATTGCTACGCGCTCCGTGAATTTTGCAATACATTAAATCCCCTTGTCATTTCTGATCATCTCTGTTTTACCGCATCGCCTACACACAACAGTTTCGATCTTCTCCCCATACCTTATACTAAGGAAACAATGTCGTTAATTTGTGATCATGTAAATATTGTTCAAGATATTTTAAAGCGCCAATTTTCTCTTGAAAATATTTCTTCCTATGTTTCCTATAAGGAAAGCACTTATTCTGAAATTGAATTTTTAAATGAGGTTTGTCAAAAAACAGGTTGTGGCGTTTTACTCGATGTAAATAATATTTATGTTTCTGCTAAAAACCATAGTTATGACCCCTATGCTGAAATAAAAAAAGTAAATCCAATTTACGTTAATCAATATCATATAGCTGGACATTCTGTTTTAAATGATCATTTATTTGATACCCATGATCATCTTATCTGCCAAGAAGTTTGGAATTTAATGAAATGGGCGCTCAAGCATATTGGCAAACGCCCTGCTATTATCGAACGCGATGATGACAGCGCACCCATTGATGAAATCATTAATGAAATCAATATGGGAAATAATTTATAATGAATTTTGAAAAATTAAAAGAAAATCAAAATTTTTTTTTAGAAATAGTCCATTCACACCCCTGTATTGAGACTATGTCACTCCTCAAAAGACCAGAAGCAAGTATATTTCATGCGACAACCTCTCATCGCATTCAGTCCTATAGAACATCATATTATGCACGTATATCAAGCATTTTTTCGGGAACTGTTTTTCAACTTGCCAGTTGTTTATTTGGTCACAAATTAATTAAAAATCTTTTAATTGAATATTTTTACAAAAACCCCTCTGCTCTTGATATGATTGAATCTGTAAGAAAATTCCCTCACTTTCTTTTGCAACGCGATGAAATTAAGCAAAGCCCCTTTATTCACGATTTTATTCATTTGTGCCTGGGTATTCAAGATATTTTAAATGCCGAAAATCCCAATGAGCTTTTGCTTATTGGCAACTCCCACAAAATTCCCTCTGCCCATGAAATTTATCTGCAAAAAGATCATATTTATTTAAAATCAGAATGGCCTCTGTATCAAATGTATTGTGCTGCAAAAGAATTGAATGAGACATTAGAATTAAAAAATGAATTCAATAATATTGATCTCATTCAAATTGAAAGAGAAGAAAAGCTTATAAATATTAAAAATAAACCGGAAAATTTAATCTTTTTAAAAAGCAATGCCTGGTCTTTAGAGTGCATTAAAGTTCCAAACGCATTTGTCCCTATTGCCAATAATTTATCAAAGGGTCTTTCCCTTGAAAATTCAATTAACGATGCCGAAATAGACGAAGAGTCCTTTGATAATGAAAAATTTGCGCAATGGATGGCGCTCTTAACTCAATGCAGAGCACTTATTAAAATTTAATTTTTTAAATTTTTTAAAAACCATTGGATAATTTGATAATGATCAGCATACATTTGATCTTCACGCAAATAAACATCATTGATTAATACCCATTCTACTTTTTCAATATTTTTACCTTTTGCCACTGCGGGAAGAGAGTTTAAATTTAATTGATAACATTTTGAAAATGATTTTTGTTTACAGATTGGAAACCTATCTGCATAATCAAAAATATGTTGCAATTTAAAATTGAGCTCAAGTTTTTCAGCGGTAAAGTTAAACTTAGATTCATTTTCAATCGCTCTTAAAGCACAATCATTTCTATTATCATTATCTTTTATAATATATTCTGGGAGAGAATAAAAACCTTTTCTTAAAGGATCTTTTGCCTTGACAAGCAAAACATAACCCATGCAAAATACGACTGCATTCGCTACATTATGGGGTAAATTATTTTCTTGATTTTTTGATATTTTATGAACATAAGAATACATTGATTTTAACTTACGAAAATGTTCTGTTTTCCGATATTTTTTTAACCAAAGAGAAATTATTTTGGGTACAAAATTATATGCCTTATTATAATCACGACTTAAAAAATAAATATTTCTAATATCTGTAGCATTAATTCCATCATAATTTCCAGTTTCTAGAAACTCCCATTCGGGAAATACCCTTAAATAATAGGAAGAAGAATCTTTTTCATGGCCAATAAGTGCAACGGATTTTTCATCACCCATTATTTTCGAAACTTCGCCTTTTACATTATCAATCCACATTTTCTCGTCATAAAGACGATCGCGCACATAGACAAAAGAAATTCGTTTTAACTGATTCGGTGAGAAACAAGATCTGATTAGAGTCGTCCTTTCTTCCGCAGACCAAGGTCCACGAACACCTGCAGACAACATATAACCACCTAAAATAATTATTATTTTTTTAGACTTTGCCATTGCAAATTGCAAAGTCTTCAAATGTCCATTGTGAAATGGCTGAAAACGACCAATAACAACAGACACTTCAAAACGATATACAGGCATTTTTCCCATTCCCATTTCCCCATAAGCAAGGATTTCACTTCAGATGTTTCACACAAATACAGACTGCCTGGAGCTTGACACTTATATATAACAGCAATACAGTTATGCAACCATTCGTTCTGTTCACGAATGCTATATTTCTAATCATAAGAAGGAACTCTGTTATGAAAATTGCTTCAACCAAAAAATGGGCACTCATCGCAGCTTTTGCATGTTCTCCTATGCTCGCTCTTTCTGCTAGCGCATCTGATAGCACATCTCCCAAGAAAGATGCGACTTCTGCAACAGCACCTAAGAAGGGTTCTATGACTTTTAAAAATGATGAAGACAAAATTAGTTACATTATAGGCCATGATATTGCTTCAGGCATTAAAAACGGAGAATTTAAAATTAATAAATCCGTTCTTATAAAAGCTCTTGAAGATGGTTTAAGCGGCAAAGAATCTGAAATCAATCAACAAGATTCTCAAGCATTTCTTCAAAAATACGTGACAGAACAACAAAAAGTTCGCAGCGACAAAAATCTTAAAGAAGGCGAAGCTTTCTTAAGCAAAAATAAAGCGGAAAAAGGCATTGTCACTTTAGCAAGCGGCCTTCAATATAAAGTTATCACGGAAGGCAAAGGTGCAAAACCAAAAGCAACAGATACCGTGACCGTGAACTACGAAGGAACTCTTATTAACGGTAAGGTATTCGATAGCTCCTACCAACGCGGCCAACCTGTTTCTTTCCCCGTTAACGGCGTTATCAAAGGCTGGACAGAAGCATTGCAACTTATGCCCGAAGGCTCCACATGGATGCTTTATATCCCCGCAAATCTTGCTTATGGCACGCAATCTCCTTCACAAGCTATTGGACCAAACTCCACTTTAGTTTTTAAAGTTAATCTTGTTTCCATCGCAAAACCAGCACCTACTAAAACTGCAGAAGCAGAAAAAGAAAAGAAATAATTCTTATTTAAAAGTGAAAATTATTTTTACATGAGTCGGATTGAATTTCTCCCCGACTCATTTTTAATTTATTACAAAATTATATAATCATTAATATTTATTTTAGATTTTAGATAAAAAAAATAAAACTAAGATTAAATTTTTTGATATAAATACATCTAAATTATTATGACAATGATTCCTAACAATTTAAAAAGTTTAATCCTTGACTTACAAAATGATCTATGACTTAATTAACCCGTTGATTAAACTAGGAAAGGATAGACTTATGAAAATTAAAGTAATAGCAATACCTTTATTACCAGTTTCTTTATTATTTTCCTCACTGGCTTTTGCAGTACAAAGCGAAAATAATTCGAGCAACAAATATGAATGTCAAATTGAATTTCATAAAGGACAAACCGAAGCTTCTCACGAAGAACTTGATCAATGCTTAAATAAAGTACCAAAAGACGAAAACATTCACTTTGTGCAAATTATTTCTTCTGCTGATAAAAAAGGAAGTTATACTGCAAACAAAAAAGTAACAGATTTGCGCCTTAAAAAAACCGAAGCCTATTTATTAAAAGATTTAAAAAATGTAGAAACACAACTAATTTCAGTTGGAAAAAATGAACAGCTTGGTAGAAAAGTACATGTATTATTTATGACCGAAAAACCTCAAACATCCCTTGCCGCAGTTCTTCCCGTAAGCACAACTGAAAAGCCTAAAGAAGTAACAAGTCTTACTCATAATAATAATTCTGCTAAAAATGAAATCAGAATGAGCGACGAAGAATTTGTAAACTTATTAAAACTCTTAATAGTAAGTAAAGATAGTCAATCTAAAAATTCATTGTTATTTTTAGATAAGAAAATAAATTAAAGTTTTAAAAAATATTTTCATGAATCCAATGAAAATATTTTTTTATTGATATTAAAACAGCGCAAAAATTGTTAAATAGAAAATTTATTGAAGACTAAAATAAAAAATTAAGGGATTAATTCAACTTTATTGGCATCAATTTTAATTTTATCGCATTTATTACCGAAGGGTTTAAATTCTTTATCAACTTCACCGGAAATACGAATTTTTTGGCTTTCATCAAAATCTTTATCGGGCATAATTTTTTTACCCTTATCGTGTTTTTTTATTTCAACACAAAGAACTTCTTTTCGATTTTTAGAATCAGAAAATTCATATTTATCTTTACCCAGTTGAGATATAATATATCCCTCTAAAACAACGTAAGTGCCATCTGTTTTTTCACGCACTTCAGCAACAGAAGTAGGCGTAGGAGTTGAACCTTTACCAATATAATCAGCAAAAGCATGAAATACTGAAAAAGTTGCAAAAATAATTACAGAAATTTTTAAAAATTTTTTCACACATCACTCCAAATACAAGAATGAAAACTATTTACATAATGAAAAATTAATTTAGAATAAACAGCATTAAATTGTCAAGATAAAAATTAAATATTTGCTTTTATTATAATTAAAATATTAAAAATGAATGACAATTAAATCAACAATATATTTATTTTATAATTACACACATTTCATACATAAATTAAAAAAATATTGAGAAATTAAGCTAGCAATGTGACTAAAAAAACTACAATTGAGCAAATTAATAATTTCTTATGTACAATATTATAAATAGCCAGATATTAGTGCAATAAATTATGGCTTTTGCCCCTCGCCTTGACTCTCGCTCTTGCCTTGGCTCTCACTCTTGCCTTGGCTCTCACTCTTGCCTTGGCTCTCACTCTTGCCTTGGCTCTCACTCTTGCCTTGGCTCTCGCTCTTGCCTTGGCTCTCACTCTTGCCTTGGCTCTCACTCTTGCCTTGGCTCTCACTCTTGCCTTGGCTCTCACTCTTGCCTTGGCCAGCATTTGTACCACTACCACTTCTGCTACCGCTTCCTCCGCCGCTTCCTCCACCGCTTCCTCCGCCGCTTCCTCCACCGCTTCCTCCGCCGCTTCCTCCGTGACCGCCACTTCCTCCGCCACTTCCTCCGCCGCTTCCTCCGTGACCGCCACTTCCTCCGCCACTTCCTCCGCCGCTTCCTCCACCGCTTCCGCCGTGACCACCGCCGCTGCCACTTGACCCAGCAAATATTTGAGTACATACAAATGCGATTGATATTAAAACAGCTGCTACAAATAATTTTCTAAAATTTAAGCTCATTGATGTCTCCCTCTATTTTTGAATTTAACAGAGATTTTTATCGCCTTAAAAAAAATATTCTTTAGTTTTGCAGTGAACGCCATTTCAATGCACTTAGGTGTTCATTAAAATGGCGTTCACTGCAAAAAGAATCTTATTAGGATGAGAATCGATATGGACAAATAGCATTCTATTGAAAAATAAATAAAGAGAAAAATACATTCAAAAGCATATTAACAACACTTCATACACAAATCATAAAAATCTTTTGGAACGAGACTAGCACCACCAACTAAGCCGCCATCAACATCGGGACAAGAAATAAATTCATGAATATTATTTAATTTTACGCTCCCACCATAAATTATTTTTAATTTCTCGCTTGTTTCCTTATTAAAACAATTCGATAAAACTTCACGGATAAACGCATGAGCTTCCTGAGCTTCTACAGAAGTGGCTGCTTTTCCTGTTCCAATTGCCCAAACGGGTTCATAGGCAATAGAGAGCAGAGGACGTAAGGGATCGGCTCCTAATATTTCACTGGCATGCTTAATTCCTGAAGCTTGAATTGCTTTTTCAATTTGCTGTTTAAGAATTTCTTTGAGTTGGCCTTTTTCGCGTTGCTCAAGAGTTTCTCCTACGCAAAGTACGGCTTTCATCCCGGCACCAATGAGAGCTCCTACACGAGCTCCAGCTGTTTCGTTAGTCTCACCAAACATTTGCCTGCGTTCACTATGTGCCACTAAGCTCCCGGAGACTCCCATGCTTTTCAGCATGGGAGCAGAAACTTCACCCGTAAAAGCACCTTCTGGAGCCCAATGTGAATTTTGCGCATAAAGAGTCACTGAATTTTGAGTTTTTCGTACTAAATCAGCAAGAAAAACGCTAGGTGCCGCAATTCCTACTTCAATATTATGAGCTTGACTTGCGATTAAATTTGAAAAATCTGAGAAATCAGAACTAGCGGAAGTGGCATTTTTAAACATTTTCCAATTGCCAATAACTAATTTTTTTCTTGCTGATGACATGTTACGATCCTCCGTGAAAAAACTCAAATATATTTCCAATTAATTCTGGTACTTCTTCAATAAGTTCAAATAAATCAAAAACAGATTTTGTACATTCAAACTTAAAATTATCAGAATTTGTTACTTTAGCCTCAGCACACGAATTCCAGGCAATTCCTTTCCTTCTAATAATTCCATGCTGGCACCACCACCTGTAGAAACGTGAGTGACTTTATCCTGTAAGTTAAATTTTGCGATAGCTGCTGCAGAATCTCCGCCACCAACAATTGTTGTTCCTGAGCAATGTGCCATAGCTTCTGCTACAGCGCGTGTTCCTTTTGCAAAGGCTTCAAATTCAAAGACGCCCATAGGGCCATTCCAAACAACCACTTTGCTATTTTCAATAACTTTTGCAAAAACTTTTGCAGAATGTTCGCCAATATCTAGCCCCATTAATCCATCAGGTATTTCTGAGGATTGAACAACAACGGGGATGACATTTTCAGAAAACTCAGCACCACAAAGATGATCTTCAGGCAAATAAATTTTTACATTTCTTCTTTCTGCTGCTTTAAATATTTCTTCAACCAAAGGAAGTTTATCAATCTCGACGCGAGAATTTCCTACATTTTTCCCTTTATATTTTAAAAATGTATATGCCATAGCACCACCAATAATCATATTATTAGCAATGGTTGTAAATTTACGTAAAATTTCAATTTTGTCTGAAACTTTAGAACCACCAAAAATAGCGGTAACAGGTGCTTTAGGCGCACGGAATGCTTCTTCCAAAAATTGCATTTCCTTGGCAATGAGAAATCCGGCGGCTCTTTTTTCAATGGGAAAGCATTCTGCAGCTGCAAAAATAGAAGCATCGGCTCTATGGCATGTGCCAAAGGCATCATTCACATAAAACTCAGCATGTTGAGAAAGTTTTTTGGCAAAACTCTCATCGCCTGCCTGCTCTTCTTTATGAAAGCGCAAATTTTCTAGCAAAATGATTTGACCAGGTTTTAAATCATAAACTATTTTTCCAAAGCCATCTTCAATAAAATCATGAGAAAGTATAACTTCAATATCTAATAATTCAGCCAAGGCTGCTCCCACGGGAGTCATGGAAAATTCTTCTTCATAGCCCGCTCCTTTAGGACGTCCTAAATGAGAACAGGCAACGATTTTTGCATTTTTTTCAAGCAACCATTTTAACGTAGGAAGTGCTGCTTTAATACGTGTTTTATCAGATATTTTTCCTTTTTTAATCGGAACATTTAAGTCAAGCCTTAAAAAGACAACAGGCTGAGAATTTGGAGCAAAAGAGAGATCTTCTAAAGTACGAATGCGATTTGCCATGGGTGTTCCTTTCACCAGTAACGGAATCTCAAAAACATGGGGAAGTAAAGATCTGTTGAAGTATTTTGTCAAATAGTTGTGAAAATACCTATGCTATGAGAAAACATTTAAATACAAAGGAGATGTTTTTCTCTGAATTTAACCTCAAAAGGAGGATATCTATTGAAAACCGAATATATTGAAAAAAAACAAGATATTTATTCCATAATATTGTGTGGTGGATCAGGCACACGTCTTTGGCCACTTTCCAGGAAATCATTTCCAAAACAGTTTTTATCCTTAGGCGCAAATAATAAATCTTTGCTGCAACTTTCTATCGAGAGAATCAAAAATATTTCACACCCTAAAAACAGATGGATTGTCACCGCAAAAGGCCAAGAAGAACTCTGTTCAAAACAAGTGGGGCAAAATGTCTCTCGCGTACTTGTTGAGCCTGAAGCACGCAATACTGCTCCTGCTATCGCTCTTGCAGCATGGCAACTGATGAAAGAAAATCCGGAATCCATTATGGTTATTCTTTCCTCCGATCACTCCATCCAAAATGTCCGATCGTTTGAACAAACAATTTACGATGCCATTAAACTTGCCGAACAAAATTTTTTCGTCACCATTGGCATTCAACCAACCTATCCTGCTACAGGTTTTGGTTATATTGAACAAGGTCTTCCTCTTGATAGCGAAGGCAGTATTTTATCACCACAAAAATTAGCAGAAGTTCCTGCAACAGCTTATAGCGTTCGCAGTTTCCGAGAAAAACCGACACAAACCGCAGCGGAACAGTTTTTAAGAACTCAAAAATATCTATGGAATGCGGGTATTTTTGTGTGGAAAACAAAGACATTTTGGAATGCTTTTTCTCATATTCAGCCTGAAATAACTTCCTTAATTGAAAAAACAAATTCCGAGAATATTGGCGAAATTTATGCCCAAATTGAAAATTCACCTATAGATATTGCTTTCATCGAACAAACAAGCCATGTTGCTTGCGTTCCGGCTAACTTTGATTGGAATGATGTGGGTTCTTGGTCGGCTGTGCGTGAGTGTTTTGAACAGGATAACAATGGAAATACGGTATCAGGCGATATTTTTGTTCATGAAACAAAAAATAGTGTCATCCATACTACGGGTCCCTTTGTCTCAGTCATAGGTATGGAAAATGTTGCCGTTATTGCTACAAATGATGCTGTTTTAGTCATGCCTCTGTCTCGCAGCCAAGAAGTTAAAAAAACCATTCAACATCTGGAATTGAAAAATCCAAAGTTACTTTAGTTATTTCATTATTTATGTCTGGGGATCATATGAGCAAAATATTACTCGAAGCGGCACTAGGTAAAAAAACAAATAAAATTCCTTTATGGCTCATGCGTCAAGCAGGACGTTACCTTCCCGAATATCGAGACATTCGACAAAAACATAGCACTCTAGAAATGTTTAAAACACCCTCTATCGCAGCAGAAATAACGTTACAACCCTTAAAAAGATTTCAGCTTGATGGGGCAATTATTTATGCAGATATTCTTCTCATTCCTGATGCTATGGGTCTAAATTTATCCTTTGTTGAAAAAGAAGGCCCCCGTTTTGGAAAAACAATCCGCTCTTCTTCCGATTTAAGTCAAATTCTTAAAGATTTTGAAAATCCATTAAATGTGGTTGAAAAATTAAGTTACGTTGGTGAGACTATTGAAAGAGTTAAAGGAAGCTTATCTCCTGAAACAACTCTTTTAGGATTTGCCGGCGCTCCTTTTACAGTCGCAAGTTATATGATTGAAGGTGGCAGTGGAACAAAAGGTGATTTTTTTGAAACCAAAAAGCTCATGTTTCGAGAACCCGAAACTTTTCATCGCCTGATGATGACTTTAACTTCTGCGACCATTGAATATCTTAAGATGCAAATTCACGCCGGAGCCGAAGTTATTCAGCTCTTTGAAAGTTGGTCTAGCGCTTTAAGCCCACAACAATACCGTGAATATTGCTATCCTTATTCAAAAGTTATTGTTGATGAAATTAAAAAATATGCCCCTGTTATCAAATTCTTTGGTCAAGGAGCCACCTTAACAGCTGAAACATTAAGCATTAATCCAAATGTATATAGCGTTGATTGGCGACAAGATCTTTCCTTTGCTTCAAAACTGTTTGAAGATTCTAAAATCGCGCTACAAGGCAATCTCGATCCTTTATTACTTTATGCTCCACAAAAATTGTTAGAGCAAAAACTTGAAGAATGCTTAAAAGTAGGTTCAGCCCATCCACATGGATATATATTTAATTTAGGACATGGCTGCACTCAAAATACTCCAATTGAAAATGTCGATTTCCTTGTTAAATATGTAAATAATTATAAAATTTCTTAAAAAATTTCTCGTGATTATATATTTATTTCACGAGAATCAAATTCTATTTATTTTAAAATTAAAAAATTAAAATTCAACATATTTTTAAATCTCATGATAAGATAATATATTGGAATAATCCGCAAATTGAATTTTTGCGTATTTAATAAGAAAGGTTTTTTCAATGTCAAATACACAATCTATTAAAAAAAGAAATGAAATACCAACAGAAGAAACATGGGATTTAAGCGATTTATTCCTTAATTTTCAAGACTGGGAAAAAAAATTTGCTGCCTTGCCCGAAGAAAAAAATGTTGAAGAAATCATTCATAAAAACTTCAAAAATAAACTCTCGCAATCTCCACAAATTTTATTAGAGTGCTTTCAATATCGCGAAAAACTAAGTCGGACACTTGAAAATCTTTTTGTCTATGCCTCTTTGCGCAGCACCGAAGATACCGCAAACAATATTGCGACAGAAGCTGTTGGTAAAATTGAAAATAAAATGGCTTCATTGACTTCAAAATTCGCTTTTATGAATCCAGAAATTCTTGCTATACCCAATTTAGAAGATTGGATTCAAAAAAATCCCCTAAAAACTTATAAATTTAATTTAAGCGAATTAATTCGCAGTAAAAAACATATTTTAACTGAAAAAGAAGAAGCTCTATTAGCACGAATTTCTGTTCCCTTAAAAACCTTTGATGAAATACATGGAAAGTGGAATAATGCCGATTTAAAATTTTTACCTGCAATCGATTCACAAGGCCATTCACACCTTGTTTCAAATTCAAGATTATCTTTGAATTTACAATCAAAAGATAGAACTTTGCGGAAAAACACAGCAGATTCCTATTACACAGAAATTGCAAAATGGCGCAATACCATCACATCAAATTATTATGGCAATATGATTTCTGGTTCAAGTATTGCTAAAATTAGAAATTTTTCAGGATATTTAGAAGGCGAACTTTTTGATGACAATATTCCCATTGAATTATATGATGGTTTAATATCTGAAGTGAAAAAAAATATTCATTTATTACATCGCAGTATGAAACTGAGAAAAAAACTTTTAAAAATAGATTCTGTGTTTCCTTATGACAGATCTGTTTCTTTATATGAAAGCAAAAAAGAAACAACTTTTACCTGGGAAGAAGGAAGAGATCTTGTATTGAAAGCAATTTCACCTTTAGGAGAAGAATATGTTGAGATAGCTTCTAAAGGTTTAAAAGAACAGCGCTGGATAGATAGAGCCGAAAATGAAGGAAAAAGATCCGGTGCTTTTTCATGGGGAACTTTTGACTCACGTCCTTATATGCTGCAAACATGGAATGGTACCTTAGGAGATGTTTATACATTGGCTCATGAACTAGGTCACTCCATGCACACTTACTATAGTAACAAGAATCAGCCCTATCATAACGCACATTACACTATTTTTGTTGCCGAAGTGGCAAGCACATTAAATGAGGCTTTCTTGAGCAAATATATAATGACTCATATGAAAGGAACCGATTTAGCAAAATCAGTATTATCAGAAAACGTCGAAAACTTTGAAGGAACAGTTTTGCGACAAACATTATTTGCTGCCTTTGAACGTGAAGCGGCAAAAATTGTTGATCAAGATGAGACCTTTACTCCTGAAAAACTTGAAAATATATATTATGATTTAAATAAAATATGGTACGGCGAAGCATCCTCTTATCCTGAGTTTGTAAAATATGAATGGATGCGTATTCCGCACTTTTATTCTGCTTTTTATGTGTATAAATATGCTACCAGTTATTGTGCATCTTTAGCTTTAGCAGAAGCCTTTTCTTCTAATGAAAAGAAAGCACAGGAACAAGTATTTAAATTACTTAAAGCCGGCGGTTCTAAATCTCCGTTGGATATTTTAAAAGACGCAGGAATTGATTTCCTAACCCCGCATCCTGTTGCCAATGCTTTTGAAAATTACAAGAAAAATATTCAAATGGCAGAAGAGGAACTTTCGTAATTTATGAATTTCCATTTCCCTTCCACGGGAACAACAAAAGCTATCATATTTAGTTTTTCAAGAAAGTTAGGTCTCGGATCTATTTTGGCTTTTGTTGCCGGACTTGTGAATTCCGTAGGTTTTTTAGGTTTTGGTCAATTTGTTTCCCATGTTTCAGGACATGCCACTTTTGCTGCTGTTGCTTATTCCAAGCATTATTATTTATTAGCCCTCACCTCATTTAGCGCTTTATTTTTCTTTATTTTAGGAGCAAGTTTAACAGCTCTTTTAATGAAGGGAAAAACCATTGAAGATGTGAATGTTTCTGTATCGTTACCTTTATTTTTAGAAGCCATTCTTCTTACCTACGTTACATTTGGTACAATATATTACTCTGACTTACAGCTCACATATGACTCTTATGGACATGCTAATTATTATTTTGTTTTAAGTTTTGCCATGGGGCTACAAAATGCGGTGTTACGTAAAAAACAAGGAGCCCATGTCCGTACCACTCACATGACAGGAACGGCCACAGATATCGGTGTTGCTTTAGGCAGCGCTCTAGTGTGGGGAATCCGCTCCCTTTATGAACATATTCGCCTATGGAAAAACAAAGAAGATATGCTCCATGCAGGTATTGTGCTTGTCGACTCCATAAAGGTAGTTTATACAAAATCCAGAGTAGAACGCCTTTTCCTGCACGTGATTACATTGGTTTCTTTTGGTGTTGGAGCAGTTTTAGGGACATTTGGTTTTTTGAATTATCATTTCATAATTCTAATTCTACCAATCGTTATCTTATTTATTATCTCAACATTTGAAGTGGTAAATCGACGTCGGAAAATACAAATTGAGATGAATAAAAATGAAAGAAAATAAATATAGTCAAAGAGTAAATCAAAGCGTGGCTTTTTTAAAGCAATGGCACCAAAGTGTTCCTGAAATTGCCATTGTCTTGGGCTCGGGACTTTCCGAAGCTATTCCTGGTATTTCTGAAATGAAATCGGTAAATTATTCTGACATTCCCGGCTTTAAAGGCTCTACTGTACCTGGTCATAACGGCTCTCTGAGAGTCGGCTCTATTTCTGCATCCCTACCCAACGGGACAAATAAAACTCGAGAATTCGCATTCTTACAAGGAAGAAACCACGCCTATGAAGGAAATGATGCGGGGGAGGTCGTGCACAATATCCGCAGCCTGATCACTTGGGGTGTTAAAGGAATTATATTGACAAATGCGGCAGGCTGTCTCAATACAGAGTGGGAATTGGGTAAAATGATGATCTTAACCGATCATATTAATGCTACAGGAATGAGCCCCCTGAATGCGGAATATGGCGAAAGTTTTGGAGCACGATTTGTCGATCTTTCCGATGCCTATAATTTAGAATGGCGCAAGCATTTTCAAGAAACAGCACAAGCATTAAATCAAACAATTTATAGCGGTGTTTACTATGGTGTACTAGGTTCTCACTATGAAACTCCTTCTGAAATTAGAATGATGAAAACTGTAGGTGCCGATGCCGTTGGCATGAGTACCGTTCTTGAAACCATTGCGGCACGACAAATGAAAGCAAAAGTTGTTGGAATCAGTTGCTTCACGAATTATGGTGCGGGACTTAAAAAAGAAATTCTCGATCATTCTGACGTTATGAATATGAGTTCCCGTTTTTCACACGACATGGCAAACGTTATCCTAAAAACCGCTGTTACCCTTGAAGTTTAGTTACTGCACGACTGGAGTATTTTAATAATGCAAATTAATGTGAATAATAATTTAATGAATGTTGGTGTTTTATTTAGTGAATTAGACATAAAAGAACGTACCAAAATCATTGCTCAGCAAATAAACAAAGATTATGGTACTAACGAAACACTCGTTGTGCTTATTGTTTTACATGGTGCCTTAATTTTTGGAGCAGATTTAGTCAGAAATCTCGAAATGCCAACTGAAATTGAAACCATTCGTATTAAAAGTTATGAGGGTACAGCCAGTACGGGAAAAATTAATCTTGTAACTCCATTACCAACTTCTTTGGCTGGAAAACACGTTCTCATTGTAGAAGACATTGTCGACACAGGCCGCTCCATCCATTTTCTTTTGAATGAATTGGCAAAATCAGAAGCAATTTCCTTAAAAGTTTGCTCTCTACTCGATAAACCAGAAGCACACGAATTTCCGGTCAAAGCAGACTATGTTGGTTTTACCATTTCGAAAAATTTTGTCATAGGCTATGGCCTCGATCTCAATGGTAAATACAGAAACCTCCCCTATATCGCGAACCTCACAAAAGCTTAATTTATTCAAACGTCAAATTCATGACTCCTATCCCCTCTTTTTTTTTCACATAGGGAATAAAAAAAGAGGGGCTGAAGTTTTAATATATGAGAGCCTCCAAATAAAAAATTCTTCATTCGATGAAGGTTTGCAGGTGACTCAAAAATTTTTGAATTTCATCCGTTGGCTTTTTAGCCCGGATAAAGGGAGTATATTTATGAAACTGATTCCAGCTTTATTATCATCAGCTCTTCTATTTTCCGTAACTGCTCCATCATTTGCACAATCCATGCAACCTTCATCTGGCACACCTACTGCACAAGCGGCTCCAGCGCCTGAGCAAGGTGCCCCTAAGAAGGAAAAGAAAATGAAGAAAGAAAAGAAAAGTAAAAAGAAGGCAATGAAAAAAGAAGGTGAAGCAAAATAATTTTGTTACCTTGCACTTTAAAAATAGAAAAAAAGTCTACATAATAAATGTAGGCTTTTTTTTTATCATAATTTGAAGGTGCAAAATGAATAATCGTGCATTCATAATTAGAATTGGTGCCAATCTTAAAGAAAATAAAGGACTTTCACCAATTTTTAAGGATAATACCTATGAATACATTCCTTCTCCTTTAGAAAACACTTTAAATATAAATAAACATCATAATCATCGCCACTACTCAAAAATGAATTGTCAAAATGAACATCTGGTAGGAATGCACATGAGTTCCTTTGTAGATGAAGGAACAGGACACTTAGATCCTGAGTTTTACACTTTTACCTATGGTGAAACGCGCGCACCATATATTACTCAATTAAAAAAATTAAAAGACGGAGACATGATTTTATTCAGTATTTTACTTCAAAAATATGACATAAAAAAAGATAATTTTGTTCTTAATGGTGAGCCTCATATTTATATATTAGGTTTTTTTACTATCCATGATGTCAAAAATAATATCCATGAATTTCAAGGTCCATTCACAGAAAGTTCCATTAAAGGTTTTGAAAAAAATTGTAATGAGCATATTATTTATCGAAATAATCATATCAGCACTCCTGGAAATAAAAAACTTCTTCTTATTCAAGGTGATAAAAATCATTCCATTATTTTTAAAACACCATTCAGAATATCGAAAGAAGAAAAAATTCAATCAAAAATAGCTAAAAGATGGGGGATAGATGCCTCACCTAAATCAATGCAATTAAATTGGTGCCAAAATATTGAAAATATAAAAAATGACTTATATGATCATGGCAATTTAAATAGATGGTTAGAGTGGAATATACCTTAATATAATTTAAAAATTCTTTTTAATTCTAGAGGATTTTATGAATAAAAAAATATTAACTTTGCTCTATATTTATATAATTATTTTTCAAAATAAATCTTTCCCAAATGAAAATAAAAATATTTATTGTTCAAAAATCGACGGAACAGACCTAGTTTCAAGCTGGATTTATGATCCAATAAGTAGAACTAATCAAACAACAAATGGCGAGTTTATTACAACAAAAAATAATGGAATGATATTTAAATCAAACAGAAATATTGCACAATTAAAATTATCATGCTCAAAAATTTTTAATAATGCTGATCCAAAACAAATTCAAGTTACAATTAAAGAAAATACTAATGGACAACAATTTTACTTATTTAATGTTAGTCAAAATGAGAATTTAACAGATGATAAGAATATACAAAATTTTGCTTATAAAGAAATTATTGATTACCCATTTATACTTGGCCTTGCCTACGCAAGTCACTACGTCTATCGAATTGAACAGGATAAAGAAACAAAAGACAATGAAAAAAACAATTATTCTTTAGATACAATTAAGGAAAAAACGGGATTTGAATATGTCCCAGGTTCTGAGCGAATTTCAAAAAAGCACAATGTCTTTGTTCATTCCGTTGCTTTTGTAAATCATATTAGAAAAGTAATTGTTATCGCTTTTAAAGGAACGAGTAATTATACGGATAAGGAGATTGACATTAAGCTTGGAATAGCTAATTATTATCCTACCGTCGTCTTCACAGATGCTATTTCCGAATCTTTAAAAAATTATAAAAAAACCATAAAATATATTTATAATGATAAATCTAAAACAGGATATAATTTAAATTTAATTAAAACTTATGATATTGTTTTAACAGGTCATTCCTTAGGAGCTATTTACGCTTCTCTTGTAGCTTTAAATAATGGACTTCCTGCTCGAGTTTTTTCCTCACCTGCGACTTATTTTACGACAAAGTCTTCATCTTATAAAAATTTTTATTCACATTTTCCATTTTATGATATTATAAATTTTGTAAGAAATGGAGATCCTATTGCAAATTATACAGGTAGACACGTTGAAAATAGAATTTTTTTTCCGCAATCTAAGCAAAATGGTATATTGTCAAGCCATTCTCTAATAAGATTTATAAATGAAATTTTTGAATTTGAAGTTGCACCTGAATATTTTGATATTTTACCAACCTATACAAAATCAAATAAACCAAGTGAATCTTATCATGGATTACAAAAACTTCTTTTATTACAAGGAAATACTGATCCTAAATTGATTGATAATCAATTAATGAAGGACTTAAATCAATATCCATATGCCATGCCCCATTTCCAATAAAGATTTGCTTATATATTAATAAGAAAAAATTTGCTCATTTGGCCTAAATAAATGCAATTAAATTGCTGTCAAAATATTGAAAATATAAAAAACGACTTTTATAATCATTGTCATATAAATAGAGATTTAAAGTGCAATATTACAGCGCATTCTCTCAAGATGAGCAGCACTATATATATTGTAATAAAATAAATGGATTAGAAATGAATTCGAGTTGGGTTGGCGATAATTATGGTAATTATCAGAAGACAACTGGAAAATGGATAAAATCAGAAAATAAGCCAATGATTTTTCAATCAAAAAAATTAATAGATAATTTAAAAATATCTTGTGCAAAAATATTTAGTGGCACAGATCCAAAACAAATATACGTAACAATAAAAGATTCTAAAATTTCTTTCCAATATCCAATTGTTAATCTTTCTGACAGAAATCCTCTAACCGTTGAAAATCTTAAAACTCTAAACCATCAAGATATTATTAGTTATCGCTATTTGCTTGGACTTGCCTATGCATCTGATTTTGCTTATTTCATAGAACCTGGTAGAAAAAATACGACTCAAAGCGATATATATTCTTACTCTGAAAGAATTAAAGATAAAACAGGATTTGAATATCTTCCTTATTCAATCAGAAGATCTGAAAAATCTAATGTACTTTCGATAGCGTTTATCAATCACAAATGAAAACTAATATTAATTTCATATAAAGGAACTAGTAATCAAAAAGATATAGAAATTAATACTGCTTTAGGACTTGACTTACTGGTAAAATAAATAAAAATTATGAAATTGTTCTAACAGGCCATTCGTTAGGAGAAAGTTACGCTTATATAGTGTCATTAAATAAAGGACTTCCTGCAAGATTTTTTTCATCTCCAGCTACATTTTTTAATTCAAAAACAATTGGTTTTTCATTTAACTTTTTTAAAAAATTTCCATTTAACGATGTCACAAATTTTGTTAGACATTCAGATCCTATTGCTGAATACACTGGCAGAAATGTAGAAAATAGAATTTATTTTAAAGCATCAAATGGCTTTTTCAAAAGTCACTCTATATCAGAATTTATAAATGAAATTATAGATGGCAAAATTGCTCCTGATTATTTTGATCTATATCCAACTTATTCTAAATCAAAATTACCTCTTGAGTCCCATTTTGGCTTAAAAGCTCTCATATTTTATAAAGGCCCAACACCTCCAAAAATGCTAACAATGAGTCGAGAAAAAGATAAAGAAAAATTGAATGACAGTATAACTTATAATGAAGAGGATGATTTAATTATAATAGATAAAAAATAAATTAACCATTGCCAACCTCCTAAAAAAAATTTAAACATAAAAAATTAATTAGGAGGTTATCTCATGATTTTAGGTTCGCACCTGGAAAAATCAATTTTTATTTCAAATAATGAACAAGATTCATCAATTGGTTTAAAAAATTTTCCCGCAAATAATAATATCATAAAAAAATATGATCCCGATCGTCCAGCTGAACAAAGACACATTTTTTTAAAATTAGATATTTCATTTCAAAAAGAAATCGTTTCTGGAAGCTGTTATATCCTATTTGAATCAAAAAAAGCAGAACTCAAAAATATTTATTTAAACACTTATGAAATGCAAATTCATGATGTCAGTTTTACAAAAATCAACTATACTGATTATTATCCTGAAAATGATAAAACATGTCCACAAGTAAAAACTATTGAAAGTGCAAAACTAGAAAAATGTCACTTTATTTCAAATAGCGAATCACTTGAAATTGAATTGCCCAAAAAAGTTCCTTTAAATAATTGGTTTCTTGTTAAAATCAATTATAAAATAAACCAACCCAAGGCGGGTTTTTATTTTATTCATGCTAAAACAAAAAGCCATTCCGATTATGATTGTGTTTGGACTCAAGGCCAAGATTGTGATGCACCCTATTGGTTTCCTTGTCAGGACGATCCGCGCTTAAAAATCACAACCTCTCTCATCATTTCATTTCCTAAAGAGTGGAATGGCCTTTCTAATGGAGTAAAAATTTCAGAAAAAATCAATGAAAAACAAAAAATTCAACATTGGGAGATGAATCACCCCCACTCACCTTATCTTGTTGCTTTTACCGCTGGTGACATGTCTTTTTTCAAAGACAAATGGCGCAAAAAAGAAGTCAGCCTCCTTCTTCCACATAAATATGAAAATAGGCATCATGAAATATTAGAAGAAACTAAAAATATGTTAGAATTTTATTCTAATTATTGGGATTATGAATTTCCTTGGGAAAAATATGGTCAGGCTTTTGTGGCAGATTTTTTATATGGAGGTATGGAAAATACAAGCATTACAATTAATACCGATGAAGTTTTAGGACCTAAAAATTTCTCAAATGGAAATGAGAAAAGAACATATCTTGTCATGCATGAAATGGCGCACCAATGGTTTGGCGATTTGGTGACATGCAAATATTGGAGTGAAGGTTGGCTCAATGAAGGTTTTGCTACACAAAGCGAAATGCTTTGGGATGAACATGTCTATGGCAAATCAAGCGGTATTTTTTATGCACGAGATAATTATTTGAATCAATATTTAAGTGATTCAAAAACCTATATCCGTCCTATTGTTTGCAATCAATATGAGTTCCCTTCTGAAATATTTGATTCACATTTATATGAAAAGGGTGCCTTATTTTTAAATTATTTAAGAGACATATTAGGCGAAGAAAACTTTAAAAAATCTGTACACAATTATTTAAAAGAAAATGCTTTTAAACCTGTAGAAACAAACAATCTCATAAATGCAATTCAGTATACAACGGGAATCAACCCTACTATTTATTTTGATAATTTTATTTTCAGAGCGGGTCACCCCGATCTCGATGTGAATATTGATATCTCTTCAATCAATGAAAATTATGTAAATATTTCAATAGTTCAAAAACAAAATATAAACAAAGAATTTCCTCTGTTTCAATTTGAAACCTTTTTATTCATTCAATATAAAAATGGAGATCAGGATGAAATTAGATTATTTATTGATGAAAAGTCAAAAAAAATAACCATTCCCTTAAAAAATAAAATTGCCTATTGTATTTTTGATCCGAGATCAACTTTAATTGCCAATGTTACATTAAAGTTTCCAGAAAATTTTTTATTAGAAATATTTAAATCAAAAAACAAGGAACACTCCTATTTTAAATATTTAGCCACGAAGTGTGTTTGTAGTTATTACAATACAAAAAACAATTTTGATCTTGTAATTGAGTGGCTTAAAAATGAAGAAAGCTTTAGAGTAAGAAGCTCAAGCTATGCCTTATTATCAGAAAAATCTTCACAATATTCTTATGAAATATTAAATGAAATTGATGAAAAAAATCCTCTTGCTCGAGGAGTCTATATTTCTGCTATAGCAGATTCGTATCATAATAATCCTTTTTTAATTTTTGAATTTCTTTCTAAAATTGCAATTCAAGAAAAAGAATTATTAAATACCAGAGATGCTGCCATTAGAGGAATTTTAAGCCTTTGTAAAAAACAATCCTCATTTAGAACTGATGAAATGAAAAAGAAAATAATGGACTTTTCATTTTCTATTATTAAAAAACATTCTTTTAATGGAATACTTGAGAATGCCGCTTTTGCCTTAATTGGTGAGTTTTGTGAGCCGCAACATATAAAAACCATAATTCCCTATTGCGATAATATTTTACAACATTGGCGTATAAATATAGGAGCTCTTTCTTCCCTTGCAAAACTTTCTGCAAGAAATCCCATGGTACGTGCTGAAATTCGTCCTGCTTTAAATAAATTTACAGAAACATTATTTCCTATTCGTATCTCAGCGGCTCTTCCTGAACTTTGGGCACTCTCCGGTGATGCTTCTTATGAATCTTCTTTTCAAAAATTTATTAAAAGAAAAGGTTATGGCATATTATCCATGCTCATTCCAAGAGCACGAAGAAGCCGCTTACGATTTCAAAAAAATTTAGAAATGGGACATTTTCACGATAAAATTATTGAAGTAACTGAGCTTAAAGATAAACTTGCTCATTTAGAAAAAGAAATATCCGAGCTAAAAGCTATTTTAAAGAATAAAACTACCAATTAGGGACGCCTGCAAATAAATATTGAACGCCTACGCCATAGGAGATAGTATAATTCCAATTGGGCAAGTATTTTTCAGGGTTCAAGACATCAGGAGTTCCATTTCCTTCAATGTTATGACTATTGAAGGAAACAACACCAAAAATATCATACTTTTTTTCAAATGTTGTTCCTAATAAAAATGAATATTGTAACTGCAAATAATTTAATTTTTTTCCCGTTTCATCGAATAAATCATGCCATTTAATTTCGCTCTCTAGCCACAAGGGTTCATAAGTAATTTGAGTCCCAAAACCTATTGAATAACCAATTTCATGTAAATAATAAAAAGGCGTAGCTGCAAGATACAATGGCATTAAATAATACTGATTTCTATTTGGCTGATTAAAACTTAAAAAATCAAATTCAAATAATCCATAAAAATATTTTTTTCCCGCTTTTATAGAAATATTAAAAGGCACTTCAGAATCAGACCACAATGAAACTTTTGACTGACCTGTTTTTAATAAAAAGCTTAATAAGCCAAATGAATAACCCGTTTGATCATCTGCAATATTTATTAAACCAAATTGTGACCCTGTTACATGATTTGCAATATTTATTAATCCAATTTGGGCTCCTATGAAATCGTCTGACTTATTATACAAACCCAATTGAAAACCCAAAAAATCCGTGGAACGATTCCAAAGTCCGAGTTGAAAACCATTGAAATCATGAGTATCATTAAATAAACCCAATTGAAATCCGTTAAAATGGCCGCCAACCCGATTTACCAGTGCAATTTGAGCGCCTGACATATCATGGGTAATATTAATGATAAAAGGGCTTATAGAAACGCCTGTTAAATAATTTGTTTCCCCATATATAAGGGAAAGCAAAAAGTAATTTTCTTGTAATAAATTATCATTATGAGAGAAAAAATTGATGTCAGTATAGGGTGATAGTATAGATAATCTTACGGGGACTGTGTCAATTTTAGTGAAGGACTCAGGTTGTACTTCATAAGAATAACAACAAAAATGAAAAATAATAACAAAAATAATAAATAGTTTTTTTAGCATTTTGCCTTTAATAAAACTGAAAAGTTTTGCTTCGATCTTTTATTCATTTTATTCTTTTGCCATTCAATTAAAATAGTATTACCTTTTTCAGTAATATTATTATTAGAGTGAATATTATGAAGATTTGTCATAGGATTTCTTATGGCTTCAGCACAGGCAATGGCTAAGGCATCGGTGGCATCAAACGGTAAAATATCTAATTGAAATCCCAACATGGTACTCATTATTTTAGCAATAGATAATTTATCTGCTCTTCCATTTCCAGAAATGATTTTTTTAGCTGATGTGGCACTGATTTCTGAAATCTGTAGTCCACTTTGATGAGCTTCTGATAGAATTACGCCACGCGCATGACCCAAAAAAAGTGCCGTTCGCGGATTTTCCGCTAAAAAGGACAGCTCCATACACATGTGTGTAGGTTTATAAACATCGACCACGCGCCGAAATTCAATAGCAAGTGTGGCCAAACGACTGGCAAGTTCTTTATTTGCATCGAGTTTCCATGCACCCGCTGCGATAGCCTTCATTTTACCTTCCCGAGGCAAATCGATAACGCCATAGCCCGCAATTCGTGTACCTGGATCGATACCAAGGATACGCACTTAAAACTCCCTATTCAAAATATATTTTATGAAATTAATGCCATTTTCCTGATTTGTTTTGTACAGGCATGTTTTTATTATCGTCGCTATGCAGGGGTTCTGTAAGCATTTTATCTTTGTCATCATAGGCAGAAACAAATAAATAAATCACGGCACATACAAAGGCAGCAATAAAACTTCCTATAAAAAAAACTTTCAATCTCATTTGCTTAGTTTCAGCATGATTTGCAGACAAGGCCATTCTCCTAAAAAGAAGTCGTAGATAAATATCTTTTCCGTTCTACGGCAACAACAATGCCAATGCAACTTAAAGCAGTTACCATATGCGTTCCACCATAACTTATAAAGGAAAGGGGAACACCCACGACAGGAAATACACCCAACACCATACTGATATTAATTACAAAATGACAAAGAAAAAAAGCACCTACACCTACAGCCGCCAACGCGGAAAAGGAATCGCGGGCACGGTCAGCAATTTGAAAAATTTGAATAATAAGAATGACAAATAGAAATATTAAGATAAGACAACCAATAAAACCATGTTCTTCAGCCCACACAGAAAAGGCAAAATCAGTATGCCGTTCCGGCAAGAAATTCAAGCGCGCTTGAGTTCCTTGACCAAACCCCTGCCCCCAGAGTCCTCCACTTCCTACGGCGATCATACTTTGAATAGAGTGGTAACCAGAGCCTCGCGGATCGAGCATGGGATTGATAAATGTAAGAACTCTTTGTTTTTGATAATCATATAAAATAAAGTTCCAAGCTAAAATAGATAGACTTAATGTAATGAGAAATACAGTAAGTAAACTTTTTCCTCTTACTTTAATTGTCGCTATTTGTAAGGCAGATATAAGTAAAACAAGACTCGCTGTTCCTAAATCGGGTTGCGCTAAAATTAATAAAAAAGGTAAGCCCACATAAAATATTTGTCGCCAAAGACTGAGTAAAGAGAATTCAGGAAATCCTTTCATAATATTAAAACTACGAGCAACAATAAGTATAATTACAAATTTCACAAATTCACTGGGCTGAATTCTTAAAGGACCTAACACCAACCAACGTTCGGCACCTTTGGCACTTCTCCCAAAAATATCAACACCAAATAATAATATACAAACGACAATATAACCTAAAATACTTAAACGTTCTAAGTTTTTTAAATCAAGAAAAACACCCCAAAAAATAGCGGCAGCAGTACCAAGTAAAACAAATATAATTTGATCATAAAATCGAGTAGGATTATAGGTTGCATTTGTGGCACTATATAAATTATAAAGGCCAATTCCAATAATAGAGTAACAAGTTAGTATAAGTCCCCAGGGCATTCCTTTAAATCGTTCACGCAAAAAGAAAAAAAGAATCATATTTGTTACCTCAATTCATCGGGGATATTCATATTATTATTTTCTTCTCTATTAATATTTGCATTTTGTTCACCAAAATCGATTTGATTTTCTTGCTGTGATTGAAGTTTTTCTGTGGTTAAAGCTGTTTTTGTCGGTTTTGAAAATTTTTGTGGAAATTTTTTACGCCAATAGGCTTCAATAATCTGTTGTGCAATAGGTGCGGCATTGGCTCCCCCACCACCGCCATCATATTCACTAAAAACAACAACAGCAATTTCGGGCGTATCACTAGGACTGTAGGATGCAAACCAAGCATGGTCTAAAGCTTTAAATGCAATATCATCTTGTTTCACACCCTTTGTGAATTTAAGTGCCGATGTTTGTGCCGTACCTGTTTTACCTGAAACAGTAAAACCTTCTACTCGTGCTTTTTTCGCTGTCCCGTCGCTGGCTTCAACAACATCTTGCAAGCCTTTTTTAACTACCGCTAAATTAGCTGGATTTATTTTAATTTGACGAATGATCGTTTGTTTTTCTTCGAAAATGATTTTATTTTGACTATCAACAATTTTTTTTAAAATATGAGGTTTATATAAAATACCACCATTACTTACAGCGGCAAAAGCATTTAAAATTTGAATAGGAGTGCACAAATTAAATCCCTGCCCAATGGATGCATTAATCGTATCACCACTCAACCAGGGCAAACCTTTTGTCCTTAGTTTCCATTCTGTTGAAGGGGAAATTCCAGATAATTCCATATTTAAATCGAGTCCTGTGCGTTCGCCTAAACCAAAGAGTCTACCCCATTTTGCAATACGATCAATTCCAACCATATTCCCCACGTTATAAAAATAAACGTCACAACTTAATTGCAAAGCTGTTGACATACTCACAGGCCCATGTCCCGTATGCTTCCAACATTTCCATCTGCCATTACCTAATACAAAGTAACCGGGACAATTAAATTTTCTATCAGGAGTGATTAAACCTTCTTCTAAAGCGGCAATAGCAACAATAATTTTGAAAGTAGATCCTGGTGGATAAGCACCTCCTGTTACTTTATCTAGTAAGGGTTTAAATGGGTTAGACCGCAAATTTTGCCAATCTTCCATTGTTAAACCATCTTGATACATGGAAAGCTTATAATTTGGATTTGATAAATAAACTAAAATTTCTCCATTATTTGGATTAAGAGCACAAACAGCACCATTCTTATTTCGAAATGCTTCAGTCGCCACATTTTGTAATTCGGAATCAATAGTTAAATAAACATCATTTCCGCGCTGTGCAGGACGACTTAAATTTAAAGCAATATCAAGGGAGGAATCGGGTTGCAAACGCCCTAAGGCATCGACAAGTAACGCTTCACGCCCTTCACCACCTCGTAAATTTCTTTCATATTTTCTTTCAATTCCTGCTTTTCCAATAATGGAACCAACTCGATATTGATAACTTGAAACTTGAGAATTTAATATATCAAGCTCCTTTGATGTTACTTCACCAAGATAGCCAAATAAATGTGCCGATTCATTCCCTAAATAGTCACGACGAGGAGCAGAATCAACATCAACACCAGGTAAAAAGAATTTATTTGATTCGAGAGTAGCTACCTCATGTAGGGACAAGTTCCTTTTTATTCTTACAGGCACAAATTTAGGGTTAGCTTGAGATTCTAATAGTTTTCTTTCAATTTGTGCAATCGGTATATGAAATAAATCGGAGACAATAGAAAGTGTTTTGGGTCTATTTTGTAAGTATTGTGGGATGACAATTAAATCAAAAAATAGTCTGTTGGAAAGAAGAATTTTACTATATCTATCATAAATTAAACCGCGCGGCGCCGGGCGTGTGATTTCACGTACCCGATTGCGCGCCGATGCAACCGAAAAATCCGATCCTTTTATAATTTGCAAATACCAAAGTCTCGCCGTAATGGCCGCAGTGATTCCAAGGAAACACGAAATAATAATGTTTCTTCGATTTGGATCTGAGACTGATTCTTGCTTTGATCTATTATCAAGCATCACTCAACTCCACACAATAATTTAAATCCTAGATATCAATTAGTTTCTTTTTATCATGAGAGGGTATAAATTCAAAAAAAGAATCTATAAACATTAATATCCTAAAAATAGGAAGGGAAATTAATATTGTGATTAAAAAACCTTTCCATGAAATAAAAAATAACGAAAAAAATGAATTTAAATCTCTATGAGAAATTGTAAAATAAAATAAAAAATATTTCATAGTAAACAAAATTAAAAAGATAAAAAATTGCCCAAAAATACTATTAAAAATAAATATTTTAGAAAGAATATTTGATAACACTAGTATTAATAAAAAATACATTACAAAAAAACCCGATGGAACAGCTGAACTCACTTGCAACAACATTGCAATAAATATAATTTTTATTAATGCTAATGGTAAAAAATGCTGAATACTTGTATAAACAATAGCAATACTAAGAATATCAATATGAAGCCACAATGATGGAGCTTTAGCAAACAAACTCGATTGCAAGTATACAAAAAAAATCAATATAAATAATGACATTATAAAATGTGAAGTTTTACTTCTAATAAATTTTAAATTAGCCACCCGACTTCTCCGCGTTCGCTTCAAGAAGCTTTTTCATCCAATCAACTCCACCCACTTTTCTAATGACATCCACTTCTCTATTTGGGTTTAAAAGAACCAATGCTTCCGATATATCTGAAAAATCAACGGCAGGCTTCACCTCAATTGTTTGACTAACACCATCGGCACTCACGCGTATATTTGTTACTTTACCCACAAGAATACCACTAGGAAAAGAGCCTGTTAGACCGCTAGTTACAATTTCATCTCCCACTAAAATACTACTTCCTCGTTCTAAATACTTAAATTGCATAGAATCAGCCATGCCACCTTGTAAAACACCACGACGTCTATTGCGCGCTACAATAACATCCAAGTTGCTATTAGGATCGACGAGTAAAAGAACATCGGAATGATTATCAGAAACGCGCATAATAACTCCAATAACTCCTTCTTCTGCAACAACTCCCATACCTGGTTGCAAACCATTTTTGGAACCTTGATTAATGCGAACATTTTTATAAACGAAAGAAGGATCTGAACTTGTTACTTCACAAGTTACAAATTTTACCGATGTTCTTTCGGTTAAATTTAATAATTTTCTCAATCTATTATTTTCTAAAATAATGTCATCAAGAGTTCGAATTTTTACTTTAAGCTCTGCATTTTCTCGATGTAATTCGTCCGCCTCTTTTCTTGCATTTTTTAAATCAACAAAAGAGTGATACATTGAATAAATGGAATGAGTAGATGATAAAAATATGACTTCAACTGGTTTACTTAATGTATATACTATTTTTTCAAGAATACTTAATTCTTTTTTTGTTGGATGCGACGTAGAAAAAAAGTACATTGTGTAAACAAGCGCCATCAAAGCAACAAGCCAAAAACCATAACGTCTAAATTGAAGCATTTTAAACCCATTTGATTTTGTCTATTCTCAAAGCATATTGGACTCTAACGGTTTTCACGTAAATTGTATGTTCTTTTTTTAACAAAATAAAGATCATCGCTTTTAAGATTTGAAATTGTTCTCAAAAAGTGCGAGATAATGTTGACGGTTTTTAGCAGAGGAGTTTTGCTGTGCGCTTAAACACTAAGATATTTTCATCGGTAAGTACCAAGTCATTCATTTTTGGCTCTGTCATTGTGACGGCATGTGCCGCTTTTGTGTTCACAGGTTTTGGGAGCTTAAACCCTGGAAACCTCTTTGGTCTCGACCCCAACACGGCGGCTCAAGTCGGCTCAGAAAAAATTGAAATGCAACAGTTTGCCGCCGTGATATCATCGCAACTCTCTGCCGACGCGCCTCCCGAACAGCGTAAAGCCATTGTTCAGCAGGTTATCCAGCAAATGATTAAAGAAAAAGTTCTGACCGAACAAGCAAAAAAAATGGGCTGGTCCGTAAACGATATCGAAATGAGCACTCTTATTCGAAGTATCCCCCAATTTCAAAATCCACAAACCAAGCAATTTGATTTTCAAACATTTAAAAAATTTATCGCAAGTCAACAAATGTCTGAAATTGCTTTTTATGACATGGTAAAACAACAACTTGAAGTTCAAAAATTACGAAGTTTACTGAATTTACCTAGTCCTTTACCAAGTAAAGCAGCCGAAATACAAAATAAAATTAATAATACGGAATTTAATTTACAATACGCTCTGGTCTCTCTTCCCGATGCCGCATTAAAAGAAAAAATTGCGGAAGAAGCTAAAAAATATTCTGAAGACAAAGCAAATCAATCTAATTTAAATAATTTATTTATAAATACTAAAAATCAGTACCAGCAAAAAGCACAAGTTAAAGTACAATCCATTTTAATTTCATACAAAACAGCACAAAGAGCACAAGGTGATGCCCTCAAAAGAAGCCAAGAAGATGCTAAGAATCTTGCCAATGAAATTGAAAAGAAATTAAAATCCGGTTCCGATTTTTCAACTCTTGCTTCACAAACAAATGATGATATTGCTGCAAAAAATAATAAAGGTAATATCGGTTACGTTGATGAAACAAATATCGACAACAAATCAGCACAAGCTGTTTTAACTTTGAATGCACAAAATCCAATTTCAAATATTATTGAGACTCCATTTGGTTACCGTATTTTCAAATTTATGGAAGGCAAACCTGCTGTTTCTAAAACATTTGAAGATGTTAAATTACAGCTTGCAGAACAGCTTATTGGCAATCAAATCAAACAAAAACTTGATCTTGAATTACAAAAAAATATCACAGACGCTATTGCTGCAAAAAATATTTCAAAATTAAATTCACTCCTTGCTGAAAATAAAATCACTTGGCAATACATTAATAAGCTGTATAAGGTAACTGATTCTTATATTAGTGAACTTGGCACGGCAACAAATCTTGCTGAAAATGTATTTTCATTAAAAAATCCCGGCGACATTATTCCAAAAACAATTGATTTTGGAACAAAAAAGGCAATCATTAAACTTGTCACCATTACAAATCCAAAAGAATCTGCAGAACAACTCGAAAGCTTGAAAAAACAAGCGATGAATTCCTCTAGCCAAGAATTCGCCGCAGCAAGTGAAGAATCTTTGGTTAAAAGTTATGAAAAAAGTGGTAAAATAAAAATCAATCCCGTCCTTTTAAATTAACAAGATCAATTTTTAAGAGGCAAAAAGGCTACCCCCGATTTCGTGAAAGGTAAATATTTTGCAAAGCGAAGTTGACGTTTATATTATTCAAAAACAAACAACTCTGGAACGCTATACAAAGCGTACATTAAATGTTGATTTTTTTGATTACTTGGAAAGGGATAAACAAAACCCCGTTCCTCTCCAAGAAGCTCATAAAGAGCATTTAAAAAGTAGAAAAATATTAATTAAAGCTCTTGAAAAACATTCACTGAGTTATAAAATCTTCAATTTAGACGAAATTTCTGAAAATAATTTCTGTTACTTTAGCGATAAATGTGAGAAGTCAGGTTTAAATCCAAAAAAAAAGCTCGTCATTTCACTTGGTGGTGATGGAACACTCTTACATGCGAGTCACCATGTTGGAGGAGATGTTTGCCTTCTTGGTATCAACTCATGTCCCGAACACTCCGTAGGCCATATGTGCCCCATTGTTCCTAAGTATATTGAACAGGCTATAGATTGTTTTGTGAATCATAAATTTAAAACCACATCGGTTCGTCGCATTAAATTAGAAGTTTCGCGAAAACAAATTCTTCCCCTCGCCTTAAATGATGTATTACTTTGCAACCGCCACCCTGCTGCCACAAGCCGTTATCAAATTTCTATTTGCTCCCATAACGAACAAAAAGAAATCGAATCCGAAAAACAACTTTCAAGCGGACTCTGGGTTTCCACTTCGGCCGGCAGTACCGCCGCCATTTCGTGCTACGGATTTGAAAAAGCTAGTATTAATTCCTCAAATATGTTTGTTGCCGTGCGCGAACCCTATACTCCACGCAACGAAAATTTAAGTTTGCAAAAATTTAGCTTAAACGGAGATGAAAAATCACTTTTATTTTTTTCTCGAATGAGGCAAGGACTTGTGTGCGTTGATGGACCTGATTCCTGTGGACATCTTGGTTTTGGAGATACTGTTCACATGAGTTTACCAGACGAATGCTCGATAAAGCTTATCCTCGACTTTTTAGGCAAAGTTCCGACCTTTCCATTTGATAAGCCAGAGTGAAATGATTAGTGTAAAAGAGTTAAAAGGAGGGCTTAACAAAAAATGAAGCACCATAATTACGGAAATGAATTTTATATTACGACAAAACAAAAAGAACTCGTGGCTTGGGCACGCAAAAACTCACTGTGGCCTTATCCCTTTGGCACAGCTTGCTGCGGAATCGAATTGATGTCCGTCATGGGTCCTAAATATGACCTTGCTCGCTTTGGTGCCGAAGTCGTTCGTTTTTCTCCCAAACAGGCAGACCTGCTGATTGTAGCAGGAACCATAACTGAAAAAATGGCTCCCGTTATCAAACGCATATACGAACAAATGCCAGAACCCAAGTGGGTCATGTCAATGGGAGCCTGCGCTTCTTCCGGTGGTTTTTACAGAGCTTACCACGTGGTTCAAGGTATCGATAAAGTGATTCCTGTTGATGTTTATATTCCTGGTTGCCCTCCCACTCCCGAAGCCGTTCTCGACGGTTTTATGCAACTACAAGATAAAATTCAAAAAGAAGCAAAAGAATCCCCTCGAGATCAAGGTGAAAGTGATTCAAAATGAAGGATGATAAGCTTCGCATCCTCATTATTGAGGATGACAGAGATCTCAATAACCTTCTCAAGTACACACTCGAATCGTCAAATGACTTTGAAGTCAAATCTCACTTTGATGGCCAAGGCGCCTTCGAGCTTATCAGTCAATTTAAACCCGATCTTGTGCTTCTCGATGTCATGTTACCAAATATTTATGGAACCGAAATTCTAAAAAATATTCGCGAAAATATTCAATCGGCAAGCACTCTTGTCATTCTTCTTACCGCACGCTCACAAGAAAAAGATAAAGTAGAAGGATTTGAAGCGGGTGCTGATGACTATATTACAAAACCATTTTCACCCCGCGAGCTTTTATTAAGGGTCAATGCACTGCTCAGAAGATCTCACACTTTAAAAAATCCAACTCAATTTTCTTCAAATCAAACCTCTTTACGAGACGATGAAAAAAATCCTTCTATTTCCCATGATAATCAAGAACAAGTTGTAAATAAAATGATCAGTGTGGGATCCATTAAAGTATATCCCGAAGAATTTAAAGTCACAGTTAACAATGAAACTGTTCCTCTCACGGCAACAGAGTATCAACTTCTTTTATTTTTAGCTGAACGTGTTGGCAAACTTCAAAGTCGAGAAGCTCTCTTACAAAAAGTTTGGGGATATGAAGGTCAAGTGAATACAAGAACTGTAGATACTCATATAAAAAGATTAAGACAAAAGCTAGGCTCTGCAGGAAGCATGATTGAAACAATTCATGGTTTCGGATATCAATTAATTGATTCTTAATTTTTTATTTTATGAATTGAGAATTAATCATCATCTAAAATATTTAATTTTTTTATGTCTTTCTGATCGTCAATCGAGCTAAATTCGTTATAATTTTGCTTAGGATCACAGTTCTCAGTACCTTTATCCGTTCCATTTAACATGAAACATGATTTTTTCTTAGAATTAATGCGCTGAATATCATAATTTCCATTTGATAAAACTCTAATATAAGCAGCTACAAATTTCTCCGAATTACTTAAGATAAATACTTTATCATTTTTACTAGAAAAAATAAGCACATCATCCTTTAAATAAGGGTATAATTCTCTTAAGTCTACAACTGAAATTAAATTTTTATTTGTATTTATGAAATTTCCATTTTCTAATTTATAAGCGTACATGGAATTGTAAATACGTACCAATTTTATTCTTGCTTCAGACTGTTGTCCCTTTGCTTTAAAAATTGATATTTTAGGCAACACAATAAAGGAAAGACACGCTATCAATACTATCATTCCTAAGATACCAAAGGTGGTGTATCCTGCAATTTTGTGAGTCTGATTAGATGATTTTTTTCTTAATAGCATAATGCCTTACCAATTCTTATTAAATATCAGACTCATCGTTGATTTTGCTATAAAATTAACCATTTTTATAAAAATAACCACTTATTTTTATCAACTTATTGTACTTATTACCCTTTTCGGATAGGATATTTAAAATTAGTAATGGATGGAAAAAATGCAGAGCAACTCTCATTTCAAAATTAGTGGGTGGGTATTACCTTGCGGCAATTGGATTAATTGTAACCCATGGGAACACATTAAAAAAGCCAAAGAAATTAATTATATTATTGAAAGCAAAGATAAAAATCAAAATCTACACCTACTATGGAACCATCCTGACGATGAACTCTTGCGGGCAGAACTTGCAAAAATTGGAATGATTAAGGTATGTTACAAACAAATCGACGCCGATTCTGTGACCCCTTCTCAACTCACAAAACTTCAAGAACTGTTTTCTCTCTGTTCTTTAGATGAAGATATTGAATTTATTGGAAGAATTAAACTAAAAATTCAGGTGCGGTTATTTTTAAAAATCAAAGATGTTGAAAGGTTAAATAGGCTTTATTAGTTTCATTTCGAATATGACTCCATTTTTTAAAATTACAAAAAAAATCCTAATTGCCGATACCTATATTGAATGAATTGTCTTAGTCATTTTAGCAATAAGGACTCTGAGATATGGGCAATTTTGATGTCACAGGTAATGAATTTAAAAAAATTAAAGAAGTCTATGTGAGTTACATTAAGGCATATAAAGCATTTAACAATAACTCAACAGAAGGCGCTACCAGTTTTGCAAATTTTTATATTTACAGAACTTATACTAGTAAATATTCTGATCCGAGAAAGTTTTTTATACATGCAAACAGATGATGTTAAAGGATAAAGAGTGGAAAAAGAGATATTATTCCATCAAGAATTGGAAAAAGAAAATTCAGAAAGTACCGTTGAAAAAAGTATCCAAAGATACAAAGATACAATTATTCCATTTTATAAGGCAAAAGGAGTTTCAGAACAATTTTTAGGTGTTGCTGATGTTGCGATTTCATGCCGCACTTTTCTTGCTCAAAATGCAACTGCTAAAATAATATTATGCACAGGATATAATGAATCCTATTTAAAATATTCTGAACTCATTATGAATTTATGCGAATCTGGATTTTCTGTATACTGTTACGATCATCGTGGTCAGGGTTTTTCTGGAAGATTTTTAAATCAAGAAAAAAGAGGATACGTTGATAAATTTGAAAACTATGTCGACGATCTTTGTTACTTTTTTGAACAAGTATCAGGCAGCCAAAAAAACGATCTCCCCATTTTTTTCATTGCCCATTCCATGGGTGGCGCCATTTGTTCTCTTGCTGTAAATGAAAAGAAAATAAACCCAAATGGAGTGATTTTAAGCGCGCCCATGCATGAAATAATGCTAACCCCCTATCATATTCTAGAAGTTCCAGTTTATGGAATTTTAAGTTTAATGTGTAAATTAAATTATGCTAATAAATATGCATTTGGACAAACAGATTGTATTCCATTTAGACCCTTTGAAGGAAATGATGTGACGCACTCAAAAGCAAGATATTCTGTTTGGCGCAAACATATCGATGAAATAGAGGACATGCAATTAGGCGGTCCCACATTTCAATGGCTAAAAGAAGCCGTTGGCGCATCAAGAACTTGCCGTAAACATTTCGCAAAAATGAATATTCCTATTTTACTTCTCCAGGCAGAAGTCGACACTGTTGTTAGAAATTCTGCTCAAGATATTTTTTCAAAAAATAATGAAAATTGTGAAAAAATTGTTTTAGAAAATTCTAAACATGAAATTTTAATGGAAATAGATTTTATTAGAAATAAAGCTCTAGATTACATTAAAAAATTTATAAATCAAAAAATAAACTCACCTAATAAATAATATTTCTCCTAATTAAACATATTAAATATTTTTTAGCATGTTTAAAAAGTAATTATTTATAATTTTAAATATACATAAAACTGCTATTTTTTAATAATATTTTAAGCACAATGTAATAACAATTATTGTATAATAAAACATCAGAATAAAACTTAGATATAAGATAATATTTACTTTAATTCTGATATTTTAGGATATTTTTGCCATAATATTGTGGCTGAGGTGTGTTATGTCTTTTATTTTAAGGTCATTTTTTATCTTTTCTCTGGGTACAGCACTAATTTCCTGTAGTAATTCAGATTCGTCTAAAACAAATCCAGATGCTAAATTAGCAACTGATTCAGCTGAATTGGGTTCAATTATAGTAACAAGATCTCCTGGTTCAGATTTAGCTCCGACGGCTCCACCAGCAGAAAAATATCCTGAAATAGGAGAATATCAAAGAGATAGTAAAAGTATAAAATCGCATAAAGATAGCTTAAAGAAAATTTTATTTATTGAAAATAACGAGGAAAAAATTGGGAATAATATGGTATTATATACTTTTCTTGATTTAACAAATGTTTCCGTGTCAGATAATATAACAATAGGTGAGACTATTTTTCCAAAGTACAATCAGCAAATTGCAATATTTAAAATATTTTATAATAAGTCTAATAAGCTAATTGCTTTTCAAAAATGTTCCGTTAAACTTGATTCATATAATTATGATTCATATTTAGATTTACAAATGTCACATAACAGTGAAATTAACACTGAAGGCGCAGCTATTGAAACAAAGGAGATTATAAATAAAAACGTATTTAATGATATTGAATTAAATCAAAATACATCTTTTCTTAATTCTACTTGTAAACAATTACATAACTTCCATATAAAAATTACGGTACATAATGATACGCGACCATTAAGTGGTGGTTTAAAATGGTTCAATGTAAATTTATCATATTATAATGATTATAAAACTAATCTTAAGCTTGATGCGCGCGAAAAAATTACTGATAAACTAGCTAGAGAATTTACTCCTTTCGAACAATATACACATATCTTTAAGTAAGGTATAAAAAAACAAAAAAAGCCCC
>NZ_CP017834.1:2288369-2386115 GCF_001907975.1 Silvanigrella aquatica
CGAATAAAACTTTCGACTCTGTTCTTGTATATTTGAACATCCACTTTGGCGTTATAAGCAACAGGTATAATTCTTTGCATTAATCTTGGTGCCGAAACGAAGCCCAGAACGCGGGACGCGTTTCTAAAAGCGTTTATGATTTCTGGAAAAGCAAATTCCCCACGCCACGCAATGAAACCGATACGCTCCCCCGCTAAACCCAGATCTTTTGAGAAAGATCGCACAAGCCAGCTATGAGCATACAAATTCATTAAAGGCACGACCTTAGATTCATCATATATAACACGTGAGTAAGGTTCATCGGAAACAAGTTGAATTACATGCCCCTTCTTATTTTTGATCTCCTCAAGAATATGGACAATACCTTCAATGGTTTTTTTACTATAGGCAATGCCTGAAGGATTATTGGGAGAGTTCATCAGAACCATTTTTGTTTTAGAACTGATTTTTTTTCTGAGATCATCAAGAATAGGTTCATGTTTTTTATCACATTTAACAATAATAGGTTTTGCATTATAATTTTCTACATAAGGGATATATTCTGGAAAATAAGGTGCAAATATAATCACTTCATCATTTTCTTCGATAAAAGTTCTTAACAAAATTTGAATTCCACCGGCTGCTCCAACCGTTAAATAAACAGAATCCTGTGCAATATGAGTTTTTTCGGATTTAGAAAGTTCTTTTGCCAAATAATCTCTCACCTCAAGTAAACCAGCGGAATCCATATACCGGTGATGACCTTTTTCAGAGCTCATAAGCAATTCTTTAAGAGAAGAAAGCACTTCTAGGGGAGGTTCTAAATCAGGATTTCCTAAGGAAAGATCTATTAAATCAAAACTTGGATTTTCTAGCTTGATTTTTTGACCCAGCATAAACATTTTACGAATATCGCCGCCCATTAGTGAAAGATTTTTAAATTTATTTGAGTAACATTTAGCAATGTCAAACTTTTGCAATTTGTGCATAAAAAATTGTCACCTTATTAATAATAAGTTTTGATAATTCTCAAATAAATTTATTAATTCGATTTTATTTAAAAAATTAACAAATTTTAATCATTGTAATAAAATTTATTTTATTACAATGTAACTTGTCTTATTTAAAATGTCAAATTCTATTATATTACGATGAAGTATTAAATAAATTAATTTGCTTGAATTAAAATGGCACTTCCAGAAGGAACACTAACCTCTAAAGCATATTTAGAATTAAATATAAAAGAAATATTTACTGGAGACCACTGACCGTTAATCTCGATTGAACTTCCTGCAAACTGGAATCCCTTTGTGGATTCAAGATGGGGAGCTGTTAACAACATAGCTGTAGCAGAAGAAATTGATTTATGATAAATAACTTTTGTTTTAATCGAATGAATGCGACTGGTATTTATAAGAACCGTCGCAATTTCACCATCCGATTTGATCACAGAATGGGTTTTCAAAAAATTTTCTTTATTATCATGTTTTAATTTAATTTTACTATTTAATATTTCACCAGGAAGCATCTTTGAAAAAAGTAACATTCCATAATATATTGCTTCAGCACCTACAATTTGGCCGTTACGGTGACTTGATATTGGTGTATAACCTCCTATTTTACCACCCCCATGAAAATTTGCACCAACAGCGCCATACTTTGCAAGTGTAAAGCAGTAATCAATGAGCCATAATGCAGAGCCAAAAGCATTGCTAACACCATCTGCACCTCCATTATAAAATGAATTAGTTTCAACCATACGATAGCCATTTGGAATATTATTTAGTTTAGTTACTTTGTTCATTTCAATTAAGCTTAATATGAGTTTTCTATCAGGAGCTAAAAGCAAATCCATGGTTGCATCGGGGCTTTTTCCATTTGCTCGATAATAGTGATGAGTTAATTGGTTAATTTTATTTCCTCTATCTGACGCAAAAGGAATAGTATATTTAGCATAGTAGTGCGCTGAACTTGGACCTGAAAAAACAGGGTTTAAAGAAACATATTTAATTGCAGAAGTAAAATAATCCCAATCAAACAAAAAATGATCATAAGTATAGTTTTCGGGTCGTAATTTATTTTTATGGTATAAATCGGGTTCATTGCCAACTTCAAAACTTTCTAATCTGTCTCCTAAAATTTGTAAAACAAAATCAGCCTCATTTGCAGTTTCATATTCAAGTGATGTGGCGGCATTTAAACCATAAATCACCTTCCAATTTACAGCTCTTAAAAATCCGGCGAGTCTTTCAATGTCTGAGGGAGATGTTTTAAAAGGAATATAACCTTCTCCTTCTGGATGCCATTCTGTCTGATTTACTGTATTACCACCAATTCTCAAAACACCTGTCCCCAAATTAGAAAAAAATCGAATAAGAGCTTTATTATCTGCCTGAAAATGCGGTGTAGATAATATTGATTTTTCATAACTAAACCCTAAAAAATTTTCACCTACGATTCCCATTTTTTGTGAAGATAAAATAACATTTGCCCTTAAAAACTTATCGGAGATAGGTTTCGCTGGCTCTGTTACTTTAGGATTAGCATCATTAAGATGAAATGCTCTAAGTTCACAATGCAAACTAAGTGCAAAAAAGGAAAGCATTGGGGCGCTTAAAGAAATAAATATTCTTCGCATCATATATTATAAATCCCTGTATTAATTATAAAAAAATCCTATCATCTTTGATCAGATAAGAAATAAAAATTTATTTATATTAGAAAAATTGTCAAATTATTTTATAATATTTTATTTTTTACAAAAAATTATAAAAATTATAAGTAAAATATTTTTGCACATAAAAAAAGCTTTCAAGGGTGTTGAAAGCTTTTTTCTTAAGAATTAATTGAAGAACTCTGACACAATCAGATCAAACTATCCCAACAGTTTCAAAGCTGCTGCAGGAGATTGATTTGCTTGGCTTAACACAGCAATACCAGCTTGTTTTAGAATATTGCTTTGCGTATAGCGTGAAGTTTCTTCCGCAAAATCTGTATCGCGAATGCGGCTATTTGCAGCGGAGAAGTTTTCACTTTGAATCGCCAAATTCGCAACCGTGGATCCTAATCGGCTTTGGATAGCACCCAAATCAGCTCTGAATCCTGCAATAGTATTAATAGCATCATCGAGTTTCGCAATTGATTTTTGTGATCTTTGCTTAGAGTCAACTGAGTTTCCACCTTCAATATAGGTACCAATAGATCCTTCACTCTCATCATTCCCGCGACCTAAATTTAATCCAATTGTACTTGTGTTGATTTGATCAAATTTAATACGAATGATGTTTACAGGGTTTCTACCAAAAGGATTATCAACACCTATTGCATCCACTCCTTCATACCAGTTCTTACCAACTTGAACTTCAAAGGGAGGAATATTTGCACGACTTCTCATTTTCTCATCAGGAATATCTTGTTCAATATTCTTACCAACTAAAAGTAAACTGCCGTTATATTCAGTAGAATTTGTAATACGGTCAATTTCATCTTTTAATGCTGTATATTCCTTATTGATAAAGTTACGCTCATTATTACCAATCGTATCTGATGCACCTTGAACAGAGAGTTCTCTCAGACGGTTGAGAATATTACTAATTTCGTTCATACCGCCTTCTGCAACCTGCACCAATGAGATACCATCATTAGCATTACGTTTTGCCATATTTAGGCCTCGAATATCTGCCTTTAATTTTTCACTAATAGCAAGTCCGGCAGCGTCATCGGCTGACTTATTAATTCGAAAACCAGAACTTAATTTTTCATTAGACAAATCATTTGCTAACGTAGAATTTGTAAGTGCTCTTTGTGAATTGAGAGCCTGCATGTTGGTCTGAATTCGTAAACCCATAACCTGTTTCCTCCATGAAACGAACAAACACCCTCTATCAAGGGTTAGCAATCATCCATGATTGCCATTTTCCTCGTTTAAAATCAGCGTAAAAGATTTTATTTCTTATTACGGCGGCATTAAAAATTTTATTTTTAAATTTTGTTATGCCATCATAAACAAGGACTGAAAAAAGAATCGGAGAATACCGAGGCGACTTAACTGGGCAATCGTTGCATATAACAACAATAAGACATTTCAATTTTAACAGATCAAATTTATTTTAAAATATCATTTAATTGTGAGGGATAAATGAAACCAGCTATCGATAGATTAAAAACAGAAACAAATATTTTAAAAAATTTAGGAAAAATTGGGGTAGTATGTAATCAGACATCGGCAAACTCATCCTTTGAACCGAGTTTAGAAGTTATTTATAAAGTAGCAAACAATTCATTCAATTCTTATGTAACATGTATTTTTGGCCCCCAACATGGTTATTCACAAACAGAACAAGATAATATGAAAGAAACGCCCGATGATTTTTATATTTTTCAAGATGGGCAAAAAGTTCCTCTTTATAGTTTATATTCGAGCACACGAGAGCCTACTGAAAAACAACTAGAAAATGTAGATACCATTATTGTTGACTTACAAGATATTGGTTGTAGAGTTTATACATACATGTTGACATTAGCAGCTTGTTTGAAAGCAGGTGCTAAACATAATAAAAAAGTAATAGTACTTGATAGAGCGAATCCTTTGGGGCTATGTCAAAAAAATAAAAATAACTTTTGGAACTATGTCGAAGGTAACAGACTCGAAACAAAATGGCACAGTTTTGTAGGTTGGTATGATATTCCTATGAGACACGGTTTAACAATGGGAGAATTAGGATATTACTTTATTCAATGTGATAATTTAGACATTAAATATGAGGTTATTACAGTTGAAAATTTAACGAGGAATTTAGACATTATTAAGCTAAAAAATATAAAATGGGCTATGCCTTCACCCAACATACCTTCATGGGAATCCGCATTTATGTTTCCTTCATTTGTAACGCTTGAAGGAACAAATATTAGTGAAGGAAGAGGTTCTACAATTCCTTTTCAACTCATAGGATCTCCTTGGCTTAATGCAAAAAAATGTATTCAGTTTTTAAATGACAATAGTAATTTATATTTATATGATGAGAAAATTTCTAATTCTATCTTTTTAAGAAATCATAAATTTAGACCAACATTTAATAAATATACAAATACAATATGTGATGGAATTCAATTTCACATTGGAAAACCTGAAAATCTAGATTTATTTGCATTAGGTATGAGCTTTTTATATTATTGCTGCAGTGAACATTCAGACGAATTCAAATGGGCTCAACCTGGTTATGAGTATAATTATGAAGATTTACCCATTAATCTCATATTAGGGACAGATGATTGGTATAATTTATTTTCAAAATCAGGAGAAAATAAATCAATAGATATTTTGAAATCTAGTTTAAAAAAATCAAAAATTGATGCACAGAATTTTATTAAAAAAATGGAACCAATGTTAATTTACAGAGAATAATAAAATGAATAAACATAGTTTTTCAAAGTCAACCATATCTAATATATCAAAATTTTCAATTGATAAAAACTATTTTTATTTCATAATTCCAGCCATAATATCTTATGTTTCCATTAAAACAATATTAGATATATTAAATTGGAAAAATAACGTTTCTATTTATTTTCCAAAAAATTTGTTTATTGAATCTATTAGCAATCCAAGTATTTATAGTATTTTAAAACTTTCCTCAGTTTTATTTATAGCCATATTAATCCCTACTATTATTTTTAGATTTTGTGTGGGAATTATTTTAATTAAATCTCAAATAAAAGTGCAAAGATTTTTTTCATTTCTAATCACTTTAATATTTATATTTACTGCAAAAAATGATGGATTCTATTTTGGAATTAACAATCTTAACTCTGAAATTATAATCAGCCTATCAAAATTAATAAATATTACATTATTCTATTTTATATTAATTTCATTAATAATGTTATTTATAAATATAAATAACAAAAACGCAAATAAAAGAATGAGAACATACTTTATTTTTTTTATATGTATATTTTATCTAATTTATGATTGGAGAAAAACGAGTAATTTTAGAGAAGAAACCAAAAAAAATATGGAGAATTCAGAGCTCATTTTTATAGTAGATAACACTACTGAAAAAGATTTAAATAATCTCAAAAAAACTTATAATTATAACTACTTAAAAGAGAATTTCAAGCTCCAAGAAGACAACATATCGCTCGTTTCAAATAATAATGCTTCAAATTTTACGTCACTTATTACTGCTCTTCTTCCTTATGAATCCGGCATTCGTAATGAAATCCCTAGTAATTCAAATATTATTTACTTAAAAAACTTTATAGAAAACTACAGAAGAAAAGATAAATTTATATATATTAGTAATATTGGTAATCCTTCAAGCCTAGGTGGCATTATAAATAATTTTGATGGTGGCGTAACATGTGATAACGATTTAAATAGTATCTTTAAATATTCAATGCTTGAAAACTTAAATCCATTACTTGTCTTTTTAACCCCATCTATGCTATTAAACTATACTCCTAGTTCATTATGTTTAAACTCTTATTTAGACAGAGAACAACTTGTTTTAGCAGACTTGTATAAGGGAATTAACTCTCCAACTTCAAAAAACAAAATTATAATAAGTTTTATTGACCCCAAAATTGGGGCAATAAATATTTTAAAAATAATAGAAAAAATTAATGAAACCTTAGAAAGCGAAAAATTCAATACAAAAATGTTATATTTGGACTCACATTCAATGTTTGCGAAATTAATTACACTAAGAAAAACAAAAATTGAAGATAAAAAATACCTAACAATCAATCAAATTGCCGAAAAAGAACTTATTAATTATCCTCAAAAAGACCTTGAAGTCTATCAAGAAAAAAACAAGGAAAATATTTCATTAAATAAAGCAAGTTTTATAGATAATAGATTATCTTATAATTTAAATGATTCAACTATTTACTCCATGAATTTAGAGAGAAAAATTGACTGCTATAATACAGATCAAAAATTATTATCATCGTCATTTTATGAAAAAATATCTAATGATATTCCTCAAAAAATAACTCTCAAAAAAAATATGCAGAATAACGATGAAATTTGTGATAAAATTATTGAAGATAGTTTTAAAAATGATTTTTCATTAATGCTTAGCGATACACTTTTTAAAAAAATGTTTGTAGTCATTTCGGATAAATTATGAAAACAAAAAAAACAGATAGAAATACCGCGATAATTTTTTTTATTATAATTATACTTTCCATTTTATTTGCATTTCGAAATCAAGCCTATACTTTTCTAACATCATTTAGTAAAATTGAAGCTGTACTTGAAAGTTTTAATATAGATGAATATATAAAAGAAAATATTGATAAAAAAATCTTGCAAGTATTAAACCAATCAGAAAGAGTGGAAGATAAAAATTTATTTGATCTTTTCCATTTCACAAAAAAAATGAAATCTAAGCAGCAAGATTTTAATGAATTTAGATATAACGATAAAGTTCTGATAAATATTCAAAAAACAGAATTTTCCTCAAGCTTATTAACTTATCAGTATGGAAACGATAAAAAAACAACCATTCAAGTGAATTCTATTATTTTAGTTCCAGGAGAAATTATATCATGTGATTGTCTAGATAATTTATTAAATAAAACACTCATATTTGAAAGTAAGGGAGTCCCTGCAAATAAGCTTGATACAATGAGCTATCTTAATATAACTTATGAGGACAAAACATTCGATAATTTAGAAATAAAAAATAATCAAATAACAAAGATAAAAATCACACAACCTAAAGAAGGTAAAACTATTGCAATCACATGGAATAAAAATTCATCAGGAGTTTTATTTTTTAGGGGTGTTGATAATACCGAATATAAAAACAAATCAATTTTTATAACAATTAAATCAAAAAATTTGAGCGATAATTTTTTGAATAAAATTAACGAAATTTTTCCAAAAGAATACACTTATTATAACAAAAACTCATTTCCAATATCTTCAAAATATAGTCAAAATATAAAGACTTTAGAAACATTTACATCGCAAATAAACAATGGATTTACTTATAATTCACAAGATTTATTTAAGGAAAAAGAAAAAAACTTTTTTAATTTAATTAATTCCAACTTTAAAGATTTACTTCGAATCAATGTTTTTAACAAAAAAAATGATGATGAATCTATTGAATTTGCAAATACACTCGTCAAAATAAATAGAGAAAGCTCGATATCCAATATTGATTCCCTTATTCCTGATATTGTTAATAATTCCAATGCTGAATTTGTCAGAATAGATATCAACCCTAACTCTGATGACAATGAAGATATATTATATAATATAATCAAAAAATTAGACAAAAAGTCAAACCTATTTATAATAAATGGCAATAATTTTGACTTCAATAAATCAACATTACAGTCGAATCAATCGATACTAATGATAATACCTAATAGCTCAATGATCAATATTATGAATTACATTAAAACTACATATGATAAAAATCCTATTCAACAAAATATTGTTACCGATATACTAAATAAAATTATACGAAATAAAGAAATAACTAAGGAGAACTTAACAAAGCAAAACACAATTGTAGTTCAATCAGAAAAAGAAGAGGCTTTTATATTTAATAAGGAAAACTACTTTACAAATAAAAATTTTTCCATTCCTTTTAACAAAATGAAACAATTTCTTAGCATTATAGATGAACAAAGATCGAAATACCAAATGCGCGATCTGGTATTTTCTTTTTCAAATCTCAAAAGCGCGAAACTTAAAATTTATTCTAAGGATAGAATATTAAGATGTTTTTCAAATAAAAATATAAAAATTGGACAATTTTCATTTGACTTGAAACAGGAATATTACAATGTGGAATTGAAAATCCAAAGTGAAGAGGTTATAGATGAGTGGCAAGTCAGCTGCTTGTTGAATGGAGATAGTTTTAGCAATGATTATAGAATTGAAGCACAAAAAGATGGGAAACAATTAAACCAACTTCAAATTGGAATGGGTGAATACGTGGCACATCCAAATGGCAATTTCATAGTAAGCAATTCATTAAATTTTAATAATTTTACTGATTTTTCTTTACTTTATTCCTTTGAATCACCGCGCAAATCCTATTCTCATCTTTCTGAAGATCTCATTGTATGGTCTCACTTTTTTCCATCCTTGCCAGCAAATTTAAAATATTTTATTACTTACAAAGAGAGAAAATGAATAGGTTTTATCATACCTCTGAAAACAAGATCATTCTTACTGGAGATACTTTTACAATAAAAGAGCAAATAAAAAAAGCAGGAGGAAAATGGGACGCCGCGCAAAAAAATTGGTGGCTCATTCAAAGTGAAGTTTCTGCATCTTTAATTAAAGAACTTGGTTTCTCTTTGCTAATAAATTCAAATGATCGTAATTCTCATTTACCTGAAAAAAATGAGGATCAACAAAAAAACTCTGAAAAATTAAATGTTGAAAATTTACCTGATAATAAGGCTATGAGTGTCACACATTTTGTTTTACTTATTGAAGCTATTATAAGAAAAAATTTGTCCGAAAAATACTGGATATGTGGTGAAATTTCAAGTTTTAAATCAACAAATGGTCATGTTTTTTTTGACTTGATAGACAAAAGCGCTGGAAATGAATTTTCAAGTTTGAGTTTAAGAGCAGCAAGTATTTCTTGTATTTTGTGGGCTAATAAAAAAACTCAACTAAACGAGAAAATTTCGAAAATTTTATTTCAAGATGGAACACGAATTAAAGTATTAGTAACCTGTGACTTTAGAAAAGAAGGTTCAAAAATAAATGCTATAATTGATGACATTGATATTCAGTTTACCCAAGGAGAACTGGCATTACAAAGAATACAAATTATTCAGGAATTAAAAAAAAGAAATTTATACCACAAAAATAAGCAATTAAAATTAAAAGAATTTCCCTTAAAAATAGCTCTTATTACCGCTGAAAATAGCCGCGCCTGCGCCGATTTTTATGATGAACTTCGCATATCACATATTTCTTTTCAAATCACATTATTTGACTGCAATATGCAAGGGGAAAAAACTTCTGAAAATGTAGCTCATGCCTTAAAATACATTACCCTAAATTCTCACCTTTATGATTGCATTGTGATCACACGTGGTGGGGGCAGCCGCCTCGATCTGCGCTGGTTTGACGATCTCAATATTGCTACTCAAATTGCTTTAAGTCCTCTACCGATTATTACGGCGGTAGGCCACTTTGATGACACAAGCATTGCCGATGAAGTTGCTTATCACTGCGAAAAAACACCAACAGCGGCAGCACGATTTTTAACAGAAAATATTTTGTTTCATTTGAATACGTTTTTCTCTAGATTAGAAAAAATGACGAGTTTATTACTCAAGCGCACATCAAAAGAGAAACAACTTTTAGTTTCACTAGAACAACGTTTATGTCATGCCGCAAGAAAAAGAATAGAATCTGAAAAAAAACAAATTAAAGGGATTTCACAAGTTTTAAAAGCTTTTCAATCCAGTATTTCTCAAACTCTTTTAAGAGGCTATGCTCTCGTTTATGACGATAATGGAACACTTATCACAGGGAAAGATTTTTTAAAAAATCCACCTCCCCATTCCCTCAAACTTAAATTCGCAAATGATTGCGAAAATCAACATATCTTTGTAGATGTGTCTGTGAACGGGATCAACCTTAAGAACGATCAACCTTCTTAATATTATGACCTTTTATTACACGGAAAAAACATGGAAAATACAAATTACAACACCATGCTTGCCCAAGTGAATCATATTCTTTCCAGCATGGAAAACGACAAAATACCCATTGATGAACTCACTGAAAAACTTGATGAAGCCTATGCTCTGATTGAAAAATTAAAATCCAAACTTTTTGATACTGAAATTCAAATAGAACAAATCATGAATTCAAGAAATATTCTTATTAACCCAGAAGAGGATAAAAATGGATCTCAATAATCTTCCCCGAACAAAAATTGTTTGCACGATTGGACCGTCTTCGAGCACAAAAGAGATGATCGTTAAACTCATTGACGCCGGAATGAATGTAGCAAGACTTAATTTTTCTCACGGAGATCATGCTGTCCACGCTGCAAATATTTCTTTAATTCGTGAAATTTCAAAAGAAAAAAACATTCAAGTTGCCATTTTACAAGACTTACAAGGACCGAAAATACGTACAGGAAAACTTATCAACGGCGGCATGACACTGACCCGCGGCCAAAGACTCACTTTGCGCTATGCGGCGGAACAAACTAGCAATGAATTTCTTCCTATCGATTATCGCGAATTGGCGTCGGACGTTAAAGTAGGAGCGCGCATTCTTCTTGATGATGGTTTGCTTTCCATGAAAATTATAGACATTCGCGGTTCCGATGTGGATTGTGAAGTCACCCATGGCGGATTTTTAAAATCAAGAAAAGGAGTTAATTTTCCAGAATGTCATCTTTCTATTCCTGCGACAACAGAAAAAGACATTCGAGATCTCCTTTTTGGAGTAGCACAAGGTGTTGATTATGTCGCTTTATCCTTCGTACAAACCCCTGCTGATGTTGCCAAACTCAAAATGATGTTGCGCGCCCTGGGAGCGGATACTCCTGTGATTACGAAAGTGGAAATGCTGAGCGCCGTGCATCATATCGATGAAATTTGCGATGTTTCAGACGGTATTATGGTGGCACGTGGTGATTTGGGTGTGGAATGTGGTTTTGCCAATGTGGCTGCCTATCAAAAGAAAATAATCGAATCCGCTCTAAATCACGGCAAGCCTGTGATTGTGGCGACACAAATGCTCGACTCCATGATTGAACACAGACGCCCCACCAAAGCAGAAGTGTGCGATGTTGCCAACGCTGTATTTGATCACGCCGATGCCACCATGCTTTCAGGGGAAAGCGCTTCAGGCAAATATCCCGAGCTGGCGGTTGCGACCATGCGCAATATTTTAGATCGCGTTGACAAAAGCAAAAGCATCACGCCTTTTGAGCCCACTCCACTCAGTAAAATGAGCGCCGAAACCTCAGCCGAAGTCTTTGCAAGAACAACAGTGGAACTTGCAGAAAAAATGAAAGCAACAGCCATCATTTGCCTCACTTTAACGGGGAGCATGGCACGTTATGTGGCTAAATATCGCCCACAAACTCCTATCATTGCTTTTAGCCCCCGCCCCGATGTGGTTCGTAAACTTTGTTTAGTTAGGGGTGTGATTGGCGTATTGAACAATATTTTTTATGACACCGATACGGCATTTTCAGAAATTGCGAAATATTTAGCAAAAGAAGGTTACGTTAAAGAAGGAGATCTCGTACTTATTACGGGAGGAATTCCAGTCAGTCAGATGCTACCAACCAACACTTTAAAAATTCATCGCGTTTCAAAAAATGACGCTTGCTCTTAATAAAATTAATTAAGATATGATTTTAATCCAAATGCTTGGCGCGCACGCTTCGTGACATTGTCCGCGTAGCTTCGCGCTTTTTCATAGCCTGGTTCTAATAATTTTTTAACTTCATTAAAGTTGTTACAATAATATTCATAACGTTCCCGATGACTCCCAAAAACTTTTTCATGCTCATCGACGAAATCTTTTTTGGCGTGACCATATCCGTAACCCACACCTTTTTCTAATTTTTCTTTCATATATGCAATGGCATCATCAGATGCAAAAGATTTAAATATTTGAAAAATAACGCAAGAATTGGGATCTTTAGGATCGTTTAAACCTTTTGAATCTGTCTTAATTTCTTTGACACATTTTTCTAGCTCTTTTTTAGTCGCAAAAACAGGTAATATATTATTATAACTCTTACTCATTTTTCTTTCGCCATCGGTTCCTATTAACGTTGGTGTTTCCTGAATAACACCTTGTGGCGCAATATATACGTCAACACCCACAAGATTATTAAATAACTTTGCCATATCTGATGCATATTCAAGATGTTGTGCTTGATCTTTTCCAACGGGAACAAATTGACTGTCAAAGGTAATTATGTCCGATGACATAAGCGAAGGATAAAACAATAAGCTTGCCGTGGGAACTTTTCCGTTTGCAATGGCATCTTTGTACGCGTGAGAGCGCTCCAATAAACCTGCTGCCGTGGCACAGGACAAATACCAAGAGTTTTCTTGTATTTGTGGAAAATCACTTTGTAGTATTATGGAATTTTCTTTAATATTGTATCCCAGTGCGAGCAGTAAGGCAATTAACGGATGACTCAACTGCCCCGGGCGCATAATTTCCGCTCTATTTGTCAGTCCATGCCAATCTGCGCACATGAGAATCACTTCATTTTGAACATCCTTTGACAAATCAATACAAGGTTTAATAGCACCAAAATAATTACCAATATGAACATCTCCAGAAGGTTTAATTCCCGTCAAAAATCGCTTGCGGTCTCCCAACGTTTTTGGTGAGGATCTGTTGACTGTGTTTTGGTTGGATTCTTTCATTTTGAAGGGACTCCTAAAGACTGAAAAAACAGAAAATACAGCCAATAGCAATAGCATGTTAAAGTTTTAAAAACAATCTCGTGCATCTTTCAAAAAAAAATGGTAAGCAAGAAAAGCTTCCTTTTTCCTATTTTTTGTCGTAAAGGCTATTGACCACAGGAGAAAAGTTGACACTGATGGGGATTGTGTTTGTCCAGAAGAATGTGAAAAAATAGAACTATAAAAGTTCTTGCTAGTTATCTTAAAGAGGATGCTTATGACTCTAACAAAAGACAAGATTGTCGAATTAATTCGTGCTAAAACTCAATTTTCTTCACACGAAGCCAAGAACTTGGTTGAAACTATTTTAGAATCCATTAAATCTAAATTAGAAAATGGAGAAGAAGTTAAAATTTCAGGCTTTGGTAAGTGGGTTGTCCGCGAAAAAAGAAGCCGTCCCGGCAGAAACCCGCACACAGGACAGCGTATTGAAATATCAGCAAGACGCGTTGTCACCTTTCATCCCTCCGAAAAGCTAAGAGATGCTGTTAACAATGCAAAGCTAGATGATAGCAAGCTTGTTATGGCAGGCTCTCACGAAGAAGATTACAACGAGTAAAAAGAAATAAGTTTACTTATTTCTTTTTAACTGCGGATTTCTTAGCAACTCCAACTCTTTCCTTCAAAGATTTCGCTACGCGAAAACTAATCTTTTTAGACGCAGGTATTTTAATCTCTTCGCCAGTTTGTGGGTTGCGACCTTTACGAGCTGCGCGATCTTTACAAGTAAGAATTCCTACTTTATCAATACGAACCTTATGACCACCGGCAACATTGTCTTCGATAGCTTCTAAAAATGCAGAAATAACTTCTTTAGTAATTTTCTTTGGTAATTGTTCGAAACGAGCAGAAACATCAGCGATGATTACGCTTGTAGGAACAGTTGAAATTGAACTTTTACTCTTAGCCATAATAAATAACTCCATGTGTTAATTAACGAGACCGATTGCCCGGAAATTTGTATTTACATTTCATTCTCTCATAATGCAAGATTTGCAGTGAAAAAATCTGATCCAATATGACGAAAAGATTTTTTATAGATACTCTTAAGTCTTTTTTTAAAAATTTAAACTTATTTAGAGCTATTAAGATTGAACTTTCTTTAACATTATTGGTACCGAACATTATTTTGAATGATTCCCCATTAATTGCAAAATATTTCTTACTAACTGCCAAAGATAAAGAGTTCAATAAATGAGCAAAAATGATTCAATATATAAGAATCAATTTCTTCAGTATCAAAGATAGACAAAAAATCCATAAGAATATTTCCCTATATAAAATTGGGAGACCCCTTAGTTCCCTTCCCATTCTTAAATAAAGAAAATAAATTGTTTTAATATTCAATAAAGAAAATGGATTAAAAATCTGTAGTATATTCCTAGCCCCAATTTACTGGCCAATTGACCTGTATCAAAGCGAACATTTATTGCGGTTACGGCAACAATAGAAAGAGAAAAGAGGAGATTTTTAAATATCCTTTCCAAAATGACATATTTGGATTTGCGCCAATACCTGGCATAGAGAAGCTTTATTATTAAGCAATAAAATTAAAAATTACGAAAAGGATTAGGAAAAAATTTTCTTCCCTCATAATAATATATAAAATTTGAATGAGCCAAGAAATTGTCGTACGGCGAGCAATTCCATTACCTTGTCTCACTAATCAAAAAGCTCTTGCCGAAATTCTAAACAGACAAATAAATTTAGGAAGCTTTTCTAAGAAAAAAAGAAATCCAAAATTTTTTAGAGAAAGAACCTATGACATGCTGTTTCTTTAACAATGTTTAGAAGATAGATGTAAAAAAAAAATGGTATTGCCAATCCATTTAAATGTCATAGAATAGTTATGAAGAGGTTGAAAGTATTCACATGACCACAAAGGAGTAGCTCAAATGGCTGACAAAAAAACGACAAGCCGCACATTACCGCTTTTGCCTTTGAGGGAATTGCTCGTATTTCCGCACACAGTTGTTCCTTTATTTGTAGGTCGCGAAAAAAGCATTAAAGCTCTTGATGATGCTATGGCACGCAATCGAGAAATATTTCTTGCCGCACAAAAAAAACCCAAATCAAACGACCCGCTTCCTGAAGAAATTTATGAATTTGGGACAATTGCGCAAATTTTACAATTACTTCGTTTGCCCGATGGAACAGTGAAAATTCTTGTTGAAGGTAAAAAACGCGGGCGCATACTTAAATATGTTGAATCAAATGAAATGCTTGTTGTAGAAATTAATGAGATTCAAGAGCCTTCCGGTCGCTCTGCTGAAAATGAAGCTCTTGTTAGAACCGTAAAACAAGCTTTTGACACCTATGTCAAATTAAATAAAAAAGTACCACCTGAAATGGTATTTTCCATCTCAAGTATTGAAGACGAAAGCAGACTTGCAGACACTCTCGTTGTGCAACTTGCAAATTTAAAACTTGCTGACAAACAACGCATTCTAGAAACAATTGATCCTGCAAAAAGATTAGAGGAAATATTTAGTATTATTCAATCAGAAATTGAAATATTGCGGGTTGAGAAAAAAATTCGTGCGCGTGTTAAACGCCAAATGGAAAAAACACAAAAAGAATATTATTTAAATGAGCAAATGAATGCCATTCAAAAAGAGCTTGGCAATGCAGATGATATTAGAACAGAAATCGCTGAAATTGAAAGTAAAATAAAAACTAAAAAACTGAGCGATGAATCTAAAGAAAAGCTTAAAAAAGAAGTCAAAAAACTGCGCAGCATGAGTCCTATGAGCGCGGAAGCGACTGTAGTTAGAAATTATATCGATACGGTTTTATCGCTTCCTTGGGCAGATTATGCACCTACAATTAAAGATCAAGCGTTTGCAGAAGATGTTCTCAACGAAGATCATTTTGGACTTGAAAAAGTAAAAGAAAGAATTCTTGAATATCTAGCTGTAACAAGCTTAAGCGATAAAATAAAAGGCCCTATTTTATGTTTAGTTGGTCCTCCAGGCGTTGGTAAAACGAGTTTAGCAAAAAGCATTGCGCGTTCAACAGGCAGAACTTTCTCACGCATTGCTCTCGGTGGTGTTCGTGATGAAGCCGAAATTCGCGGCCACAGAAGAACTTATATTGGCGCCATGCCAGGAAAAATACTAAATGCAATTAAAAAAGCAGGCAGCGGCAACCCTGTCGTTTTACTCGATGAAATCGATAAAATGAGTTCCGATTTCCGCGGCGATCCCTCGAGCGCCATGCTGGAAGTTCTAGATCCAGAACAAAATCATGCTTTTAATGATCATTATCTCGACTTGGACTATGATCTTTCACAAATTCTTTTTATTGCCACTGCCAATAGTCTCAGCGGTGTTCCCAAACCATTGTTAGATCGTATGGAAATTATCCATTTGAGTGGCTATACAGAACAAGAAAAAATCAATATCGGACAACAACATCTTATTCAAAAAGCAATTAAAGCGAATGGACTCGATAAATCCGAATTGAAGTTCGACAATTCTGCCCTTGAAGAGTTGGTACGTTATTATACTCGTGAAGCAGGCGTTCGTAATTTAGAACGTGAAATTTCAAGTATCTGCCGTAAAATTGCGCGCGAATTATTAAAGAGCAATAAAAAACCAACGCCCACTAAGTCAACAAAAGAAAGCAAAGAACAGAAAGAGGCGCAAAAAGAATTAAAAGAAAGTAAAGAAACACAAAAAGAGAATAAAGAAACAAATGAAAAAGTAACACCTCTGGATGGAATGAAAGCGCCTCTTATCGATGGCGCCCTTGTACAAAAATACCTTGGACCAAGAAAATACAGCATTGGTGAAAAAGAATCGAAAAATGAAATTGGTGTGGGTCAAGGCCTTGCCTATACTGAAGTCGGTGGAGATTTATTAGTAACTGAAGTTGCTGTCATGAGTGGCAAAGGAAATTTAAAAATCACCGGAAAATTGGGCGATGTTATGCAAGAATCAGCACAAGCCGCCTTTTCCTATGTGCGCTCTAGAGGATCCTTTTTAGGATTAGAAGATGAGTTTTATTCTAAAATAGATATCCATGTTCACTTCCCAGAAGGCGCCATCCCCAAAGATGGCCCTAGCGCTGGAATTACCATGGCCACAGCCTTGGTGAGCGCTCTGACCAAAAAACCTTTTAACCGTGAAGTTGCTATGACCGGTGAAATCACACTGCGTGGCAGGGTATTGCCTATTGGTGGTTTAAAAGAAAAATTACTGGCAGCACACCGCGGCGGCATTAAAAAAGTGATCATACCTAAGGAAAATGAACGCGATTTGCTTGAAATTCCTAAAAATATATTACAGCAACTTGAAATTGTTCCTGTAGATCACATGGATACCGTTTTGCTACATGCAATAGCTTGGGAAACCAATGATGCTCTGGAAACGAAGTTAAAAAACGCTCAATCCATTGCATTAGCAAATGTAGCTACGATAGGAAATCAACCACTCATTCATCATTAATTCATTGTGCGAGAGGGTATGTCACCCCCTATTAGCAAGAAATTAGTAGAAGATATTAAACTTCAATGGTTGACTATGATTGACACCATTGAAGATCCTCTCGTACTTATTGATGAAAATTATAATATCATTCGTCAAAATAAAGCCTATCTTCAAACAATTCAAAAATCACTGAAAGACATTCGCTTTAAAGATTTAATTGGACAAAAATGCTACGAAACTTTTGCTAAAAGAGCATCTCCCTGCAAACACTGTCTTGTAAAATCAACAAATAAAAAAAATCCCGACACGGCATGGAATAGTTCACAACTTATAAAAGATCACACCTTTGCTATCCGCGCACATTTAATGTCACCCACTGCCGAACATAAATTTCCTCGTTACGTTATTCATTATCGCGACATTACTGTTGAAAAAAAACTAGAAAAAAGCCTTTCCCATTCAGACAAACTGGCTGCTATTGGTAAACTCGCAGGTGGCGTTGCCCATGAAATCAATTCTCCTTTAGCTGCTATTTTAGCATTTACACAAATTATTTTAACGGAAATAGAAAAAGACTCCCCCCATCGAAATGACTTGGAACAAATACAATTAGCAACTCGAAAATGTAAAGAAATTGTCGAAAATCTATTAAGTTTCGCAAGGCATGAAACAAAAATTGTCGAAAAAAATCAAATTCATTTAATTGAAGAAATTAAAAAAACGGTGAGTCTTGCATACGGCATACTTCAACAAAAACATATTAAAATAGTTTGGAATATAGATGAAACAACAGATGATATTATTGTTGGAAATTCAGGACAAATTGGACAAATATTTTTAAATTTAATTACAAATGCCATGCAAGCCATGCCACAAGGAGGATGGATTGAATTTGAAAGACATGATGAAAAAGATTTCATTTGCATTTCTATTCAAGATGCAGGAAGTGGAATAAAACCAGAAATTATCGATAAAATATTCGATCCTTTTTTTACAACAAAAACGGTAGGACAAGGAACAGGATTAGGTCTTTCCATCACATATTCTTTAATAAAACAACATGGTGGAAATATTTCAGTGAGCTCCCTTCTCAATGAAGGAACAACATTTACATTAAGATTTCCGAAAATATAATTAAACATTTTTATGAATTTATGAGTTTATTTTTAATATTTCTTCAGCATAGCTTTTTTCAAAAAATAAAAACGCCTTCTTGCATTTTTTAAGCATAAAGGCGTTTTTAAATAGCGGGCAAATACGGAATTATTTGCTTTCTCTGTGAAGAGTGTGCTTGTGGCAAAATTTGCAGTATTTTCTGAGCTCAAGCTTCTTTGTAGATGCTTTTTTATTTTTTGTAGTTGAATAAAGATTGTTGCCAGAGCAAGCAATCTTGCCATCACCACTACAAATAAGTTTAATGATATCGCGCATTTTAGTTAACTCCTCAATTCTTTTGTCATGCACGCGCTAAAAAAACGCAGTGGCGAAAAACGTACAAACAATTTCATTTTTTTGCAAGCAGTTTCTTAGACTATATGCTACATGATTCTTGTTTTTGGTACTTGAATACGCATCTCTCAAGAAAAAGGCACAAAAATGAGCTATTCTCTCCTTCCTATCGAAAGCCTACTCAAACTCATTGCATCAGATATTGAGAAGTGCGCCATCGCAGCGGACTCCATTGCGCAATGCGACCATTTTTACTCTGAAATTTCAAAAGCTTATACTTACCCACTACAAGCAGGAGGAAAGAGAATTCGCCCCCTTTTGACTTTACTATGCGCGGGAGCTTTAGGCGGCTCAGAAGCCCTGGAAGTGGCTCAAAAATCAGCTTTAGCTATTGAAAAAATTCATACCTATTCCTTAGTTCATGATGATTTACCCTGCATGGATAATGATGATTTACGAAGGGGATTGCCCACAACGCATAAAGTTTACGGTGAAGCAAAGGCTCTCCTCGTGGGTGATGCTCTGCTGACAGAAGCCTTTTCCTTACTGGCAAAAACAGTCTGGCATAAAAATCAAAATGCACTTTATTTAAGCCATTTAATTGAAGATCTCGCAGAGGGGGCGGGTGCTTCTGGAATGATTTGGGGACAATGGCTTGATATTTCTCTTACAGGCGCCACTCATGTGACGTGGGAGCAAATGGAATGCGTTCATAAAAATAAAACGGGCAAACTTTTAGGCTCCTGCCTTGCCCTAGGCGGAATCTGCGGTATTTCAACCTGGGAACAAACCATATCCCAACAAGATCTTTATAGTTTTAGAAAAAAAATGAAAGAGGCGGGTGTTTTCATTGGACTCTCATTTCAAATCAGAGATGATATTCTCGATGCCACAAAAACAAACGAAGAATTAGGTAAAACAGCGGGTAAAGATGAAATTCAAAATAAATTTACTGCTGTAAAATTACTTGGAATTGAAAAAGCGGAAGAAATGTCTCTTTTTTACACTGAAAAATCAATAAATCTTTTAAATGAAATATTTTCTCATCCTTTTTTAAAAACATTAAATAAAGATCATTCTCATTATCAAAAATTACTTATCTCCCAAATAAAACAACTTCTATCTCGAGAAAATTAAAGCCGAGTTACTTTTCCATTAGGCACGGCAATAAATTCACCCCTGTATTAAAAAAATATCTTTAATATAAGAAATAATAATATGCTCTTATATTAGAGGATAATGGATTATGATAAAAAGTTTCCAAATTATAGGTGTTTTTATTTTTACCTTATTTATTTCGTCCTGTGTTTCAAATCCAAATGATTTTCCTAAAAGTAATGAATCTCAAGGAAATTCTGCCACGCCCCCCTCTTCGGGCTCTAATGTGGGGGCACATCAAACAGAGCAAGCAAAAAATTTTGATCCCAAAGAAATTATTGATTTACATGAACAATCTAAACAGGAAACTTTGGAAAAAATAGATCAAATTGAAAGCAGCAGTAAAGAAAGAGAAAAACACATCATGATTTTAGAGAATGAAATCAAAAAAATGAGTTATCAAGTAAATGATTTAAGTCAGGATAATATTGTTTCTAAAAAAGTGATTTCCTATTTAAAAAATGACATGAATAGCTTAAATGAACAATTATTAAGCCAAAGAAAAGAGATTGAAATACTAAAAAGAGGATTACGTTCTGGAATTTTCGAAGATCAAGCTTCTTTTGAAAAACAACCCCCTGGCATTGCCGGTGTGACAATGCTTCCCGACATGATGGAAAGTCGCGATATTTATACCGATAAAAAAATGGATTCAGGTGGGATCCCCCTACAGAGCGCAACAATGATGTCTAATAATGAACCCATGGGACCTCCGCAGTTGCTTTCTGAGGCTGAAAAAAAGCTCACTCAAGGTCAATTTAACGAAGCTCTTACAATTCTAAATAGCATCAAAAAAAATTTTCCGAACTTTGAAGACAATGGCAAGTCTCTCCTCCTCGCCAGTGAAGCGTGGCTCAGATTAGGCGAGTACAATAACGTTTTTAATGAACTCCGCACTTATTATGTTAAATTTCCAAATACTCCAGAACTTGCTCATGCAAAGTTAATGGAAGGCCAAACTTACGAAAAATTGAATAGCAAATCCAAGGCAGCTCAAGTTTATCAAGAAGTTATCAGTCTCTCCCCACAAGGGACTGATGCTCAAAATGCACGCGAAGGACTGCTAAGAATGCGTGATGCAAAATGATTATGGGTGCCACTACAAATAGCGAAGATGACTCATAAATTCTTTTGACTTAAATCACCAATCAATTCTATAATTATTTAAAATTATTTAGATTTTGTTAAATTAAATGAAATCATTCTGATAAAATATGAAAAGAAATCATTTTTATGTTGCAGTAAATCATAAGGCATGCTATCTATTTCGCTAGGAAACCTAATGGGGTAACCCAAAAATAATGTCGTTCGGGTATTGTTTTTGTCCTTCCTAAAAAAAATAATCCTTTCCTTTTGAACTCTTGCCTTTAGCATTATCCTTTCTGTTATTTCCTATCACATTCCCTCCACAGAGGGACGACCAAGCCGCCGGGCGCCGAACAGAGCGGCGGCTAGATTTTTTGTAGCTTACCATTTCAATTAAGTTGGCCTAGGAACACCTGTTTTATCAAAAATGTCTTCTTTTGCAAATTTTCTTAATTTTATTAGATTTTGATCAATTTTCTCAACATTTCTATTAATAGTTGCTACCATATCAGAAAAGTTTTCATGATCAAAACTCGGATCCATATAGCGTTTTCCTTGGGTATCCTCATTTAATTCTTCAAGAAACCCTTTTGCCACAAAAAGAGCGTTATTCACATCATGAATCAACTCTCGCAAGTGCAGACTCACCATATTCACAATGACTTCCGGAGTTTGCTGATCAGCCATCAAAGCCGTCCTCCTGTTTAATAAAATACAATATATTAATATATTAAAAGATTTTTATAATCTGGAAATGAACGTTTCGATAGATCTTGTCACTAGCCTGACACACTTTCCTGTAGCACCGCTGCCTTCAGACCATAAACCCGTTGGTTTATCGCACCACATGTAGGTGTCTATGTGATTCCATTGAGGAATGGTCACAAACTTTTGTAAAAAGAGAGCCGCTGTTATGGAACCTGCAAAACCCGACGTGCCACTATTGGCCATATCGGATACATTGGAATCGAGATAGGATTCATAATCCGCTGGCAAGGGAACCTTCCATACCCAGTCCCCCGTTTCTAAGCCCGTTTTAAATAAGAGCTGCGTAGTTTCTTTATCATTGCCGTAAAGACAGTCAATCATTGTCCCTAAAGCCACACGCGCCGCTCCCGTAAGCGTGGCTAAATCGATTATCCAATCGGGATTTTCCTCACATGCTAAATTCAAGGCATCGGCTAAAACCAATCTTCCCTCAGCATCGGTATTGTCAATTTCAATTTGCAAACCGTTACGAGCACGATACACATCACCTGGACGCATAGCCTGACCCGATATCATATTCTCTGCCAGAGGCAACCAACAAGTTAATTTCATAGGTAATTTTAAGCGCGCGCAAGCAAGAAAAATTCCTAAAGCCGCAGCAGAACCACCCATGTCTTTTTTCATAATGCGCATTCCAGAAGAAGGCTTAATGTCATACCCCCCCGAATCAAAAGTAATTCCTTTTCCTATTAAGGAAACATGGGGCATTTTATTTAAACTTTGATGCGTAGTGTAAGTCAGTTTTATAAGTCGCGGCTTGACTTCACTTCCTTTACCTACGGCAATAATGAGTCCGCAATTTTGTTTTATTAATTCCTGATCATCAAAAACCTCAATTTGAATATGATTCGGCTCATGGGCTTTTTCACATTCAAATTTAATGAGAGATCTTAAATGCATTTCGTACGTTTCAGGATTTAAAATATTAGGAGGCATATTTATAAATGAGCGCGTATAGCACATAGCATCACTCAATGCCTGGGCTTTTATTAAACACTCATTTGAAAACAAGGACTGATCTAAAACAACAACTGATTTTTTTTGCTGTAAATTTTTTGTAACTTTATTAGAGATTGATTTTTGCAATAGTCCTAAAATAAATTCATGATTTTCAAATTTAATTTTAGTTTTCAAATCCTCAGAAAAAGTAACAAAAAATTTGACTTCATTTTCAAATTTATTTGCCAATTGCAACAGGGGAGCAGATAACAGAGCTCCCATATGACTTATAATATGAGCCTTTCCCGGCTCTTCATAGGCTAATTTTTTAGGTTCATCTTTGGGAATAATATAGAAGAAATTTTTACCGGTATTATTTAATGGATACAAAATTTTAGTCTTTACTGTTCCCATAAATGAAATAGGAAATTCAAACTTTGCAGAATTTGAATTATAATCATTCTCACTTAAAATAAGAAGGGAAATCCCACCAGGCTGCTCCTCAATTTGTTTTGAAAAATCATCTTCCGCTTGAATTTCAATGGAAAACTGAGGAGAAAGTAGCCAGCCTGATAATAAATTCATTTTAAAGATCCACCTTTTGCACTAAGAACGGTACGTCGCAAAACTAAACTCGACCCCCCTTTTCCTTTCTTTGCCAACACGGTGTATTTGTGCATAGCCACCTTACGCGCTGCAAGAAACTGCGCATAGAAGTTGCTTGAAGCAAAGCGAAAAGAGGGAGAACTATAATGATCAATAACCTTGCATAAATCACGGGAACCGGTTTCATCAATAGCACGCAACATGCCATTCACGCCATGATTGTAAGCAGTTAATGTTAGTGGCCAATTTTGAATTTTAGCATAATCACTTTTTAATATTTTCATAGCAGCTCTGGTGGAAAGAGCCGGATCGGTTCTTTTATTTACGGCATCGGCTCCTTCGAACATACGCATGGTAGCGGGCATGATTTGCCATAAACCCATGGCACCCACTTTTGAGCCCGCTTTAGAATTATAGCTACTTTCTACATGGGGGAGTAATGCAAGTTCAATAGGCAAACCGCTTTGTTTAACAATAGGATAAACAGAAGGCAAATAGTTAATACTACGTTGCACCCCGGCATCAAATTGTGACTTTAACCCCGTTTGAAACCGCAAATTCGTAATGGCATCTTGCAAATTGTGATACGTCAACTCTGTTTTTTTAAAAAGCTTTGCAATTCTGCGCTCTTCCTTAGTCCATTTATTTTGTGGTACTTTAAGTTTATTTGAAATATTATCCAGAATTTTTGCATATTTTTTGCGTTCTTTATCCATAAATTCTGAACGTTGTGTTTTATTTTGCGGCAATGTAACACTGGCATAAACTTTTGCTAAATTGTTTTTATCATGTAAAAAAGCTTCATTTAAATCGATTTCTGTATAAACTCTTCCCCAAAATTTCACATTATTTTCAATACAAGGCAACATCGGAAAAGGATCTTTGCCGTAGTCCATTGAAGGACTTGAGGTCAATAAATTAGGTTGTTCTAAAATAGAATTGTCATCGCGCATTTGCCGTGTTTTTGACAAGTTACTTTTTGAATTTTGTGTTTCCACATTTTGTATTTGTTTATTGGCGCCTACTTTATTTTTAGAATTCGATAGACTCTGAGGCGGCGGTGGAATATCGCCTAATTTATTAGCATAAGAAATATCCTCAATAATTTCCTGCTCCTGTTTCAATATTTTTTGAGCATTTTTTTTCTGATTTTTAGAGTCTAACTCTTCTTTTTTTTGAGAGGATTTAAATGAATTTGTATCAGGAACATGATTTACAATAGGATTATAATATAAAACAGGTTTCATACCCGCTTCAGGCGGGAGATCCACTTTTAAATCCAGAGAGCGTGATTCCAAGACATAATAAGCTTGAGAAAGAAATAATAATGATAATGTCAGTGTCTGACGAGTCATTTGCAGATTTTTTAGAAACATATTAAATCCTCTGGCAGATAGGGGCTAAACCTGCTTCAAACTTCGAACAACAGTATGAAAGGCAAATTCATGTCTCGCATAAATAGATTGATTTTTCCAGCCTTATTAGCAATTCTTTTGCTTTTCATACTCGAATTTATATTACAAAAAGCTATGGTACCAGAATATATTATCCCTTTGCCTTCAAAGGTTGCAAACGTCATTTTAACAGACTGGGAAATAATTTTACAAAATACTCAAGTGACAGCTTTAGAATGGATAATTGGTATTTTTCTTGCTATTTTATTTGGTTTTTTATTGGCTTTTTGTTCTTTTAAATTTGAAAAAGTTCGTTCCATTTTAGCCCCACTTCTTGTTATATCTCAAAGTGTACCTTACTTGGTCTTTACACCACTTCTCATGATTTGGCTAGGTTTGGGCATGGCTCCAAAAGTTGTCCTTGTGGTTTTAACCTGCTCATTTCCCATTTCCATCGTTTTGCAGCAAGACCTGCTGAATGCAAAAAAAGAATACGAGCTTATTGTGGAAATGCTCCATATAAAACCAATACAGGCCTTTTTTCATATTTATTTACCTTACTCCCTACCTGGTTTTTTTAATGCCTTAAAAATTAGCGTAAGTTATTCTTTTGGCTCGGCCGTTCTTGCCGAACTGATGGGCAGCGAAAGTGGCTTGGGTATTTATTTATTAAGGTCACAAGCAACCTACCGCACCGATAAAGTTATTGCCGCCGTTTTAGTCATTATTTTAATTAGTATTTTAAGCACAACAATGGTTTCTTATTTGAGAAATAAAATCGTTTTTTGGCAAGTGTCTAAACATTAAAATTTTTAGGAAGTATTTTCAAACATGATTCAAATAAACATACAAAATTATTCCTATAAAAATAAAATACCTGTCATTAAAAATATTTTTATAAATCTTACGGAAGGAAAAATAACTTCTCTTATTGGAAAGTCGGGTTGCGGCAAATCAACTTTATTAAGAGTGCTTATGGGAATGGAACAAGGCGCTTTAGGTAATATTATTTTTAATCAAAATGATTTTTCCTTGGACAAATGGAATGGAAAACAAAATTTATTTTCCATGGTTCCCCAAATTCCACATTTATTTCCCTGGAAAAACATTTTAAATAATATTACTTTAGCAATAAGCAATGAAAAAATGTTAAGGGAACAAAAATCAAAGGAAGACATTGCCCTCAACGCCCTTAAAATTGTACAAATGGAAGAACATTTTAAAAAATATCCTGATGAAATTTCTCTAGGAATGGCACAACGCGTTTCCTTAGCACGCGCCCTCGTCCTCGATAGCCAAGCCATTTTACTCGACGAACCGTTTGCCTCAATCGACGCCCAAACACGTTATCACTTGCAAGATTGGCTTGCGCATAAAATATTAGAAACAAATAAATATGCCATTTTAGTAACCCACGACGTACGTGAAGCCCTCCTCCTTTCAAATGAAATTCATATTCTTTCTGGCTCTCCTTCCGAAATAAAAAAAACATATTTAAAAAATGAATTTCAAGATTGCAATCCTGTTTCTTTAGAAAAAGAAATGATTCAATTTATTGGGAGTTAATTATTTAATCAATACCTTTTAAAATAATACGAAATTGAATTAGCAAAATTGGGTTATATAATTTTAAAAGCATGGGACATCCTATAAATACTGTCATCGAATCCACTATCCTAACGGCGAGTGAACTCGAAAAAATTTAAATAATAGTATAGCTGAACAAATAAAATATAAATACTTTACCAAATAACGATTTTAATTTTAAAATATTTTTAATTTTAAATTCATCAAATCTTAATATTTACGAATAAAATTTATTATAATATTTTTAGTAAATTAAATGAATTTTTGTTTTCAGTAAGAAGTGAATTTTTAATATTAACAATATAAAACTCGAATTAAATTAGACTTTATATATACCTGTCCAGTTTCTGATCACCCCCTTATTTAAAAAAATAAATTTGCTATGAAATTTAAATAAACAAACATGAGGTTTGTTTATTTACAAAGGAATTTGTTTTGGAAAATATAGAAATTTTAGATGTCAAGAATGATTATATTTTTAAAAGAATATTTGGAGAAAACGAAAATATATTTATAGATTTTGTAAATAGTATTTTAAATCAGAGTGATGACAAAAAAATAAAATCGGTTACTTTTTTAAATAATGAAATAAATAAGGATAGTCAATATGATAAAGAATCACGTTTAGACGTTCTTGCCCAACTTAACAACGGTTCCTTCCTCAATCTGGAAATGCAAATGCTCAATACCGGTGAATATGAGAAACGTTGCTTATATTATTGGGCAAAACTCTATGAACAACAATTAAGTGAAGGAAAATCTTACCGTTATTTATGCCCTTCCATTTGCATTCACGTTTTAAACTTCAATTTTTTTAAAGAAAAAGAAGAGTTTATTACCAATATAGGACTACTCGATAAAAAAACATATAGGGTATTTTCCGAAGATCTGGAATTTGTATTTTTAGAAGTTCCCAAAGTTCCAAAAAATTACTATAATAACCTAGACAAGTGGATGCACTTTCTAAGAGGAATTTCCAAAAAGGAGGTCATAAAAATGAACAATCCTAACATTCAAAAAGCTTTTGAAGCCCTTGAATATATTAGCCAAAGCCCCATTGAACGTGGAAAATACGAAGCAAGACAAAAATATCTTCATGATTTTAATACCGCTATAGAAACGAAGTTGTTAGAAGGTATAGAAATTGGAAAAAGTGAAGGTGTTGAAATTGGGATAACTAAGGGAAAACTTGAAACAGCAAAAAAATTGAAAAGCATGGGGCTTCCTATAAATACTGTCATCGAAGCCACTGGCCTCACGGCGGATGAACTTGAAAAAATTTAAATATTCCCCTAAACGGGGAGAGTATTTTTTCAATATTAGGGCGTGTCCTCATTTGAGTTTAACCCAGATAAATGTGCACGCTAAAAAGAGCATGGCTCTAAAGTTACGAGCAGGTTTTTCATAGCGCGTCGCAATACTTCGAAAATGTTTAAGTCTTGCAAAGAGATTTTCTACAAGATGACGAATTTTGTAAAGATGTGCATCAAATTCATAGTTTGTCTTGGTGCTATTGGACTTTCTTGGAAGTAACACGTCGAGGAAACCCACATTTTAAAAGTTAAAAAGTTTGAGATAGTAACAATGTCCAAGTGGAAAAAATAGGAGGGGACATGGATAATGTTACGTTAAAAAAGAAGTTGAGCACGTATACTTCGGATAAGGGATATTTAAAAAATGTTTCAGAAGAAGTGTAGCATGAGTTGCTATTAGCTTGGGAAAACTGGACAGGGACAAGTAAAGAATTTTATTCATCACTTGGATTCTCGCAGTGCCAGATAGCATCACTGATTGGTAAAGCGAAAAAGTATAAACGTGAAGGTTACTTTGTAGAAAGTGAATTTAAGCAAGTTAAAATTGAGGTAGAGCCACCCACTAATGAAATTACTCCAAACCCAACTTGCAGTGCAGCAGAGATTGTTATGTCTGATGGTAAAATAATTCGGTTTGCACAGATTGATTATTTATTGGATTTTCTAAAAAAATCTGCATGAGAGAGTTTATTGTAAGGTACCATTAAAGCCAGCGGTAAAAAAAGAATGTTATCATTTAATAGAAGAACTAAAATATTTATTTTTAAAGAGCCAACCAACATGCGTGAATCTTATGATGGTTTATTTAATAAGGCAAAAACAGTGTTACGTAAAGATCCTTTTTCTGGGCATCTTTTTTTATTTATAAATAAACGGAGTAGCTCATGTAAATGCCTTTATTATGATGGGACAGGGCTTGTCATAATAGCAAAGAGATTAGAGGAAGGGTTATTTTCAAGGATAAATCCTCGGTATAAAAGAGAGATTGTTTTAACCCAGGCTGAGTTTAGTCTTTTTTTGAAGGTGCAAATTTAGAGAAAAGGTTTATATAAAGCCCTGTAGAAATTAAAAAAGTAACAAATAAACTCAAGGCCTTGCAATTATAAAAAAATATTTTATGATTGGCGAATGAATGAAAATATAATCCAAATAAAAAGCAGAAATGAACTTTTAAACTACTCTAAAGAGCAGTTAATTCAATATTTTGAAAAGCAAAATGAAGAAATTAAAAAAGAAAATATTGAATTAAAAGCATGCAATAAATTACTTTCTGATAAAATCCTAGTTATTGAAGGACAAATTGTAATACTTAGGAATAAAATATTTAGAAAAAAGTCTGAAAAGAGCGCCCTTAATAAAAATTTAAACTTAGACTCCAAAGGGAAAAATTCAAAAGGAAAAAAGAAACCTGAAAAGAGAAGTTTACTTCCTTCAGAAAATTATCCAGAGGCAGCAATTATTGAAAGCCATGTTGAATTAAAAGAGCTTCCTAATTGCACTTGTTGCGGTAACGCAATGGAAGATTCTGGCATGACAGAAGACAGTGAATATTTAACAGTTGTCCCTAAAGAATATATTATTATCCAGTAAAAAAGGCATAAATACCGTTGTGGTAAATGCCATGGCGAAATAAAAACTGCACCATCCGCACCACGTATTATTCCAGGATCAACTTACGGTGACGAAATGATTATTGATGTTGCCATGGCAAAATATTGTGATTTAGTTCCAATAGAAAGGTATAGCACTATTGCAGGGCGTGAAGCTTTGGTTGATTTACCTCCTAATAGTTTAATTGGGACTACTCATAAATTATCAGAATATGTTGAACCAGCATATCATAAAGTCCGTGAAGAAATCATGTCATCCAAAGTATTGCATGCAGATAAAACCCCGCATCGGATGTTAGAAGGGGATGATAAAAAAAGTTGGTATTTATGGGGATTTTCTAACAATGAAAGCAGTTATTTTGAAATAAGGAATACGAGATCAGGCGATGTGGCTTCAGAATTGTTAAACCAATCAGATTGCCAATACTTGGTGAGTGATGTTTTTTCAGGTTATGGAAAAGCTGTGAGGGAAAGTAACAAAATAAGGGAACAAGAAAACAAACCTAAAATAACAATCGTTTATTGCAATGCCCATAGCAGGAGGAAATTTAAAGAAGCAGGGGATAGTTTTCCTAAGGAATCTGAGTGTTTTATAGAATATTATAGGAAAATATATCAACTGGAAGCTGAAGGAAAAATGGATGCTGGTACTTTAAGTGATAAAAGAACTGAAATGAAAGCACTCTTTGAAGAGATGAAAAAAGAAGCGGAATCGCAAAGGGAAATGTATTCTGCAAAAAGCTCATTAGTAACTGCAATAAACTATTTCTTAAAAAATTATACTGAGTTTACATTGTTTTTGTATTATCCATTTTTACTAATAGATAACAACCATCAAGAAAGGCTATTAAGAAACCCTGTTATTGGAAGGAAAACTTGGTTTGGGACACATTCCAAACAGGGCGCCAAAACAACAGCCATTTTTTTCACACTTGTTGAGTTGTGTAAACTTAATAAAATAAACCCAAGACATTACTTTAAAAAACTCGTCCAACACTTGCATGCAGGCCTTGCGCCATTCACTCCAAAAGAATTTAAGGATATGCTTAATAATTCTGGGTAGGGTAAAAATTTATCAGCATCAAAAATTTAACCACACAGAATGCCAGTCTAAGGAGTTATTGTATTCCATTGTCAAATAACTTTACTACTATGAAAAAAACGCATACTTCATCGTTTTCATTCATTAACCTAATACCTTTGAAATTATTATATATTTTGCGACTTTAATTTAAAAGGCGTGGCACCTCGACGTGTTACCCTAAACTATACATTCCCGTAGGATCATTATTCGAAATAGGGTTATTATTAGCGTATTGAAATAAATTTGCTTCTAGAGGATTTTCTACAAGGCCTTCTAAAATGCCAAAAAAAAATTAATCTATAAATCGAAATTAAAGATCTCATTTAAAATAATGGCGTAATTTTTTATATTGATTTACATTATTTCAATTGAACTAACCCACAGGCTTTGTTGTAAACCCAGTTATTTTTTTCTTTTTAAATTCATTCAAAAGTTCTTTTGTTATAACAGTAATTACTTCATATCCTTTTAATCTAAAAATATGAACTCCTTCAGGAACTAATTTACGATCAAGTATCATTTCATCAAACGAATGATAGTCACCTAATATATCTGGTCTATTGTCTTCTTCAGTCCACAAAGTAAATTTTGACTTTTCTCTATCGACACAATCTATCATATTTAGAATATTTAATATATAATATGTTTTTTCCTCAGGAAGAACAGATACTGGAATAAGCTGATAATTTTTTTCACCTACATTTTTTAAGCATTCTATAAAATTTTCATTTATATATGGAGCATCACCAATGCCATGATGAAAATCCGCGAAATTTTTGCCCCAAGATTTTTCTATAATTAGTTCATTTTTAATATCAATAATGACGGCATTTTTAAACAAATCGTCACTATATTTATGGCCTGTAGCTTTATCAATAGAAGAATATAAAAGATAGTATTTTGATTTAGGAGAAGGCCACTGAATTTTAAAAAGTTGATCCATATTTACTTCCATTATTATTGCAAATTTTCATATGAGGTATAATTTTTATACCTCATATATATTAATTCTTTGATCTATTATTATTTCTTTGTTCCCTACTTATAGAAGAACCTCCTCCTGATTTTCCTTTGCTATTATCCTTGGTTTCTTTCCCTCTGCTTTCTGTTAATTGCTTATTTAATCGACTTCCTGGAGTCGATATTTCCTTTTTAAGTTTAGCAAGTTCGGCTTTGAAAGCATCTTTATAGGTAGTCCCTGATAAATCTTTAGTAGCTTTTGAGAGTCTATCAAAAACCTCCTGATGATATTCAGCAGGATGATTTGCCTTATGCCCTGGAAGTGATACATGATTTGCGGAATCTTTTGAAATATCCATTCCAGCTTTTTCAAACATTTCTCTAAATCGTGGCGTCCAAGGCCCACCACCTTTAGGAGACACATTATTTTTATCTGTTGCAATATGATGGATCTGAGCTTTTTGAACTTTTGCGGTCACCATAGAGGCTGCGGCAGGTGCTAACTTAGGTGCAACTGAAGTCTTCGATGCATTAAGATTTTCAATAGAAACCGGTTCTACATTTACTGTTGCGACATTTTGAACAGAAGAAACTTCATTAGCAAGTGCCGTGAGTTCAGTCAAAACATTTGGAGGGCATGTGCTATTAAGAACAGATTCTATAAAATCACATTGAACTGCTTGAACTTTCTGCAATATTGAAGCATTGGGTGATGCAAAAGCTTTATTATAAATACCAGTATTAGGAGGCGGTAAATTTTTTGAACTTAGAAATTATCATTATGTCGTAATAGGTCTGTCAATTATAATTTATTTTTTATTTAAACTAAATATAATTCGAAATAAAAGTTTTTTCTTTTCACAACCGTCTAAACTTGTATATTATTCTCTCATAATTTTATCTTTTATTTCCTATATATGCGATTCTTTGTCACAATATTATGGATTTAAAATATCAGGAATAGATTTTAGTATATTTGAAGGTTTATTACAAAATGCGATTAAAGGAAATTGGGGTTTTGAAGATATTACACAAATTTATCACTTTGGTGTTCATCAAAATTGGGTTTTATTTTTAGTACTACCCTTTTATTATATTATTCCACATCCATTATTATTAGTTACTTTATCTTCAATAATACTATGGATTCCTGGAATTCAAATTATTAAAATTGCAAAAAAATTAGGATACGACGATTCATTTGCGTATTTATCTTCAATCTGCTGGTGGACTTGCGGTTTTACTGTTCAATCTTTGCATGGAAATTTTTATCCAGAATTCTTTTACCCCTTATTTTTATTTGCAATGCTAATATCTTATTTGGATAAAAAAAATATACCAGTTATTATTTATGCCTTTTTATTTTTAAGCGTAAAAGAGGATGCTATTATTTACATAATAGGATTTTCAATTGCTATAATATTTAAAATAATTATAAATAAAGTAAAGAAATATCAACCTGAAATATCATTATATATTCACTTATTTTTAATTTTATTAAGCATATTTTTTGGATTAATTAACTTTGCTATTGTGAAGCCTTATTTTTTGAAATTGAGCAATATTCAAGAAGTTGGATATATTGGATGGTGGAAACAATGGGGTAGCACCCCTTTTGAAATTTTAGTAAATTTACTAAATAATCCAGGCATATTTACTAAATCTTTATTTGCCTCTTCAGGATGGAAAATTTTATACATACCAGTGCTTTTTATTCCGTTATTTAATTTAGAAGTTTTATTTGCTTCACTCCCAATTATATTTTTATATGGTATTTCTCAAGGAAATCCTGCAGAATACAGTTTATATTATCCTCTTGTTATATGGTCATTTGCATTATATGGTCATTTGCATTATATGGTCTTTTAAAAAGTCAATTTTTACCAAAAAAAATTCTAATAATAATACTATTATTATTGCCTCTATGGAAATCTTCATGGCTAAGTATTGAAAAAATAAATTGGGGAGAATGGAAAAATATAAATACTTATAAAATAGCAATGGATAGTTCAAAAAGTTATTGCATTCACGAAGGCCTATGGCCTTATTTAGTTAACTTAGAAATAAAAGGATTCCCATTTTTAGACGCTCAAAAAATTTTATGTACTCCTGTATTTTCAATTCATAGCTCACCTTTTCCAAATAGCGAGAAAGAATTATACAATCTTTATATTAACTTAAAAGAAGATGACTGTATTGAAAACCAAGTTGGTGGAATTATTGAAATCAAAAAAAGTAACTTTTGTTTGAATGGGAATAAGTTTTAAGCAAAATTTTATTCATTTTAAATAAAGTTAATTAATTTATATATGAAGAAAAAAATAATGAAAAATTAATTTTATATTCAATTTATCCTCTACAAATCTCAATGCGACACTTTCTTAATAAATTGAGAGCCTACACTTTTTACATTTGATTCATCGAAGACGTCGCATGCCAATTGAAAGTCATCGATATCTAAGTAACCTTTTTCATTAAGAACATCTTTTAAACGATGAAAGGAATCGACCAGCATTCCATTTTGATCCAACAGACCATCCATTTCGGCGCGTAATTTACAGACTTCTCCCCCAATGCGGGTGATGCTATCTAGTATTTGTTCAATTTGTTTCGTTAAGTTGACATTAAAACTATTGTCATCCGCTACATTTCCAGGCGGTTCTAAATCAAGGGCGTAGCTTTCAAGGTTATCATCATTGAACTCATCAAAGATGTCCTGAGTTGGATTAGACATTTTTATTCCTTCCCCTTAGCCTCATTTCTTTTCATACTTTGCACTTGTCGGAAGCTTCCTAATTGAAATAAGAGGAAAGAATGAACCTGCTGTCTCTAAATTTGGCACACAGGCTTATTTTGTGTTAAAAGGCTGTTGGTTTTGGGCTTTTTTATTTTGTTTGAAAGGATAAATTCTACATCATGTTAAATATTCTCAAGTCTCTCTTTGGAACGAAAAACGATCGAGAATTGCGAAAAATCGCACCTATTCTAACAAAAATAAACATGCTCGAATCGAAAATGCAATTGATGAGTGATGGCGAATTAAAAGCGAAAACCGCGGAATTTAAATCTCGTTATCAAAAGGGAGAAACGCTCGATTCCTTACTTGCCGAAGCCTTTGCTGTGGTTCGTGAGGCGAGTAAACGCAGTTTGGGAAAACGTCATTTCGATGTGCAGCTCATTGGCGGATATGTATTGCATCAAGGCAAAATCGCAGAAATGCGTACAGGTGAAGGAAAAACCCTGACGGCGACAGCACCAGTGTATTTAAATGCTCTTTCAGGAAAAAGCGTACACGTGGTTACGGTAAACGAGTATTTGGCTTCGTCTCAGTCCCTTGAAATGAGCAAATTATATGGCTTCCTTGGACTTACAACAGGCTGTATTCTTTCAGGAATGAGCGATCAAGAGCGTCAAGAAGCCTATTGCTGCGACGTGACTTACGCCACTAACAACGAACTTGGCTTCGACTATCTTCGCGATAACATGAAGGTTCGCTTGGAAGATTTTGTACAACGCGGTCACCATTTTACTATTGTGGATGAAGTGGACTCCATTCTTATCGATGAAGCGCGCACGCCTCTTATTATCAGTGGCCCTTCGGACACAACATCTGATAAATATCTTGTTTCAAACAATGCTATCCGTGGGTTACGTAAAGAAATTGATTACACTGTGGATGAAAAATCCCGTGCCTGCGCCCTTACCGAAGCCGGAATTTCAAAAGTTGAAAAACGCCTAAATATTGAGAATTTATTTGATCCGGAAAATAATGAGCTGGTTCATGCTTGTAATAATGCGCTCAGAGCCCATGTTTTATTTAGAAAAGATGATCATTATATTGTACAAAATGGACAAATTATTATTGTCGACGAATTTACCGGACGCCTCATGCACGGACGTCGTTTTTCCGATGGTCTTCACCAAGCTCTCGAAGCCAAAGAAAATGTGCAAATCCAACCTGAAAATCAAACTTTAGCGCAAGTCACATTACAAAATTACTTCCGCATGTATGAAAAATTATCAGGTATGACGGGAACAGCAGATACAGAAGCTGTTGAATTCCATAATATTTATAAATTAAATGTTGTGGTGATCCCCACAAATAGAAATATGATCCGTAAAGACTATGATGATGTTTTATTTTTAAAACAAGCTATTAAATTCAATGCTGTAGCAGATGAAATTGAAAAAATTCATAAAACGGGTCAACCAATTCTTGTAGGTACCGTAAGCATTGAAAAGAGTGAATTACTTTCCGAGCTTCTCAAAAAGAAGAAAATTCCTCATCAGGTTTTAAATGCAAAACACCACGAACAAGAAGCACATATTATTGCAGAAGCAGGACAAAAAAATCGCGTTACCTTATCAACCAACATGGCAGGACGCGGAACCGATATTATTTTAGGTGAAGGTGTTGCTGAACTAGGAGGCTTATACGTTATTGGTACAGAGCGTCATGAGAGCCGCCGTATTGACAATCAGCTGCGCGGGCGTTCCGGTCGTCAAGGGGATCCGGGAGCAAGTAAGTTCTTCTTGTCTTGGGAAGATGAACTCATGCGTCGTTTTAATAATAAAGCCAATCAATTTATTATGGAAAAGTTTGTCGGTGACGAAGCCATTCACGATCCGCGTCTCACCAACGTCATTAGTAAAGTACAAAAACGAGTGGAAGGCTTTAACTACGACATTCGAAAACAACTTCTACAATATGATGATGTTTTAAATCAACAAAGAAAAGCCATTTATGCTGCTCGTATGCGTATTTTGCGCAAGGAAAATGTAAAAGAAATACTTACTGGAGAACCTGTAGAAAAATTTGCGCGCACCATTTGTGATGATTTTTCGCCCCCCAGTGGTTTGCCAGGCGAACTGGTTGCCGTTGACTACAGAAATTTAGAGAGAATTTTATTCCGCAATTTCAACAAAGCCATTCCTTTTACTTCAGATGAAAGAAGAAAAGAGGAAGTCAGCCGCCTGGAATTTTATGAACTCATCACTCATAAATTAATTTCAGAATATGAAGAAAAAGAAAAACTCTTTGGTGCCGAGCAAATGCGCGACATTGAGCGCTGGGTCATGCTTCAAACCATAGATTCTTGGTGGAAGGATCACTTACTAAATATCGACCACCTCAAAGATGGCATTGGACTACGCGGTTATGCACAAAAAGATCCTCTGCAGGAATATAAAAATGAAGCCTTTGAATTATTTATCCGTTTGATCAGCGCCATTAAGCAAGATACTTTGCAAATGATTTTCCGCGTACAACCCAATTTGGCTGAAAAGTTTATTTCTGAAGCTAAGGAAGAGGTGGAAAGAAAAGCAAAGAATGAATTAAAAAATTCTCATGCTGCCCATGAAGATCCCGAAGTGGCTTTTGAAAATCGCCTTGAAGAAAAAGAAACCTTAGAGAGAAAAAGAGCTATTTATTCTTCTTAAGAAATTTATTTCATTGCAAAAAATAAGGCGCACAGAAGTGCGCCTTATTTTTTAATTTAATTTATATACTCTAATATTTTTTTAGGCAAAATAAACTTAAATGTCATTTGTTCACAGTTTTTTTGCATTAAAACTTGTCCACCTTGCATGCCAATATATTGATTTAAATAATTTAAAAGATTAGGGATACCTTGTTTATCATTATTTGCACTTCGTTGTATAGAATCTTCAACAATGGAACGGCTATCGGAAACAACAATTTCAATATCATGAACAAACTCTTTTAAAGCGATATCAATCCACTTATATTTTTTATCTTTAATAAATTGAATCGCATTTTGAAGAATAGATGAAAAGACATGAGAAATTAAAAAGGGTTTGCATTCAATTATCAAATTAGGATTTAAATCCCATGTTAAAGATAATTTAATTTGAAAAAATTTTATTTCATCATGACAAGCAGAAATTGCATTTTCAATAATTTGTTGTATAGAAACAAATTTATATTTATCATAAACAATAATATTATTTATATTATTATCCTCAGATTGAAAATATGTACATTCAGAATTTGATGAATTCGATTTTTGGTTATGTAAAAATCTTACATTACTATTGCATATTTCCATTTCATTTTTATCAAAAATATCGACCGTATTTTCAAGTAGACTATTGCTGTTAATATTTGATAATAAAAATCTATTTCTGCGCAATTCAAGTAATCTAACCACCCTATTTGCAAGAAATTTTAAATACATTTTTTCACTATCAGATAAATCATTTACCTTATTATCCATAATACATAAATAACCCAACTTATGTCCTATAGAAGAATAAATAGGTGTAGCTGCATAAAATCGAATATAAGGATGTTGAATCACGCAAGGTAAATTTGAAAATCTATTATCTAATAAAGTATCTTGAACAATAATAATATCTTCATTATCATAGCTCGTTTCAAAAAATTCAACAGGAATTTTTAAAAATCCCAAACCTTTTCCCGATCCAAAATTATCAAAACATTTAATTGATTTAAACCAAGATCGATTTTTGTCGACAAAGCTAATATAAGCTACAGGACATTTAAATACTTTAACTGCTAAATTAGTTATTTCATCAAAATCATTTTCAGGAGTAGAATTTAATATTTGATAACTTCTCAGCGTTTCAATCCGTTTTTGATCTGCAAAAGAATCACACATTCCCTGTCTCATTGAAGCCTTTTTTTTTATCATTCCATGATATCCTAAAAATAAAGTACTATTATTGAATTTAACAATATGTATGTTTTTTTAATTAAATTAATACGAATTATAAAAAGAAACGATTTAAAAATTTTGTTCTCACTTTAGCTAAACCCAAATGTGCATTTATATAGTAACGCACGTTACGTTTAAGCATTATCAAGATCTTAAGAAATAATCAAGAATATGTTTAAAATTTAGTTTATATATTATTCATATTTAAAATTAACAAAAACTTAATTATGCATATTATAATGACATTTAATTATTTAGATATTTTTTTTAAATTTATAGTTTTTTAGATTATTGCCAATTTTTTTATTTTTTTCTTGATCTAAAAAATATTTTTTTGTAAAAACATTTTATCTAATATTCTATAACTTAATACTGATTCTAAAAAATTTTCATCACAAATAATTTCTGGAAAAATAGCATGAAATGTTTGCAACACAGATATTATTTTATCCTGACCTCTTAGTGATAATGATAATATTTTTTCATTTTTTTTGATTAAGTTTTTCATATCAAAAACAGTATCATCATTATAAGATCCATTTAAATAATTTATTTTAGTATTTACAAAGTGATATGAGAAATCTTTTAGCTTACCATTTTCAATTATTTTGAATAAATATTGTGAAAAAACATCTTGCTGCATAACATCGCAATGAGGATCTAGCCAAACCTGCAAGCAAAAGCGATCTAATAGAGGACCGCTTATTTTTTGCAAATATTTTCTACTTTCCTTAGGATGACAGCGACAAGGCTTTGTTTTAGAAAACAGAAAACCGCAAGGACAAGGATTGGTAGTTGCGCACAAAATAAATTTTGCAGGATAGCGAATGCTGCCTCCGGCACGTGATAAAAATACCTCTCCTGCATCGAGTGGTTCTCGCAAAGATTCTAAACTGGGACTAGAAAACTCCGCAAGCTCATCTAAAAAAAGAACACCGCAATGCGCTAAAGAAACTTCACCCGGTTTTAAAGAACTGCCTCCCACCAAAGCAGCAGGAGTGGCCGAATGATGAGGGGAACGAAAAGGTCTTTTCACGGATCCACTTAACGAATGTATTAGCTTAACTTCTAATTGTTCTTTTTGATTTAAAGGGATTAAAAATTGAGGAATTTTTTGTAGAGAAAAACTTTTTCCAATACCTGGTTCACCCGCTACTAAAATATGATGATTGCCAAAGGCCGCAGCTAATAGAGAAATACAAACTTTTGGATTTTTCATTAACAATAAAATATTCTCTTCAATATCAGAAACAAAGAAGCTTGATTTTTCAAAAAACTGTAATTGATTTTTTATAATAGAAATCTTTTTATCTGAAAGTTTTTCCTTATTTTTTTGAACATTTATATCCTTCATTTTTCGTTTATTAAGCCATTCTAAAAGAGTCGCATAAAATTGTAAATTGTCATTCTCTGACATATTATTATTTGCTTTTGGTAAGCAAAGACACATTGATTCCTTTTCCTGACTCAATGCCGATTCATAAATTAAAGCATTTTGGACTTCTTTTAATTGCCCTGAAAGAGAAAGTTCGCCAGCTAAAAATTCTTTTTCCGGAGCGCACAAACTTTGCTGATTTTCTTGTTCTTCAAATAGAGCATAAATAATAGATGCAGCGACTGCAAAATCCAATTGAGAAAAAGGAATGCGCGACATTTTAATCAGCTCATTGGGTGTGATATTCACAACAACTCTACGGGCAGGAATAGATATCCCAGTTGACTCCAATGCCGACCGCACGCGTTCCCGCATGTCGCGCGTGGCCTCTGTTCCTAAACCCAAAATATTGAGACCTGAAAAGCCATTTCCTAATACAGTTTCTATTTCTACAGGGAATATTTCTACTCCAACTAGCAAATAAGAGAATGTTTTTGCCATATGAACCTCCTAAATCACGCAATGTAAAAAGTTTTTAAAAACTTTTATGTGAAAATTAGACGAATTCGGGCAAAAAAACGGGGCATGCACAAAAAATGAACAAAGGGAGACTTAGAACTTTTCAAGCCCTTTAGCGAAGTCCTCTCAAGCTCTCTTTTCTCTTACCGATAAGACATATCAGTATAAAACGATTGGGGAATTTGAATATGGCGAAAACGGTTTTGATTGTAGATGACGTTCCCACGGTTCGGAATCTCGCAAAATTTGCTTTAACAAAAGCGGGCTTTGTCATATTGGAAGCTGAAAATGGCTCGGTAGGTTTGGCAGTTGCAAAATCAAAACAGATTGATCTCGTCATCTCCGCACTCAATATGCCCGTGATGGGCGGATTTGATTTAGCAAAAGCGATGAAAGCAGATCCTAAAACGCAAAACATCCCTATTTTTATTTTAACCAAAGATACGAATCCCGATGATGCTCAAATTGGAAAAGAAATTGGCATAAGAGCCTGGATTATTAAGCCTTTTGTCCCAGATAAACTATTAGCGGCTGTAAAAAAAGCGCTTGAATAAAATAATTAAAATAATTCTTTAAGCTCTTCATATCCTCCTGGATTGGCAAATCGGGTTGATTTCACACCTTTATGAACCAGAAACATTTCCGCTTTTTCGGCACGCCCCCCCGATTTGCAGTAAATATAAACTTCTTTATCTTTTGGAATTTCTTGGAAACGGGTTTCTAATTCTGCCATGGGAATATTTATGCTTCCTTTCAGAGTCCCTCCAGAACACTCATTGGCATCACGGACATCAAGTAAAACTTTCTTGCTGACATCGCCGCTTTTATACATCACCGCAAATTCTTTACAGTTTAGCTTCATCGTGAACTCCTGTTTCTATTTTCTCAAAAACATTTTTGTAGCAAGTTTTTTATGATGCAACACTATCCATTGGCACGAATCCTTTAATTAATATAATGGTCATAGTGGCGTAAAAACATATTTACCCCAAAAGCCGATCGAGGTCATCTGTATGCCTTCAAGTATTCTACAAAAATTTAGAAATGTAGGAAGACTCACCAACATAGTTAATATTCTTGCACGCTATGGCTTCAAACGTGAAATTCAACGCACAGAACTTGGCGATTTACTGAATCATTCTCCAGATGAAGCACAATCTCAAGAAAACACGACAAATTATCATTTTTCTCGTGCAAAACGATTGTCTATGGCTTTTGAAGAGCTGGGACCTACTTTTGTAAAGTTAGCGCAGTTGCTTTCCTCAAGAGAAGATCTCATTCCAAAACATTATGTTGAAGAATTCAAACGCCTTTGCGATAAAGTAAAACCCATTCCCCCCGAAATTGTTGAAAAAACTCTTGCTTCCGAATTGCCACCGGATCTTTTAGCTGAAATTGCCCATTTTAATTACACTCCTATAGGCTCCGCAAGCATCGGGCAGGTTCATAGGGCAAAGCTCACCGATGGCAGCAATGTGGTTTTTAAAGTACAACGCCCCGATGTCGATGTTATAATCAACAATGATCTCGCTATATTAATGACTTTAGCCACCATTTTAGAAACAGCCCTTCCCGAATTAAAACAATTGCGTCCTACTGTTATCGTTTCCGAACTCAGACGATCTCTCATGAACGAACTCGATTATTCCCGAGAAGCTGCCAATACGGAAAGAATGCGCCATTTTTTTAAAGATCATGAAAATATTATTATCCCAAGCATTTATTATAAATATTGCACCTCAAAAATACTTTGTATGAGCGAAATGTATGGAACAAAACTCACCGATAATATTAAAATTGAAAACGGATCTTCCCTTGTTCGCATTGGTGTTGAAGCTTTTCTCGATATGACTTTTCAATTTGGCATATTTCATGGCGATTTGCATCCCGGGAATTTAATTCTGAGAGAAGATGGCAAGCTGGCCATCATCGATTTTGGTCTGACTGTTCGCCTCAAGCGCGATTTGCGCAATACCCTTGCCTTTATGTTTTATGCCCTTTCGAAGCACGATGTTGAGACCTGCGCACGACTTTTTGTCGAATTAACTGAAAAAGATGATCTTACTATTAGCTCACAATTAGAATCAGAAATTGCTGAAATTCTCGATAGCGTCATTTCTGTTCCCGTCCAGGAACTGCGCTTAGGCCGCACTCTTATGAGAATTGCGCGGGTTGCGGCTAGCCGAAATGCACCCATGGAAAGAGATTTAATCCTATTTTTTAGAGCCTTAATTGCATTAGAAAACTTTGGTAGAAGCCTCGATCCTCACTTTCAAATTCTAGAATTTGCTACGGAATATTATGAAAAAAATTCTCTGTTGCAATTTGATAAAAAATGGCTGGAAAGAAACATAGGGCTTGCCATGCACGATTCAGGAGCATTTATCAAGGATCTCCCCATAACACTCCGAATTTTGGCAAAAAAATTACAAAGTGGTACTTTAACCTTTCAGTTTAAAAGTGAAGACATTATATTTTTAACAAGAGAACTCGATCGCGCATCAAATAGGCTTAGCCTTGCCATATTATTAGGATCCATTGTGTTAGGGAGTAGTATTGCTACTTATGGAAAACAAGGTAGACTGTACGACTTCCTAGCTACCTTTGGGTTGATTGGCTTTGGAACGGCGGTCATTCTAGGATTGTGGCTCATTATAGGAATTATTCGATCAGGGCGGTTTAAGTAAAATTTTATGCTACCAGGTTTTTGTGTCGACATATGGCTGTGTTACGGAAGCTTCTCCTATGGATTTGAAAGTGAAATTCATGAGTTTGGAGAAAACGAACTGGCATTGTCTTTACAAACTCAATCCGATGAACAAGCCGATCAAGTAGAGTCTTTTTTTGAGCAAGTGGTTGAAAAACCAAAAGGCTTATTGCGCGTCGAACTGCGCGTCTACGGACCCGATAAACTTTTCAAGCGCCACAATATCAATGGTCCTGTTTACTTATTTACAGACATGGTTCCCAAGCAAGCACCAAAACACAGAGGCTCACCCATATTAAAATTCTTTTCCATTAAAGGCATTTCCCCGGCCAACTCCGAGAGCTGGATAAAACTTGTCCGTCAAATTTGGAATCAAGGGCAACAAAAACCTACTTAAAAAAGATAGAATAAAAAAAGAATTGTTACTTTGTAAAAAGTCAACGCCATAAAATTTCCATTGTCCTTGGAGGAATCACCTTGCGACAAAAAACAATTTATAAAAAAATCTATATATTCGTTGTTACTTTAGTATTTTTTTGGCCTCTATTTAGCAAGGGGGAAGCTACAGAACTGCGCAGAGTTGTAAATGGCGAAGAAGTCTATGAGCCAAAAAAAGAAGATGCTAAAAAAGAAAAAAACAAAAAAGAAATGAGTAAAGACAAAGAAAAATCAAAAGAAACCAAAAAAACTGCAGAGCCTAAAAAAGGTGAAGAGAGCCACGCGATAAAAAAAGATGAAAAAAAGACTGAAGATAGTCACGCTATGAAAAAAGATGAAAAAAAGACTGAAGACAGTCACGCTATGAAAAAAGACGAAAAAAAGAGTGAAGACAGTCATGCTATGAAAAAAGACGAGAAAATGGGTGAAGACAGTCATGCTATGAAAAAGGAGGAAGGAAAGAGCGAAGAAGGTCACGCGATGAAAAAAGACGAGAAAATGGGTGAAGACAGTCATGCTATGAAAAAGGAGGAAGGAAAGAGCGAAGACAGTCATGGGATGAAAAAAGATGAAAAAATGGGTGAAGAAAAATCCCTGATGAAAAAATATAAATCAAATAAAGTTGTAACCTCCGAAGAGGAAGACCATTACGAAGTTCATAAGCCTATTGGTATTATTTGGTTTTTTAGTGTTTTTGTGGTATTGCTGGTTGTGATTTTTGTTTTTACTTAACAAACAAACTCAAATTTATTTGAAAGCATTCCCATGAGCGAAAAAACAATATTTGAAAAAATTTTACAAGGTGAAATTCCTTGCAAGCCCGTTTATGAAGACGAATACACCTTTGCCTTTAATGACATCAATCCTCAAGCCCCCGTTCATATTCTCATCATTCCTAAAAAGAAAATAGTCAACGTTGCCGAATCGAACGAAACAGACATTGAACAAATGGGACGCGTCCTCTACACCGCTAAAAAAGTCGCCGAATTAACGGGCATTGCTAAAACCGGCTACCGCCTTGTCATGAACAACGGTGATCACGGTGGCCAAACCGTTTATTATATGCACTGCCATGTGCTGGGCGGAAGAAGTTTAGCATGGCCTCCAGGGTGAGGGGTATTCCTTTTTTTGGAATTATAGCTGCGCTTGAAAAGCATCAAATTTAAGATTTCTACGTGAACCTGCACTGGTAATTGCCAATTGTCCCTTTGAATTTATTCCCACTACTTTTGTTCTGTCTAAATATAATTGAATATATCCCTCTGTATTAAGTACCCACTTTTGGTCATTATTCATACTACAATTATTGATATACAATGAATTATCAGAACCTAATGTCAAACATGAGTTGTATTTCATTCTTGTTTTAAACTGCTTTTCATCATTATCATAACCCCATACCTGTTCTCTGCTTTTTTTGCATTCTTCTTGAGTTACAAGACCATCTTGATTTGCCGTTATACAATTTGTCTTTTTAATTTCAGATATATTTTGTAAACGAATGTTTTGTTCTGGAGATAAATAAGGAGAAGTCCAATCGATATTAAATTTTTGTGTTATCTGAGGTAAAATATAAGAATCTGTATTAATGAAAAATTTAGATACCAACATACCAGCAGGAATAACAGTTCCTAAAATCACAGATGTTGTTGCTCTTGTGCCTATTTCAAAAGTGGAGGTCCCTAATGCATATTGATCCGCTTTATAGATTGCTTGAAAAGAAGGGGTAAAAGATTTGTAGCCAATGGCAGAAATCTTATTTTTATTTGTTGTCCAGGTTGAATCCCACAAAGCGCCGGAAAAGTAACAAAAATTGAAGTCTCTTCGTGTTAAGAAATCACAAATTTTATTATCCAACTTCGAATCCCAAACCCAAGAGGCATTATCATCATAACTTCCATTTTCAACTGAATATTCTTGAGTTTTAAAAGAAACATCTCTTCTATCTGTGACCTGAATCGAAGCACCTAAATCTACGGAACCACCTGCTTCTTCACTTGCTTTTAAATTTCCAGACAAACCCACAGTCATGCCATGGCTTTCGACAACAATACTTTCGGGATTGGTATTTTGTGGAAACGATTCTATCAAACTCGCTTTATTTTCAGGTGTTAAATGCTTTATCCAAAATTCATATTTATTTGCAAAAGGACCTACAAACTCTCTTCTATTCGCCCACGATTGCCACCAATTGTAACCTTGTCCCAACTCCTCAGCTAAATGCCATCCCGTTCCTCCTTCTTCTAAAGGAGATACCGTAATCATCACATACTTTCCGTTTTCAGTTCTAGTGACATCGCCTGTCTTATCATCTACTTTTAAAAGTTCTTTCGATCCCGACATATCTATTTTATAATTTAATTCTAAAAAAGCATTTGAATTACAATAATCTCTTGTATTATTATAACCATTATCATAATAAATTCTCATAGGGCATTTTAAATTTCTCCTAATTAATGCAATATTTACAGCATTTCCATTCATAAAATTTTTAGCTGTATTAAATTTTTTTGTACCAATTTTTTTTTCATCATAATTTTTATTTTCATTTAATCTTAAGATATTATTTAATTCTTCATTTGTATTAGCATCTTGTAAAACAATATATTTTGCACCCTCAATTGTTTTCTTTATTATGACATAATTTCCACTTATTTGTACTCCTCCTAATTGCCCCATTATCGACATGAGTTTTTCTGAGTTAGAATTATTTCTTAAGTCAAAAATAATGACTTTATTTTCATCGTATTTTTCAAATATATTAATATTCTTAAGATCATCAATAGAAGTTAGTAGCAACTGATGACTTAATTTTGAACTCAAACTTTGTTGATTTTTAATTCCTTCTTTTTCAAATTTAGCACACCCAGTGGCTATAGCTAAAGATAAACTCAAAAAAAACAAAGAATTATTAAATTTATGATACATGTAAGCTCCTTTTATTACAATAAAAAACAATTTATAAATTAATATCTTCACAAAAAAATATTTCATTATAAATGAGGGATTTTCAATTATATATTTTTTAATAAGTTTTAATTTCCCATACTTATTTTAAATGGGATAGATATGCTGAAGAGCATTGTCTTGCGTCCCTGAAACGAAGAAAATGAACTAAAAAATACAAACCAATTAATAGCACATAATTTTCAATATTAAATATTTATTTCATTTAAATTAAAATAAATTAAATTTATTTGTATAGTAAAAAAATGATTAAATATGAATATAAATCGAAAAAGTAGTTATATTATTATTTGGTTAAGGGTATCTATAAAAACTCAAAAAAGGGGAGTCTCTCCTGATTTATGCAAGCTCTTTGGAAATTTTATGCCTAATTTAAATAACACTCTATTTTTTTAAATAATTTATTATAGTTTTGCCTGAAAAGCTTCAAATACTGTTCCTTTTTGGGAATCCATATGAAACAGCTTCAGTTCTCCATTTTTATCTTGCCCAATCACTTTTGTTTTATTGGAATATAATTGAATAAATCCTTCTTTATTTAAAATCCATTTTTGATTATTATCCATTGAACATTCTTTAATTAATAATTCATTATTTGAATTTAACGTCAAACATGAATTTGCAATTAAGCGGGTTTTAAATATCTTTTCATCATTGTCATAGCCCCAAACTTGAGATCGACTTTCTTTACATCTTTCTTGATTTATTCTGCCATTTATACTTACGGTAAGACACTTCGTATTATTAATATCAGACATATTTTGAAGTCTGATATTTTGCTCCGACGCAAAATAGGGGGAACTCCAATCCACACTTAAAACTTGCGAGACCGAGGGCATTGTATAGGTATCTAAAACAGTTCTAAATAAAGAAACAGCGACAATGGGAACAATCGATCCTATAATCACTCCTGTTTCCACATTTGTTCCCACCTCAAATGTGGAGATATCAGTCACTTCTTTTTTTGCTTTATAAATCGCCTGAAAGGAAGGAGTAAATGATTTATGGCTAAGTGCTGAAAATTTATTCTTGTTTGAGGTCCAGCTCGTATCCCATAAAAAACCTGTAAAGTAACAAAAACTAATATCCTTACGCGTTAAATAATCACATAATTTTTCATTAACTTTTGCATTCCAAGCCCAAATGGCGTTATTGTCATAGCTTTCATTTTCAACAGTATATTCTTGCGTTTTAAAGGAGACATCTCTTCGATCTGCAATTTGAACCGATGTTCCTAAATCCACATTAGCAGAAGGAAGACCTTTGCTATCGATACCTCCTTTTAAGGCTCCTGATAATCCAACTGTAACGCCATGGCTTTCGACCACATTGCTTTCTGGATTGGTATTTTGTGGAAAGGTTTCGACTAAACGAACTCCCTCTGTTTTATTTAAATGTCTTATCCAAAACTGATATTTATTTGCAAAAGGTCCTACAAAATCCCATCTATTTGCCCAGGATTCAAACCAATTGTGCTCCTGATGAATTTGGTTTGTCAAATGCCAACCCGTTCCCCCTTCTTCCGTAGGAGAAACCGTGATCATTAAATATTTGCCATTTTCCGTTTTTATAATACGTCCTGTTTTTAAATCTTCTTTTAACGTCGCTTTAGATCCGGACATATCTATTTTATAATTTAATTCTACAAAAGCTTTTGAATTACAATAGTCTCTTTTTTCATCATAATTTGTAGTTTTTGTTTGATAAAATTTTCTCATAGGACATTGTCTATTTCTAGCTAATAAAGTCACAGTTGCCACACTGCTGTTTAAAAAATTTTTCTCTGGGTCAAATCCTACTTTATTTGTTTTTTTTCTATTTGAATTTTTATTATTTATTTTTATCAATAAACTATTTAATTCTTCTGCTGTAGGAATATCTTGTAATACGGTATAATGAGAACCCTCGATGGTTTTTTTAATAATGACATAATTTGCATAAATTTGTAATCCTCCTAATTTTCCCATTAAGGACAAGAGTTCATCTGAATTAAATTTATTTCTTAAGTCCATAACAATAATTTCGTTTTCATCATATTTTTCATTAATATTATTATTTTTAATATCTTCAATTGATGATAAAATTAATTGTCTACTTAATACGGAATTAAAATTTTTTTGATTATTATATTTTATATTGTCATCATTTTCAAATTTACCGCAACTAGTTACAAAGTTTAAATAAAAAATTGAAAAAAATAAAAAAATATTAGATTTATAATTCATAAATAATCCCCGTATTATATTAATTTATTTTTACTGTATCATGACTAATATAAGAAACAGGGATTGTCAATAAGAAAAAAACTATGGATTAATTTATAAATCAGCTTGAAAAGCACTTAATGATAATGGAGTAACCTCATTTGAACCCATTGAAATGAGTTTTAATTTTCCATCATTTTTATCCGCTGCAATAATTTTTTCCTCACCAAATTTTGTTTTAATGAAGAAACTATTGCCATCATTAGAATTTTCTTTATAAGAAAACTTTTGATTATTATTAAAATTACACTCTTCTAAATGAATTATACTTTCTGAATTTACTGCTAAGCAATAACCATTTTTTGAACGAGATTTAAATTGATTTGTATCGTTATCATATCCCCATGCTATAGCTCTTTCTCCTTTAATACAGTCATCTAAAAACACAGAGTTATCATTTTTAACAGCAACACATTTTGTTGTATAAATTGATGAAACATCTTGTAACCTTAAAGTTTGTTCCGAGGCAAAATAAGGAGAGCTCCAATCCACAGAAAAAGATCTTGTCACATTAGGCATCGTATATGTATCTAATTCGTGCTTATGAAATAAAGGAATCATTGAAATGATTGCAGGAGAAGGAATGGAGTAGGAGTATCCTAATAAAACCCCCGCATCAGCATTGGTACCTAATTCAAAAGTAGATATCCCATTCTCATCAGATTTTGTTTTAAAAATAGCCTGAATAGAGGGCGTAAAAGCTTTATGACTGATAGCCGAAAATTTATCTTTTCTAGAAATCATATACGATTCAAAAATTGTGCTCGAAAAATAGCATGCCGAGTTCATATCTCTATACGAAAGATACTCGCAAATTTTTTCATCTACTTTTGCATTCCAAATCCATTCTGCCTTGCTATCATAGCTATTATTTTCAACAGAATATTCTTGAGTTTTGTAGGACACGTCTTTTCTATTTGTCATCTGCATCGAAGCGCCTAAATCAATATTACCGGAAGGATTTCCTTTAGCATCAATTCCACCTTTCAAACCTCCCGATAACCCCACAGTAAATCCACGACTTTCTGTTACTGAAAACTCTGGATTTGAGTTTTGTGGATAGGTCTCAACCAAAGTAACATTGTTGTTATTTGTGATATGTTTTATCCAAAAACGATATTTATTTGCAAAAGGTGCTAGATATTGATACCAAGTTGAAAATCCTGACCAATGCATAGTTTGTGTCATATCATCTGCCATATGCCATCCTGTTCCTCCTTCTTCTTGAGGAGAAAGTGTAATCATTAAATATTTTCCACTTTCTGTTTTTGTAATTTTTCCTGTGGCAGGATCTTTTACTTCAGTGAACTTGGAACCCGACATATCAATTTTATAATTTAATTCAACAAACGCGTTATTATCACAATAATCTTTTTGATATAAATCTTTACTATATCCATAATATAATCTCATAGGACATGATAAATTTTTACCAACTATTTTTATAGTTGCCTGAGATCCATTTAAAATATCGACATCGGAATGAGCCATTTTAAATTTTAATTTCGGAATGAGAACATCTAATTCTTGTTCCGTTGGAATATTCTCAAACAAAGTGTACTCAGGTCCCTTGTGTCCTTTTCTGAGTAAAACAAAGTTTTCTTGAAAACTGAGAGCACCCGTTTTAGACATTAAAGATATTAACTTTTTTTTCTCGTTTTCATCTGCTTTAGTTAAATCAAATAAAAGTGTTTCATGCCGATCAAACAATTCTTTAATACTATTAAGATCAGCAGAACTTGCAATTTTTATATAATTTTTTGAATTTTGACATATCTCATCGCGCTCATTGAGTTCAATATTTTTTTCCACTGATCTTGAAGCGTCTTTCGCAAAGCTTTGCTGCGATACCACTATCAAACTTGATAAAAGTAATGAATATTTTAATTTATTCCCCATTTTAAGCCTCCTAAAGCAATGAGAATGAGTCTCAAATCTCATTAAGCAAAAGGAATGCCAAAATTGAAGCCATTTTTTATAATCACAATGACATGATATATTTATTAAAAATTAATTAAAAAAATATGACATAATTTTAATAAATTAAAAAACACAAAATTATCCTCTTTTAAAAGAAGATAATTTTATAATTATTATTAATAATTAAATACCACAAATAGTTATTTAATTTACCCTTATATACTCATAATCACTAATAAAAGAATTTGAATTTAATGGCTTTGCATCTGTTATATTATCATAGCCATACTGCATTTCAATTTTTGAATGCACCAGTTCTCACTTAAATGGAACGATCTCTTTTTAAAATTCATATTGTACCTCTTTAAAATTAAAACCAGTCTTGTTTGTCCCACACAAATTGGATTATTAATCTTATATTGTTACGGTTATCTATAAAAATTACGTGCAGAGGGAATACCCCGCTGCACGTAATGAAAATTCAATTTTTTTATCTATTTCATTAAGTATAATTATTTAATTTATTAGACTATTTTACAGCAAGGCGGGTGTCGATTTCTTTTTTGAGCCCGTCAAAGCTCATATTGCCTTCATACTTTTGGCCATTGATAAATAACGAAGGAGTTGCATTGATTCCAATATCATTACCTTCTTGTATATCCGCATGTATTGATTTGCTTATTGTACTGCTTTTATCTTCTCTACAGGATTTGAAATCATTTATATTTAATTTCAACTGATCTGCGAAACTCTCATAGAGATTCGCAGACAAAGGAGCTGAAGGCTCTCTGCTGAACAACAACTTATGCATTTCCCAGTATTTTCCTTGATTCCCCGCACACTTTGCCGCAATAGCAGCGGGCATGGCTTCAGGGTGAATTTCGGTTAAAGGAAAGTCTTTGAAAATATATTGCACCTTTCCTTTATAAGAAGACAAAAGTTTTTCAATGGTTGAATGCGCTTGAACGCAATAAGGACATTGATAATCAGCAAATTCTACAATTGTAATTTTAGGTTGAGTTAAATTATCATCATATTTGTAGCCATTTTCTTTAAATTGAACCACAATTTCTGAAGGTTTTTCAATTCCCACAAGCTTAATTTTTCCTTGCTCTTCTGCGTTTTGCAATAAAGATTGCTCCTCTTTTGCTTGGGCAACGCGCGTCATATATTGCTTAACCAAGCCAACGCGTTCTTTTTCGGGAATTTGTTGCATTTGAGGATTATTTGCGTTTTGTTTTATGAAGCTTTGCACCTCTAAATCATCAATTTTTACATTTTTTGAAAAATAATCTTTCTTAGCATCATCTAAAGTATTTAAATTATTTTTCTTTTGATATTCAAAAAACCAGGAATCTAAATAATATTTTTCAAGTATATTTTGTGCAGTTTCATATACTTTTTTTTGCGCATTGATAATTTCTGATTTTTCTCCTTGAGTTAACTCAGCGAAAGTAACAGCCTTGCCATTATACATTCCAAAAGTTTGATTATTATTTTCAATTTGACTGTTATTTCTTGTTTGGCAACTCGAAACTGCAATAGCCATACTTGCCAGCGCAGACATGATCATCCATTTATTTGAAATTTTTAATTGAGCCATTTTCATGCTGTATCGTCTCCTTATTTTAAAAAAAATCTTTTTTCAAATCTTCAAAAAGATTTGCTAAACTATTATTATCATATGCAATATGAGTTGCGAAAACACGTGAAGGTTGCACAAACATTTCGTGCATGGGTTTCACAAAAGAATCAAACTGAATTTTAACTCCCTCAGGATGACGCCCTCTCTCTTCCACATCTCTTTTTAAACGTCTTGAATATCTTGTTTCCTCAGCAATATCAATAAATATGGCAAAATCAAAATGAGGCCTAAGTATTTCTTGTGAAAGAATTAAAATTCCATCAACGATAATAAATTTTGTAGGCTTGAAAGGGATAGTTTCTTTTTTACGAGTATGAGTGACAAAATCGTAAATAGGAACTTCAACAGCTTTGTTTTCAGATAATAATTTAAGATGTTGCGCCATCAAATGAAAGTCTATGGCATCGGGGTGGTCAAAATTCACACTGCCATCACCAGAAAATTTATCACTGTGATCATGATAATAATTATCTTGACTCAGTATTTTACAATCATCATTGCCAAGAAATTGCTGTAATTGCTTAGCAGCCGTTGTCTTACCTGAACCACTACCACCTGAAATTGCTATAATTTTTATGTCTTTATTTTTTTTCAAAATATTACCTCAAACTGCTTTATTTTCTATAAAGTTCCGTAAATTCTATCACCCGCATCGCCTAATCCTGGCAACAAATATCCTTTTTCATTCATCCCTCTCTCTACAGAAAGACAATAAACAGATACATCAGGATGGGATTCGTGCAAAATTTCGAGCCCCTCTGGTGAGGCTAATAAACAGTGGAATCGGATTTCATGAACGCCGTATTGTTTTAAGCGATCAATAGCCGCTACGACTGTAGAACCGGTTGCTAAAAGAGGATCTAAAAGAAAAATTTTATTTCCTTCAATATCATCGGGAAGTCTAAAATAATATTCAACCGTATTATTCAAAAATTTATCTCGATATATTCCAATATGACCCACTTTAGAAAGAGGAAACATTTGCATAAATCCATCAAGCATTCCCATTCCTGCGCGCATGACAGAGACAATTGTCACATCTTCACAAATAAAAGGACTTTCCATTTTTTCAAAAGGAGTTTCTATTGGTATGTTTTTTATTTTTAAATCTCTTGAGCTCTCATAAGCCATAAGCCTGCTCATTTCGCTTAATAATCTTCGAAACTCGCCCGCATTTGTATCTTTTTTACGTAAAATAGAGAGAGAATGTGATAATAAGGGATGCTGCAATAGGTGAATATTTTGATGATCAATTTTCGAATTATGCTTCGACATAAAATTTCCTTTTTTAAAATATAGTTTACTTGCTTAAGAATTTAATTTTAACTTAACATTCTTAAATTGTTTTCAAAAGGATTTTTTATTTTTTATTATAAAATTTTTGTTTTTATTAAGATTTATTTAATACATCAAAAATGAATTTTTTATAAAACATCTCGACAAAGAGAATAGAATTAATTTTAAATATTATAAAAAATCAATAAATTAAATTGTTTTTGACCAATTGAAAATTTCTTCCACTACATAAGAATAATCATCCTGAATTAGATCGGGGAATAAAGGCAATCGCAAAAGTCTTTTAGAATATTCTTCTGTAATGGGCAAATGTTCTTTTTTATAACCTAAGCATTCACCCGCAGGAGCCGAATGCAAAGGAATATAATGAAAAGTGGCGCCAATGCCACGTGCACGTAGATAAGACATTAATGAATTTCTAGCATCTTCATTTTTTAAAATAATATAAAACAAGTGATAATTGGAATCACAATAATGCGGAATTTTAGGAAGAGCTAAAATTTCTTTTTGCTCTAAATCATGCAATTGCTCCATATAATAATTATGGATGACTCCCCGCTTTGCATTGAGTTCATCCATAATATCTATTTCAGCAGACAAAATGGCCGCTAAAGGCTCTGCTAAAATATAGCTCGATCCTTTTTCTACCCATGTGTACTTATCCACTTGCCCGCGCAAAAATTGACTTCGATTTGTTCCTTTTTCTCTAATGATTTGCGCTTTATCAGCAAGAAATTCATTGTTTGTCAGAAAGGCACCACCCTCACCACAAATCACATTTTTGGTGTCATGAAAACTTAATGTCCCCATATGTCCAATTGTACCTAAGCTTTTTCCTTTCCATTTTGCTCCAATGCCATGAGCTGCATCCTCAACAATCATAATATTTTGCCCCTCACAAAGTGAAAAAAGGCTCTCCATATCACAGGCAACACCCGCATAATGTACAGGAATAATAGCTTTTGTTTTATGAGTTATTTTTTTTGCGACATCATTCATATCCATATTCATAGTTTGGGGATCAATTTCACAAAATATAGGTTTTAAACCTGCAACAAGCACGGCATTTGCCGTAGATGTAAACGTAAATGAAGGTAAAATGACTTCATCATTTTCTTTTGCATCTAATAATAACATGGACATTTCTAGAGCGTGTGTGCAAGATGAAGTCAATAATGCATTTTTAATTTTTAATTTATTACGAAATTTCTCTTCGGCACTGTGACAAAAAAACCCATCCCCTGAGAGTTTTCCCGAAGATAAGACTTCATTTATATTCTCAAAAACTTTTTTAGGAATGTGAGGTTTTGAAAGAGGGATTCTCATATTTTATTTCTCCAGTGCTTGACTATATAATGCATTTAATTTTGTTACTTTATTTTGCCAACTATGTTCTTTAAATACCCAATTTTTTGCATTTTCACCATGTTCGCATATCAAGTTTGGATTTTCAACATACTCACTTATTGCCCAAGCAATGTCTTGGGAATTGCGTGGTGAAACTAAAAGACCACGGACATGATTTTCAATCTGCTCCGGTGTTCCTCCTGAATTCGTGCCAATAACAGGCAAACCCATGGCCATAGCATCCAGGACAGAAAGGGAATATGTTTCTTTATATGTTCCTAATATAAAGATATCCATGGCACTTAAATAAGGAATAATATTTGTTTGAAACGGAATTAACTGAATTCTATTTTCAACTTCCGGTCTTTTGGAAAATTCTTGCAGCCATTCATATAATTTCAAGGCTTGCAGTTCATAGACACGAGTGCCATCTGCTGCCGTATGATCGAGAGTGGGCTCTCCCATGAGCCAAATTTTCACTTTTGTTTTAATCTCAGGTTTGAGTAGTAAAAGGGCTTCCGCAATTTCACGCACCCCCTTACCAGGATCAATGCGGCACATGGTAGCAACAACAAACTCATCATTTTTAACATGATAAAGATCTCTTATGTATGTGCGATCTTCATGTTTTTTTTGATATACCGAGAGATCTCGCCCATAACGTAACAAATGAACTTGCTCCGGTAAAATAGGATAATTTTTTCTTATTCTGTCATTTAATATTTCAGATGAAGAAGTAATGGCAGTAACCTTGCTATAAATAAAGCGATGAATAATATCATTTTTTGAAGGCGCGCTCATGTATAAACTAAAAATCTGACGTTTATTTTTTAAAAAAAGCATGGCTAAGGAACAGAGCCACACATCCTGTCGTGTATGTGAATGAACAATATTAAAGTTATCTTTTTTAATAATTTTTCTAAGATATTTTATATCAGAAATACTAATACGTGCTTGCTTAAATCCATAATAAACGGGAATAGCAAGCCTTTGCGCTTCCTCATCAATACGTGAACCTGGAATACAATAAATTGCCGACTTTATTCCTGACTCTGCCAGTTTTTTCACTAATAAAATCGTATAGAGCTCAAGACCACCATAAGCATGTGATGTATTTACGTGTAAAATAGATAAATTTTTTTGCATTTTTTTTCCAATTTCAAATGCTTTTTATGTATAACTCATGCAAGAAATATCTCACATTCGCTATCAGCTTGTTAAAGCCACCAAAAAGCGATACTATATAAACTATAAATTGAATACAAGAATCATAAAACTTCATAAAAGGCCAAACATTTATGGCTGGAATAAGAATTAATACAGGTTCTGGCATCGATCCTAAAATGGTAGACCAACTGGTTGAAATCGAGCGCGAACCCATTAAACAACTGGAAACGCGTAAAAAAACTCTCATTGATGAGCAAAAATTATTTAATGATCTAAAAGCACTTGTCTCAACTTTAGGAACAACTCTCAATGGAATGCGCACAAAAGCGGACTATTATAAACTCAAAGTCGTGAGCTCACACCCTGATATTATTGAAGGCACTGTAGATAACAATGCCCCCATTGGTTCTTATGAAGTTGAAGTCAAACACTTAGCAAAAACTCATAAACTGCTCACGCAATCTTTTGAAGACAAAGATAAAACTCCGGTGGGCTTTGGCTACATGACCATAGAAACGGAAGAAGGAGATTCTTTTGATGTCGACATCGATCCCGATAGATCGACTTTGCAAGATGTGGCAACTCAAATAAACAGTATGGATAAAGGTGTTAAAGCCATTGTTATCAATACCAAGGAAAAATTAGAGGATGATGATGAAGACAATTTTCGTTTGCTTGTCATCTCTGAAAAATCGGGGAAACAAGCTAAGGTTACAATTGACCCTGACACCACTTACCTTGATTTCAAAGAACAAATTACGGGCAGAAACCTTGAGATGGTATTCGAAGATGTAAAAGTATATAACGAAACAAACAAGGTAACAGAATTAATTCCAGGACTTGTATTAGATGTAAAAAAAGAGGAACCAGGCACAAAAATCAATCTTAAAATTGATTATGATACTGATAAGAGTCTAGAAACTATTAAAAAATTTGTTGAATCTTATAATAAAGTAAATGAGTTTATTGACAAACAATTTCAACTCGATCCTGTTACAAATAAAGCGGGAGTTTTGTCAAAAGATAACAGCTTACGTTCTTTAAGGAGAGCCTTACAAACTTCCATTCAATTTAGCCTTCCCTCAGGAAAATTTCAAACACTGGCTGATGTAGGAATTTCTACCGACCCCAAAACTGGCGCTTTAAAATACGACGAAGCTAAAGCTAAAAAAGCTATGGCCGAAGATTATGTCGGAGTTTCTAAGCTGTTCATTCAATCGGATGATACTGTTGGAATTGGGATTCGCATGTCAGATTCCGTGCGCGGATTACAAAACCCTGTCAGTGGTGTTCTTCCTTCAAAAGATAGAGAATACAAGCATATTCTTGAAAACTTTGATAAAGATATCGCTGTTAAAAACCGCCAAGCAAAGCAAAGGGAAGAGGCCATACGACGCCAATTTACCGTAGTCGAGCAGCTTATCAGTGGAATGAATGCACAAGGTCAAGTTTTGCAACAAAAATTAGGTGGCGCTCAAGGCTAAACCTTTTATCATTGTAAAATTGATATTGATGCAATTTTTTCAAGGATGGAATTGCATGAATACGAAAGCATTTAAGGCCTATCAATCTACTAACGTAACAACAGCAACACCTGAAAAAGTGTTACTTATGCTCTATGAAGGATGCATAAAATTCATTCGTATTGCTCGTGTTAAAATGCAAGAAAAGAAAATTGCGGAAAAAGGCAAAAATATTAGCAAAGCCCTCGCCATTGTCGCCGAACTTATCAATACTCTTGACCATGAAGTAGGTGGGCAATTGTCCATGGATCTTGAGAATTTATATATGTTTATTATGGACAAATTAATTGAAGCAAATATTAATAATAAAATGGAAGATCTCGATACCTCTGAAAAAATTCTTTTAACCTTATATGATGCCTGGCGTGATGTGGTCAATAATCCAAGACCTGATGGCGTTCCTAGTCCAAATTTGCAGCCAGAACTCTATTCAATGTATTTAAAGTCTAAAGACGGACAAGCAAATTCAGAAACTATAAAGAATCCCAATGAAAAAACAACAAATGCTGTTTCTGTGAATTTATCTTCTGATGTAAAATCTGGAAATCAAAAAGGAAACTCAGTTAAAAAAGTGGGTTAATATTTATTTTTAATTTGAATAAAAAAATAGCAAAAGAAATATAAAAATTATTTTAACATTGTAGATTTAGCTTCTTTTTCAGGAAGATATTTTCTAAATATTTTATACATTGTTCCATCTGATATCATTTCGTTCACTAACTTTTCCCACTGTACAACTTGCTCTTTATAAAAAACTTTTTTAGATAACATCAATCCGCTTTTTACATAATTCTCTTGAGGATTCCAATCATAAATGACAACTTTTGACTCCAAATTTTTAATTTTTTTAAATTGAAAATGGTAAACAGGAGTTGTACTTAAAATCGCTTGAACCTCATTTTTTTTAAGTGCTTCATACAGTTGCTCTGGCTCAGCATAGTCTATAACTCTATGCTCCTTATTTAAAATCTCAATTTTTTCATCAGAAGTCCCATGTTTATAACCCCTTACCACACCAAATTTTAAGTTTTTGTTTTCCATAAATACATTCCAAGAGGGAGTTTTTACTTCTTTACGTACAAGTGCAAAATTTTTTATTTGGTTATAAAAAATGAAATGAGAGTAAAATTCTCTTTCAGGAGTCAAAATGGATGAGGTTGTAAAATCAATGAACCCTGCTTCAATTGATTTTAATGTTCTAATACGAGGCATGTCATTAATTATTTCAATTTGACAATGACTTCTTTTTTGTAGTTCTAAAGCTAAATCTTTATCAATTCCAATATCTTTTTCAACTGAGTAAAAATATCCATAGTTATATAATGCAATTTTAAATTTCTTAAAACAATCAATTTTTGGAGAGCAAAAAGCATATTTTATATTAAAAATAAAAAGAAATAAAATCAATAATTTTATATTAAATTTATTAAAAATCATTTAAAGCTCCTTATGTAAAATTAATTTACTAAGAAAAATTTTTAGCATGCTAATTTTCATTTAAATAAATAGATTTTGCGTCTTTTTCATTTAAATACTTTCTAAATATCTTCATAATAGTACCATCAGAAAGCATTTCTTTCATAAGCGCAGACCATTTATCTGCCTCTTCTTTACTAAATACTTTCTTGGACATCATCAAACCACTTTTAGTATATTTTTCTTTTTGATTCCAATCGCTTACTGTGATTAAAGAATCTAGCTCTTTATGCATTTGTAAATGATATTTATATACCGGCAAAATACTAAATATAGCATGAACTTCCAATTTTTTGAACCCTTCAAATAAGCGCTCTTGATCGGGATACTCTTTAACTCTTTTGAGATTTCGAGCTTGTTGCAAATATTCTTCAGATAGACCATAATTATAGCCCCTAACAACACCAAAATATAACGTTTTATTTGCAATAAAATTTTCCCATGAATTTACTTTTAATTCTTTTTTCACAAGGACATAATTTTTTACATGATCATATAAAGCATAATAAGCAAATTTTTCTCTTTCTGGAGTTTGAAATGAAGACATGCTAAAATCAAGAGTTCCATTTTCAAGAGATTTGAGTGCACGTATACGTGGCATACTTGAATCGAATTCAATTCGACATTTACTTCTTTTTTTTAATTCATTAATAATGTCTACATCTATACCCGTGTTTGTTGCGGGCATATAAAAATAACCATAGCTAAATAAAGCATATTTAAAAACTTTAAAACAATTTATCTTATGAGCAAAAGCATCAAAACTTATCATTAAAATTAAAATTGATACATTAATTTTAACTAATAATTTAATAATTTTTAGGATATTAAAAGCAAACATTAAAATTATACTCCAAAAATAATAATATATTATAACCAATTAATTAATGTATAAAAAACAAGTTTTTGCAAAACTACAAATAGTAATGTGCCGATTTCACAAAAATGCTGTTTGTCAAAATATAGTTTTCAATTTTAAGTTTATCTTGTTCCGTTGCATTTTCAAATTTCAAACCAAATCCGTCTTCCGTAATTCTGACAACACTTCCCCTAAGCTTTATCAGTTCTGAGGATTTTGGAAGAATAAATTCAAGTCCAAGTTCTAACCCGATATAGGAATTGATTTTATTTTGCTTATCTAAAACATGAACTCCTGAAGTCGAAATATCAATAGCGAGAGTTTCATGAATATTTTTTCCATCTATGACAATCATCGGAATTTGACATTTAACTCGCTCTGCTTTTCTAAAATCTCGCTTTCCAAGTTTTTTAATTTCATCAATAAAAGAATCCCTTGGCATAGGTTTATTTAAGAAAAGGTCAAAATATAAAAACTCTTTTTGTTCTTTCAATTCATCCCTTAAATAAACACTGGAAAGCACAAATTTTATTTTAGAGTTCAAACTCGTTTTTTTCAATTTACCAAATTCCTGACATCTCATTCCTCTATTAAAACACATGCCCATGAGCAGAATATCAAATCTTTCTTCAGCTAATAATGCCTTCATATCATCAAAAGTACTTGCAATTTTGACCATAAAGCCAGCTTTACTTAAAGAAAGGGCTTCAAGCCGTGCCGTCATAAGATGCTCTTCTGATATTAAAATATGGAGTGCTCTTCTCGCGTTTTTTAACTTTGAGTTGTTGAGTTTTTTCACAACTGGCATAATCTTCTTTCCGTCAAAGTAGTCTTATCCTACTAAGGTTATCGGGGAGCCCGGCGGCGCCCTTGAGGAGAGAATGATGTTGTGGCCTGAAATCTCAATGCAAGATTTACAAGAATTAGAAATTGTTTTTGAAGCAAAAAATCATATTAATTGCTTAAATACCAAAAATTATGCGGGATTTATTTTTTTTGATATAGGTAGCGTTTTGCTCGATCTCGACTGGGATGCCTATATCTATGAAGTGCAAAAATTATTGCCGGAAAATGCAATAAAAGATCATCAAAAGACACTAAAAATTCTAAAAAAGGAAGCGGTATTAAAGCAATGGTGCACAGGCAAAATGGGTGCTTATAATTACGCACAATCTTTTATCAAGGCCTTGACAGAATCTGCTGCCCTCGAGCATAAAATTCCAAATATTTCCATCCACGATATCAAACGAGCTGATACCTTTGTCGTGGGGGGCGTGAGGCTTTCCGTTGTTGAACTTGCCAAAAAATTACGCGAAAAAAATTTTGGTATTGGCGTTCTCAGCAATGCCACTACTTGGCATGAAGTCTTAATTGAAAAAAAACTTCCTGTTCGAGATATTTTTGATGTGACCATCTTTAGCCAAGATATCGGTTATGAAAAACCAGAACCCCAAATTTATGAACTTGCTTTTTTAGAAGCACAAAAGTTTATTTCAAAAAAATTTAATGCTACCTTAGATGTAAAAGATGTATATTTTATTGATGACACTCCGGTAAATGTCAGGGCGGCTTACAAGGTAGGCTGGAATGCAAGTCTTGTTAATTTATTAAGTGATGAAATATTATTTAAAGTATCATCAAATAAAATGAGCGATCAGGAATTAAAAGATGTTTCTTGCAAAAGAGAAAATTTGATTTTTGGATATAATGCATCTCAACGAGTTGAGAAAATATTTGGAAATATTATTAAAATATGAAAAATAAAATACTTCCTAATATTGCGTTTTTTGATTCCAGCCAAGGGGGACTCACTGTTTGGGAGAATGTGTTAAAACGTTTTCCTAAACTAAATACACAATACTTAGGTGATAATGCGCGCTGTCCTTATGGAAATAAAAGTAAAGAAACCATAACACGTTACGCCTCTGAGGCCGCTCTTTTTCTAGCAAATAGAAATGCGACTTTACTTGTTATTGCTTGTGGCACAGCATCCAGTGTGGCCGCTAAAGAATTGCAACATCTTTTTAAATTACCTATTATTGGTATTGTTGATGGATTTTGTAAATTTGTAGCGCAAATTTTAACCGAAAAATCACGAACCGTAGCGGTTTTAGGGACACGATTTACAATCCGCAGCAATCGCTTTAATGAAGAACTTACGAACCATGGAATTGAAAAAGTTTGGACAAGAGCCTGTCCCCTGCTTGTTCCTTTAGTGGAAGAGGGGATATCCCAAGGACCCATAGCCGACGCCGCCTGTGATATGTATTTGTGGGATATTCCTGAAGATACCAAAATTGTTATGTTAGCTTGTACTCACTATCCACGTCTGACAAAACCCATTGCAGAGTCTATAGAACGTCGTCTTGGCAAGACCGTCATATATAAAACAATTGACGGCGATTGGATTTTAAAAATAGGAACCCGTGACACATCTGATCCGATTTACCTTGTGGAAACTTCCTTACCTATAGTAAACTATGTCAATCAGTATATTTCAGAAAATAAACTCGAAGATAAATTATATCATGGAGAAAAACGTGTCCTCTGCACAGACTCCCCCGAACAGTTTGAAAGTATTGCACGATTTTTTACATCCATTCCTCTTCCTAAAGTTGAAGCTGTAGAAATTCAAACTTAATTTTCTTAAAAGAATTGTTATCGATGAATTCATTAAGTTTCATTTTAAAGAGGGTATTATGAAAAAGCATATATTGTTATTAATGTTCATTTTATATCAGTTTATTTGCCATGAAGCTTTTGCAAGTATTATATTTTCTGATAATAAAACAGCTTCAAATGATTACAAATATGATACCAATCATATTCCTTTTTCAACAACTATTATCCCATATCAAGAAGGATTTATTGTTTTAGGATCTGAAAAAATAAAATCGATCTTGAATGGCAATAGCCCTAAGGGATTTATTGAAGTTTTTCATAAAAATGAGAGTGATAAGCAAATTGATAATAAAAAAATTCTTTTTAATTTTAAAAAAATTGGTTTATTAGGAGGTATATTAGATAAATCCCAAAAAAATCTTATATTTTATGGCTACTCTGAAGCATTTGGATTGTATAATCATTTTTATATACCGCCCGAAAAATTAAAATTTAACTCTGTTTTTATTGGAAAATACAACCTTGAAAGCAACAATTTTAATGAAATTATTATGCTTGATAATAATTCTATTACAACTCCAAATAATTTAATTATGGATCATTTAGGAAATTACTATTTTCTTTATTCTCTCGATTCCAGCAATCAAAATTCCGCAAATCATCACTCTGCGGCACAAATACATTTAAGAACAAACATGATTAAACTCATAAAACTAAATAAAAACTTAGAAAAAATAGACGAAAAAATATTGGAAGAATGCGCCATATGCAATTTGACTGCCAGCGGTCTTATTATTGATCATGAAAATAATATTTATTCTGCTATATTAAAAAACACAGCAAGTTTTATTTTGAAAAAAGAGAGTCTTTCTTTATGGAATCATTCTGGTAAAATTTCGGGTTAATTTCTTATATTTGTTGACTCAAATATTTTATCGGCATTATCAGTAACAAAACCTTGATAATAGTTTTCCCAAATCCCATTATGACTTTTACCTTCCAAAGGATGTCTAAAGGCAAATTCAACAAAAGCATAGGGAATTTTTTTATAACCATCTTGAAAAGGAACTAGAGATTCCTCTGCAAGAGTGGCACTTTGCTCCAACTTAACAGAAGGTGTTCCTTTTATAATACTACCGCCCGCACTATTTAAAGATATTTTCAAATTATTTTGCACAAAATCATTAAATTCTTTTAAGGATTTAAATTTTTTCATAAGATGAATACTGACTGTAAAATGATTTGGGGTATTGCCATATACCAAAGTCCAGGCCGCATATTCACTTTCTTTTCTTAAAACCTCGTAATCATCAAAAATAGGTTTCCGCCAAGGAGCCCCACTGCTTAAAAAGAGAGTGATACTTTCCGCAAACTCATTCATTTTTGCAGGATTTCCTTTTAAATTTTGAAAATCAGTTCGAAATTTTTCGAGCGGTGCTGATTGCACATCACAAACATAATTAAGTAAACAGTTTTGAAATTCTACAGAAAATGAAGATAATTCCAAAACACTTATAAAAACTTTTGGAAAAACTTTTGTACTATGAACACCATTTTCAACAGGTGGATTCATTGAAATAGCATTGAGTTTTTTATCTTTAAAAACATATTCATCACATTTAGTATAACCTAATAACTCAAATACCTGCTGCATGACTGACATATCACAATATTTTCCTGGAAGGGTTCTAAAGGCAATATGGTCTTCACTCCATTCATCTCCTTGATTTCGAATAGCTTCCTCTATGATTTTAACCTGACTAACCTTATTTCTATATATTTGCCATAAATTCTTAATAACTTTATCAATAACAAATTTTTGAATTTCTAGCATAAAAACTTCCCTTTTTAGATATTTAAAAAGAAGGTTGACTTCTTTTGAGAGTATTAAAGTTATGATAATAATTTATCGTAAGCTTCAGCTTTTAGCTAGCAGATCATAATTATTTAAAGATTATTGAGAAAGAAGGTGTGTTTCGAAAGAGAGATGAAGTTGCTTACTTGAGGAAATATATAGCCCCATGAATTTAATTTGAGGCTATTTGTTTGTAATTAATCAATTACCACATCAAGAGGCTGTGCCAGTGCGGCTGCTCCTACAGTTAAGGCATTAGCTGCTCCCGCTGGTGCTTTTTTAAGTGTGAACGTAATTTGTTGGTCATCAGCGTTCTTTTCTCCATAAAAATAATATAGCGAAGTTCTGTTTTGATTTGCATCGGGATCCGTAACAATATCTGTAGTCTTCCTATAGACACCTATTCCATGTACTTTATCAATAATACCCTTGGGAGTTAAATGTAATTTTGCTGCCGAATTTAAACTACCAGGTAAACTATTGGGTATTAAATCGATTGCAGGGTCAAAATTCTTTCCTATCTTTAATTTTGTATATGTGATGAGACAATACATTCCAGATTTCACTGGAATTTCAGGACTATTCAGCACTACAAATGGTTTCTTTTTATTATTTACATCCCCTGATTCTAAAGGAACATTAATACTTTTATCAAAACCATAAGAATAATATTCAGTTGGAAGAGAGTTTACTACTTTTAATACATTAGTATTATCAATAACTTTCCTAGAACATGTGACTTCAGCTTCAAAACCTTTTACATAATCCTCTGCATAACTTTCACTAGACAGAAAAGAAAGAGCCATTGCCATGAATGGCAAACTTTTTTTTATCATTTTTAATTCCTTTTAATTTGATTTATAAATAAAAACATTAAAATTTCTGGTATTTATTATTATTGAACTTATAAACCTCGAGCAGCCGCAAGAGGTACAATAATTGTATATGTATATCCATTTTGATTTAGAGTAATTTGATAGGCTCTATTAGCTTGTAATACAAACCCACCCGTGAATAGCCCAGGAGCACACATGGTATTAGTTGCAACTGCAGCCGCACCTTCAAGATTGTCCACAGCATCAGCATTTCTGATAATACAACTATTTGATTTATATGGTTTAATTTTATTTTCATTATCAATTGCCGGAAAATTTAAAGGATCAAAAGCAGCTGTTAATCTAGTATTATCGCCTTGAGCGTATCTTATTCCAAATGGATTATTATCCAGCGTAATACTTTCAACAGGGGCTTGAGCTAATTTAAATGTAGGAATACTTACTCTATTATCTAATTCAAAAGTTATTTCAAAAACGCGATAAGAAATAGCACCACTGCCTGCTTTCGCAAAAATCACTTTTTTAGTAAATTTTTCAAATAAAGGAAGACTTTTTGGAAAACCTAGAGCAGAAGAGTCTAATTCAAGTATATTTTGAGCTGATTCTACAGGAAAACTTATAGCACCTGTAAGCGAAGTTGTAATTGCATTTAAATCACTCGTATTTTTCTTTCCATCTACAATATAATAACTGGTAGGCCTAGAGCCGTCTCCAAAAGAAAAGTTATATGTTCCTTTGTATTGTAATTGATAAACTCCATCTGCATCATGAGCCCCCGGTTGAATTGAAATGCCACCTTCTAAAGTAGCAGCTGGAGCCCCAATTTTATTAGCTCCATAATCTATTGATGCATGATTTGTTGTTAAACCTTCCGCCTTTTTTTCAGAATCCTTATCTTTGTTTGCATCTTTATCTTTGTTTGCATCTTTATCTTTGTTTGCATCGTTATCTTCTGTTTTAACAGATTTATCATCAATACTTACTTCGTATTGAGAAATATTATTAGGATCAGGTTTTAAATCTAAAGAAACACCGTTAGCTTTATTTGTATCTACAAAGTGAATGCCAGTAACGCCCTTAAATAGATCGCTCTCTACGTCATTAGGACTAAAATAACGTAAATTACCATCTGTTATTTCTGTTATTATGGCCTTACAATTTTCACCTTTTTTCTCAGATAAATTACTTTTCTTTTTAGATATACTCCAAAGTTGATTATCTGGTATACCTTCACAACCCGCATATTTCCCTTTAATTTCTATATTCTCTTTATTTAAAAGAGCACTTCTTGAATTAAGACTTGAAATTTTTATTCCATCAATAGCACTATTATTATCTGATTTTTTTGAACCATCATTTTTACAACTTATAACAGAGAAAGCAGCCGCAGCAGAAACTGCTGTTGCAAATATTAAATTTAATTTCATATTTTCCTCATAGTTTTAAAATTAAATTAATTTTAAAACTCAAAAAAGATTATAGATTTATTGCATTTAAATGAAAATTAAATGCAATACATTTTTTTAATATATATTAAATTTAATTTTGTAAATTTAATTTATATAATTTTTTTATTTTACTTTTTTTAATATGTTTTAAAAAATTTATATTATTTGATATTTTAAATTGTGTTAATTTCTTTAAAGCTTGAAACAACAAATATTAATTATTTCGCATCAAAACAAAAATGGATCATTTTTTTGTGTATCTTCAATAAGTTTTGCATTAGGACCATAAATTGTTTTTCGTACAATATTACGCTCTTCTGTGGTGGTGAATTTATTTTCCATAATTGTCCAGAAGTCTTTTTCCACTTCAGGATTTAACTTTTGGAAAGTAATTCCTTGAGCATGATTTGAAAATTCTTGAAAGCACTTTATTATATTCTCAAGACTTTGTCTTACGCTGTCTTGAAATTGAAGTGCCATAATTACGGGAGCAATCATATTTGCTAATTCTTTATCGGACTCTGATAATTTTTCCAAATGCTTTGACAAATTTCCTGTTTTCGTACCTAACTCTTTATAACGATCACTTTCTCCCAAAGATTTTGCCTTGTCTAAATCACCTGCAGCAGCACTCTCAAAAATTTCATTGGCCATACTATTTGCTTCTTGAGCCATTTTTTCAACTTCAAGGTGTTCATCGGTACCCTCTTGGTACATGCTTGTGATCAACCCTTTAACTGTTTTAGCTTGATCACTTGATAAACTGGAAACCGATTCCATTTTATTTCCAATTTCAAGCGCTGCTTGCTCTGTCTTCGAAACAACATTTTTTAAGATGGTATCTGTAATTGTAATTAAGTCCTTTACAATCGATACAAAATTCTCATGAGTTATATTTAAATTTGCAGCCATAAGTTACTTTATCTTCCTTCTAAAAGAGTGAGTGCCATACGGGATGTTTGATTTGCTTGTTGTAAAACACTTGTACCAGATTGAAGAAGAATTTGATTTCTTGTCAATTCCGAACTTTCTTCTGCTATATCCACATCTTTAATGCGGCTGTTTGCAGCACTTAAGTTTTCAACAGTTGTTGCTATATTATTAATAGTTGAACCTAGACGATTTTGCAACGCACCGAGATCAGCGCGAATGGCACTCACATAATCAATTGCATTTTCAATTGCTGTTAAGGATTTTTGCGCCCCCACTTTAGTATCAAGTGCCAGTTCTGAAACACCTAAACGGTTTGTTTTGACATCGGCTTTAAAAGAATTGTACTCTAAGCGGTCGACGCCTAGGATGTTGTCACCACCCGTGTTAATTTGTATTTCTAGAATGCCACCGGTACCGTCTAAAAGCTGTGTTCCGTTAAATTCGGTGGCATACGCAACACGATCAATTTCATCTTTTAATGCTTGATATTCAATGTCAAGATAAACGCGTTCTTTTGGTCCTATCGTATCTGAAGCCGCTTGTACGCCCAGTTCACGCATACGAATCAACATATTTTGCACTTCATTCATACCACCTTCAGCGGTTTGAATGAGACTTATTCCATCGTTTGCGTTACGTTGAGCTTGTTGCAAACCTCTGATTTTTGATCTGAGTTTTTCACTAATAGCAAGTCCAGCAGCATCATCTGCAGCTTTATTTATCCGATAACCAGAAGCCAATCGCTCCAAACTTTGATCAAGCATTTTTCGAGTATTGCGCATATGCCTCTGATTCGTAATCGAGGTGACGTTCGTCATTATCCTGTAGCCCATGGCCGTCTCCACTCTATAAATATGCGATGATAGGATTTCTAATGTAACAAACTTCAGTGATCAAAATGGATCTCTTTTTTACGCTACCAAAAAATGCTTAATTTAAAAGCGTTTGCCGTCAATTCCGCAGTAGGTACAGAAAGCCGCGTTTGTTTTTTTTTATTCTTTAGGAATGTTTTTTTTTTGTGTTACAATACAAGAAGGTAACTTCATTCAATTTTTGCTTTTGATTTTTGCGAAAAGGACGCTTGATATGATAAATGTCGAAAATAACCGTTTTCCTCACAGTGCAGAGCTCTTTAAGTTTTGCAAGGAAGTTTTAAACATAAAAAAAAGCTCTTCTGAAAAAATAACAGATCAAGATGTGGGAGCTCTTTTAGGTTTTGATCCAGCGGATTGTACGCATTGGAAATATGGTAGAAAAAATATAAAGTCAATTCAAAATATCAACCAACTTGCAAAAGCATTAGAAGTGGATCCGAGAAATTTAATCGATATTTCACTAGGCAAGAATGTACTTTTTGATGCTTTGCTAGAGTACCAAGGTTATGGCGAATTTTCATGCACGGCATCGGAAAGAGAGCTCCTTTTACAAGAAGCAAATAAAGTTATAGAAAAAGCAAATGTAAAAGCATTGCCTATTTTTATTCCTGAATTCGCAAATGTTTTTTCAGATGTCGAAATTAAGGGTCAAGAAAATCAAAAAGATGTTATTCATTCTCAGTATGAAAATGAGAAACACACCATTACTTGGCACAAAAGCGAGAGATTAGGCACCGCGTTACGTTTTTTATTAGCAAAAGAGCTCGCTCTATATATGTTGAACAAAGACCCCTTAAAATCAGCATTGCCAGAACAAAAAAATACAATTTTTGCAAACCGTCTTGCTCTATTCTTGCTTATGCCGTCGTATTTGCTACAAATTGCATGTAGCCAATGTGACCCTGCACGCGATACCATTGAGCAATTAATGGCTCAATTTTGGTTAAGTCGCACTTTAATCAACATTCGGCTTAAAGATTTTCTGATGTACAGAAACTAAGAGCTCTCTAAATCGTTTTCAGAGCTTGTGTTTCTAACCAACTCATGGAAACATATATGGAATTTTCAACTATTATCGCTTTTATTTTTTCAGGTGTCGCATTACTTTTATGCGCTTGGTTAATTTTAACAAAACAAAAAATATTAACCCAAAATAAAACTCTTCAAGATAAGATATTTGCCTTAGAGGCAAAAAGTATGACTCTCTCTCAAAAAGAAAATAAATCGGGAGAAAAAGATAAAAAAATCATTTCTCAAAAAATGTTCGAATCACCTCAAGTTCCTTTACATTCCGCAGAAGTTTTACAACTGCGTAAAGAAAATTCGAAACTAAAAGACGATTTAAAAAAATCTAAAGAAGAAATTCGTCACAAAGAAAAAGCTTTGAAGGAAGAAGAAAATTTATCTAAAAATAAATTATTTTCGTTAACAGAAGAAAATTCTCGCCTCATTGCTCAAATGCGCGAAATGGATGTGCAACTTAAACAAGCAAACAGCAATTTAAAAACTCAAATTCCCCTCGTTGATTTTGAGAAAAAAATAGCTGAAATTTCTCATTTGAAGGATGAAAATTCAGAATTAAAACAAAAATTAGCAGAGCTTGATAAAATTAAAAAACAAAATTCTCATAAACTCTCCGCTGCACAAGAAAAAGTTAAAGTAATCGAACAAGAACTTCATAAGTGGACAGAAACAGCAAAGACAAATAATGGCAAACCTCTCGATGCCCACTCTTTTTTACGTTGGCACGACAGAGCTGTATCAGGACGTAAGATGTACAAACTCATGCGCCAAATGCGTGAGTTATCTGACAGTAAAGTTTCTACTTATCAAGATGGTATTACTGCCCTTTCCCAATGGGTTCTACAACAAAAGAATATCACTTTACCCCCTCTTTCTTCTGGCGAAGTTCTTGCAGATAGGCTATTAGCAGAGGCATGGAATGCGATATTGCCTTCAAACCCCACTTCTATAATTCCAGACAGGGTTGAGAGCTCCTCCTCACTTTCACTATAATTAGCTGAAAAAATGGAATAAAATTGCATTCTTGTTCTTTGAAAATTTTAATATTGGTGTGTTTTTTATGAATGATAACTATAAGCAGCGCTCTTCGTCACGTCCCTCCAGATCATCTCAATCTGATAACAGATCCTCTCCCCAGAGTTCTAAATACAGAAGAGATGAACAAAAAAATATAGAGTGGAAAGCGAAAAAACCTTCGGCACCAAATATTAGAATGATGACAAGCCGTTTGGGTGTTTCTGAAAGAGTAATGCATGAACAGCCCTGCCGCATCCTTGAAAAATGCGGATCCTGCCCCATACTAGATTTTCCTTATAAAAATCAACTTTTACAAAAGACCACTGATTTTAAATCCAGATTACAAAAAGCCAGTGCTATTTTTTCCAACACAATTGTGAAAGATTGCGTAGAATCTGAACTACGCCTCGCCTATCGGCATAACGTAAAAATGGTTGTGTCCGAACATGCTGGCTTAAAAAACGCAAAATTTTCTCAAATTGCAAATGAAAAGCGCTGGATAGATTTAGGAATGTATAGACAGTCAAGCAATGAAGTGGTCGATACAGGCCGCTGCCCCATTCAAACAAATATCATGAATGATATATCCGCTTGGCTGCGCACAGGAATTCGAGTTCATAATATTTCAGTCTACACTCCTCAACAAAAAGACGGACTTTTACATTGCATTATTTTACGTTCTTCACATTATACAAGACAAGTCCTTGTTACGTTTGTTGTTACTAAACCCGCCCTACAAATATTACGCCCTCTTGCTCGAGATATTTCTGAGAAATTTATGAATATTCAAGGTGTTTTTATGCAAGTAGCTCCTCCAAATCATTCTGATGATAAACAAGATCCTGAATTAAAAATGATTGTGGGACAAGATTTACTTGAAGAAAAATACAACGATTTATTTTTAAATTTTTCAGCTGCAAGCTATATGCCTGTAAATTCTTTGGTTGCCAATAGAATTTATAATCGTATAGAAGAATTGGCGGAACTCACTGGCAAAGAAACAGTATTGGATTTATACTGTGGAGCAGGTGGCATTTCATTAACATTAGCACGTTCCGCAAAAGAAGTCTTATCCATAGACTCATCTGTTCACTGCATTAAGGATGCAATTCGTAATGCAAAACGCAACGAAATAAGTAATGTTGGTTTTTACGAAGGCAAAGTCGAAGAAATTCTTCCGCAACTTATCAATGAAAAACGCCTTCAAAAAGCAGATGTGGTTGTTGTAAATCCGGCACGCCAAGGATGCGGCCCTGATGTTATTGAACAAATAAGAAAATTAGAACCTAAAGCTTTATTTTATTTGTCATCATTTTTTGATCCCATGTTTAATGACTTAAAATGTTTTGTTGATGATGGATATTCTCTCGTATTTTTTGAGCCCTATGACACATTACCAGGAACAAATAATTATGAGGTTTTATGTTATCTGGTAAAAAAATAAGCGGATGTGAATGGGTGTAATATGTTTTCAATTAGAATAAAAATTTTATTGACTTGCTTCACATTATTCTTTCCCTTAGCAGCATTTTCCTTCGATATTTCATGTAAAGATGAAAAAGGAAAACCTATATTTAATTTGAGTTATGAAAAACCACTTTCTACTCAAATTTCAAATAAATTAGGTATAAAAACAGCTGTTCTTAAAGGATTTAATGACGCAAATGATCGTTATAGTTTTATTGCAAATTCTTTTTCCGAAGAAACAGCAGATAATATACATACTTTGACATTATTCGGATTTGGCCAAATCACTAAAAAATCTGCTGCGGGCAAAAGAAACACATCGTCTATTAAAACAATTAAACTCCACATTCCCAATGAAAAAAGCACAAAAAATTTTGGCACAGTTGAGTTCATCACCACAACATTTTTTCAAAATGAAGAACAAAAATTTGATTATTCCAGATGTCATTTTGAAGCCTTAATTACCAAAGAAATTAAAATATACAATCGCATTTTAGACGCATTAAATACTAATAAAAAATAATACTTTATTTTGTGATTGCATTTTTAGGAACTTCTAAGTGAATTCCATTGGGATAACCTCGATAAAAAACTCCATATATTTTATTTAAATAAGATAAAAATCCTTTTTTACCATCCCCTAGTCTTTGTGCTAAGTTTTGCCAATTAATTTTGTCACCATTATTTTCAATAGAAGACCAAGCGGCTTCAGATAATCCCGCCATTTTTGGTAAAATCATATACATCAAATGATCGGTGCTGGGGACAACTTCTGTCCACAAAGCTCCTTCCAAACCTAAGATTTGTTGGTAATTTGATATTTGTTGAATTTTATTTCCTAATAATAAAGTTTTATGCGTATCTAAAAAAGTTGTTGCCCACAATAAACCTGCTTCCTGCCATTGTGTTGTATAAGCAATATCGAAATATGCATAATCAGCAAAGGCAATAACAGTAGGATAATGATTTTGAATTAAATTTTCAGCCATTTGAATTCCTTGTGATGCCGCAGGAATCCAAACCCATGTGTGACCCATTTTTTCTGGAGCTATAACTTGCTTACCAATGAGACCCTCATCTTTTTGCACAATTTGTTGCCAACCTGAAAGTTTAATTTCGGGAGATAAATTTTCTGCTATCTGTTGAAAGAAATAATGAGTTTTTTCCAATGCTGAATTTAATTGATTCCAAGGATAATGCGCACAAGCAGGATAATTTGACAACGCATTTACGGCAACCTCATCTCCACTTAAACTGATTTCATTTGAATTTGCATAAATTGTCGTTTGATTTTTAAATTGATTGGCAATATTTTGAATTAATAAATTGATATTTTTTTTAAACTCCTCATTAGTTGTGTATTGACACAAAGGTAACACATTGTCTGTGTAACCTTGCACACCAAAATAAACAGATTTGTCATCGGGATCAGCAAATTTTTCCGGAGAAGATTTCATTAATGATCGCGCATGCCCAGGCATTTCAATTTCAGGAATAACGGTAATTTGTCTTTGATTTGCATATTTTATAATTTCTTGCACATCTAATTTTGAATAATATCCCTTATAGTTATCATTCGCTAATGCGTAGTTTGCATGTGAAATATTCGCAATATCAAACTTTCCATCAATTAAATAGTTTGGTGCTATTTCATATCCCCAAAATCTTTGGCTGCCAACATTGGTTAACTCAGGGAAATCGTCAACTTCAATGCGCCAACCTTCATCATCGGATAAATGCCAGTGAAGTGTATTGAGTTTATGAGATGCCATGACATCTAAAACTGACTTTATTTCATTCACCGTAAAAAAATGTCTTGCCACATCTAAAGAAAATCCCCTATAAGAAAATTTAGGATAATCGATAATTTTTTGTGAAGAAATCATAGTATTCGCATTCCATATCTGCCTCAGTGTTTCATAAGCATAAAAACTTCCCGCTGTAGAATTTGAATATATTTTAATGAGAATTATATTATTTTTATTACTTAAAATATCTATTATGTAACCTTCTTTTTTATTTTGAATATCTTCACATTTCTCATTTTGATCGCATGAAATAAATTGAATTCCAGAGTCTGAGTATTTATTCACAATATCAATATTTTCCAAATTTAAGTCTTGTATTAAAGATTTTTTTATCATTTTTGCAACTTGAAAATTATTAAAATTATTATAATAAATTTTCTTAATATCTTTAAAATTGACTTTTTTTTCATTAGGATATTTTTGCACAAAAGCGGGATTTGGAATAATAAAATTTTCATTATCAAAATTTGGTAATGAATTTTTCCAATTTTGATAGATATGATTTTTTAAATCTATTTCTACCTTTACAGGATCAAAGGACAAATTTACATAATCATGAACATCAATAGGATTCATTATTTTATTATCAATATCATATAAAAAAAAGCCCTGGGGCATGGCAGATATATTTTGTGGTGGCCACTTTGCCCCCTGAAGAACGACTCGATAGGAACGATTTTTATTTAAAGGATAATTTAATATGGGAGTCAATACAGTAAAATACCCTGCTGTTAAATCGGGTCTTTTAAAATCAGAATATTTCTCAATTTGAGGATTTCTATCGGTTTTTAAATCAGCACAGTTTATCAGATTATTTTGTTCGCAAATTTGCATTTTAATATTGGCATTAGGATCATAAAAAAAACGAAAGGAAAAAAATCCTAATTGCCAATTATTTACTGCTTGCTCATTTATATTCATATCAAACTGTGTTGTAAATGTTTGATTATCTGTTTCCCAAACATGCACGCTTGTGACAGTGATTTTTGAATTTATGCTCTCTTGATAATTAACAGAAAAAGCATAATGATTAAATAATAAACCTAACAAAATATAAAATATTTTAATTTTTTTATTCATCAAATCTAAATCTCCTTAATTTTTAAAAATGAAATTTTTATTCTATTAAAAATTAGATTATAAATTATTTTTAAAATACACTATACTAGTGATATATCTTCAGAAGAATTATTTATATTATTTTGCAAAATAAGAGGATCGATCATTTCTACATTTTCAATAACTTTATTTTCGAGAGAATCAAATAAACCAAAAATAGCTTGGCTCACAGAGTGATCGGGATAACCTATGACAATGGGTTTGACTTCAGAGTGGGACTCACGAACTTTTATGCTTGTGGGAATAAAGGGTTCTAAAATAGGAAAACCCACCTTTTTGAGATCTTGAATCATGCTGCTGGCGTGTTTTGTCCCTTTTTGAAATTGATTCACAATAATTCCTTTCACAACCAAATGCGGATTGTGATCTTGTTTAACCTCTTCAATTGTATTTTTAATTTCATGGGCAGCACGAATACTAAAAGCATCGCAATCAATAGGAATAATAATTTCATTGGCAGCTATTAGACAAGCAAGACTGAAAAAATCGTTAGCAGGGGGAGGATCTAAATAAACATGATCATAGGTATTATTTTTTAAGCCCTCTTTCAGTTTCATAATTTTATGTTTATTTTCAAGCTTTGTTCTTAATTCTTCAAGCTCTCTGTTGCATGCAACAATATGCAAATTTGGAATTTTTGTTTGTGTCGTTATATATTCAAAAATAGATTGTCTAAATATGTTTAAATGAAGACAACTCTCATAATAATGAGTCAGAGTTTTTTCGGGCTGTTTTTTTGAACCAAGCACGTATGTTGTGGCGTTCCCTTGCGGATCAGAATCTATTAATAGTGTTCTTTTACCACGAAGAGCGGCACAGGATGCTAAATTAACAGCTAATGTTGTTTTTCCAACTCCACCTTTTTGATTATAAATGACCCTTATTTTTTGAGACATAGTTTCTCCTTATCCAAACCAAATGCTGCGCCTATTTTTTAATTTGTCTACAATCGTATCCTGAATTTGTTCCTTTATCATACGACTCATCTTGTAGACAAGCACGCGGTCGTTTTCGGCACCGGGACCAAAATTAGAAAAATCAACTGAAGGCAAAATATGAATACTCCATTTGCTTGGTAAGGGAACAAGACCTAAAGGCCCAAGCCAAGGAAATGTCCAAGTCACAGGAGTATAGGGAACTCCTATCATTCTAGAAAAAACAGTTTCACGCGCTAACATAGGATGAATTTCTTCAGGCCCAATAAAAGCAACAGGAACAAGAGGCGCCCGTGTTCTCAGACATAATTTTATAAATCCACCCCGACCAAAGCGTGCCAAATGATATTTGTCGCGATAAAGTTTTCCTAGGCCTTTTACACCTTCAGGAAAAACAACCACAGGATGATTGTTTTCAAGAAGCTGTTGAGCATTTTCTTGACTGGCGCGCACACCGCCAAAACGATTCATCAAGGAACCTAAAAAGGGAAAGTGGAACAGAAAATCTTCCACCATAAAACGCAATTCACGATGCATATGATGTTCTTTTTGCACAGCCAATTTTAACATCGTCGCATCGTAAGGTAACCCGCCAGAATGATTTCCCACTAAAAGAGCAGGACCTTCTGCGGGTATATTTGAAATGCCATATGTTTCAACTCTCCAGTATTTAATATAAAAAAAGTCTAACAAAGGCCTTACAAATTTATCAAAAATAGGATCATATCCAAAAGGATCAACTTCTTCACTCCGTAACCTTAAAGAAAGTTCATGATATTTTTTTCTTAAATTAAATGGATTGAGTCCAGTAAAAAGATCTTCAGCAATAGATTCTTCAGATATATCTTCATGAGGCATGAGAGTTTTTTCAATTTCATGCCTGAACTCCTGCATTTTTCCAATAACACTATAAAGTTCTTCTTTGGTAGCAAATTTTTCTTGATTATTATTAAATTTACTTTGCAAGTCTTTTTCAATGCGATTAAATTGCTCAATCAACATTCTTCTTACATTGAAAATTTGATTTGAAAAATTTTGCAAATTTTCATTTGAATTATTATGTGAATGATTTGTCTTTTGGTTTGCAGATTGATTCATTTTTATTGTTACCTTTTAATAGATTTGCTGAAACCCTTGGGACGTTGCATAAGCAGCATCTTCACCTAAAGTCGAAGATGGCATTGAAAAACCAATTTTACGCAGCCGATTTGCCTCAATCATTGATTTTAAGGCCTGTCTACTGGAATATTTTGAAATAAATCCAAGAATATCTTCTGCTTTTTTAGCATCTCCTACACAAATAAATTGAAAAAAAGGAACGATATCTGAAGGCAAGTCCCAAATACGTGATGCATACCCTGCAGCAAAAAATGTGCGGCACATGGCAGAAACAAAGGGAACAGGAATTTTACCAGACATATGCACCCCCGTACTCAAAGGTAACACCCCCCTACCCACAATGTTAAAAACACCTTCCACTTGGGATGATAAAGCCGTAATTTCAGCGCGTACCGCATCATCTTCATGAATAAATTGAACCAGAGGATCATATCCCAAAACTTTAGGAATCACCCCTGCAAAAAAGTAACGGGCACGGACATTTGTAGAATTGGGCCCTAAAATGGGAGCAAATCGCAAAACGGTCACACAACAATTTTTATACATATTTGCAAATTCTTGAATTTGATTTTCAACGTCGACACGTGTTCTTACAAAATGCGGTCCTTGCATTTTTAAAGGATATTTCTCATGAATAAAATTTGGATTTTTAGGATGGGCACCATAAACAAATGTGGCACTATGAACAATAAGTCTCCCTATTTGTGCCTCAGCAACCGCATTTAAAACATGATATGTGCCAATAGACTCCACTTCATGATGATTTGATTTATTACGTGTTGGTCCTGAAAAAAGTGCACCGTGAATAAAAGCTGTTACCTTATTTTCAATCAACACAGAAGACATGCTTGAGCTAGCTTCATCTTTTGTTAAATCAACACGATGAAAGATAAATTTAGTAGAAACAATAGTTGGTGGTTTGATATCAAATATATGCACTTCTTTTATATTCGAAAGAGCGGCAAGTCTTTTCAGAACTTGTGATGTTAAAAAGCTCGATGCTCCTGTTAAGCCAATTCTTTCATGCATTTGTATATTGTCCATATTTCCTAGCCTATTTTCTTTCATATTGAAGCTTCCGGCATTTTCACATATACCACGGTACCATGAGCCCAAAGAGCTTGTATGTTCTTTAAAAATAACAAAGGAACGATCGTGTCAGAATTAAAAAATAAAAAAAACCAAAGAGATATCCAATTAGGCCTCGCCCCCATGGAAGGTGTGACTTGCCTCGCCACACGACTTTGGTTTTCCGTGACATCGACACCAGATTTTGCCATGACGCCTTTTCTGCGTGTGACTAGAGACTACCCTTGGAAACGGGTTGCTTCAACGTATGCAGCAGAAATTTTTGACCTAAAAGACTTTACCTCTTACCGTTTGATCCCCCAATTGATGGGAAATTCTCCCGAAGACCTCGAGCGGATTGCGTTACCTTTGCTACAGGGAACCTCCTTTGTCGATGTCAATTGCGGATGCCCTTCCCCTAAAGTGGTGGGAAGTCATGCCGGAAGTGGCTTGCTTGAAAAACAGGATGTGTTTGAATCCTTTTTAGAAGGACTTGAAGAACGCCTAGGCCATGGGCAATTTAGCATAAAAATGCGCTCGGGGTTTTTATCTCATGAGGAGTTTCCCCAACTTCTCAAAATTGTTTCTAAAAAAAATATCGCCCAGCTCACATTGCACGCCCGCACGCGAAAAGATCGCTATACTGGTCATGCCAAATGGGATTTAATCGATTTAGCAACCTTAAGTTGCCCGTTTCCCGTTGTAGGCTCGGGAGATATTATCAATGCCGAAAGTCTTGCCCAATTCTTAAGAATTGCTCCAAAAATTGATAAAGTCATCATTGGACGAGGAGCTCTTAGAAACCCTTGGATTTTCAATGAATTAAGAAGTAACAAAGCGGTTGAAATAACCGTGAGCACTCTTCTGCTTTCCTTATCCTGCTATGCCGTTTTACAAGAACTTTTAGCCCGCGAACCCCTGAAACTTTTTGCTCTTGTAAAAGCAGGATTATTTTTAGAAGCTTGCGAAACCGATGAAAATAAATGGGAAAAATTATATCATAAATTAACTGAAACTTTATATGGACAATCTGTTCCGCCATCCTCTCTTCAACTTGATAGAGCCAGTTTTGCCAGAGTGAAAATGATTTGGAATTCTTTGCGGAGTTCTTTAGGATCTGCTTTTATGAATCCACTTATTTTAAGGACTTCTAGCTTTTCTGATTTTGAAAAAGAAATTTTAAATACAGCTAAAGTGAGCAGTTCGCAATTGTTACTTAACCACAATCCTCAATATGATTGGATTTATTCAGGAGCAAAATCAAATGGAAACGAACCCACCTGAAAATTTATACAAAATGGAAAATAAATCTAAAGAAAATTCGATTCCTGAAAAAGATGATGCATCTAAACTCTGGGAACAATATCAATTGCAGCAGAACAAAAAAAAATGGGGGACTTGTATTTTATTTTCTTTTGTCATAGTTATTATTGTTATTCTTGTGTTCGTTGGGCTTTATATCGTACTTTCAACATCAGATCCCCTCAGCAGTCTATAATTTTGACCTCAATCACTATTGATTTGTTTTTTTGCGACCGATAAGATATTTGTTAGTACAGATAAATAATACCACTAACTTTTTCATCATTTATACATAAAAAAATGATCAGGAAGTGGCGCGCCTGATTATTTCGTTATGTAACCAGGATGTCATATGGGCAGTTTTGACAGAAAAGTGCTTGTTCTCGATTCAAGATACGAACCCGTTAAAGTCGTCACAATGGAATTAGGATTTGTTCTTCTCTATGCAGGAAGAGTCACATCTGTTCAAGATTCCGATCGTGTCATTCATGGCGTCTCGCGAAGTTGGAAAGTCCCTTGGATAGTCCGACTGGAAGGGTGTCGCCCCCGCACAAAAAGGCTAAATGGCCCCCGATTCTCAAGACAAAATATTTATTTACGCGATGGTTTTCGTTGCCAATATTGCCAATGTCTTGGCTTGGCTTCCACTCTCACACTCGATCACCTCCTTCCCTCAGCCAAGGGAGGAAAAACCACCTGGGAAAATATCGTAACAGCCTGCAAAAGCTGCAATATGAAAAAAGGCGCAAAAACCATTGAAGAATTGGGCATAAAGTTACAACGTCCTCCCTCACGCCCCCAATTGCACCCTACAGCCTTGTTTCCTTTACGTTACGGGATTACTACAAAGAATTCACCACCGGTTTGGTTACCTTATTTAGATCTTTCCGTAGCCGATCGCGCATTGGCGCTGGGCTTTGAAGCTTCCCCTGTATTTATTCCGGTATTTCAGCAAGATCCGGGCATTCAAGTTTGAATTTTATGATACAAAATTAATTATTTTTCCTGAATTAACGAAGGAAAAATAATTAATTTAATGCTTATTATTTCTTTTTTACTGACCATGAAGATCGATCATCTTCTTCTGTATATGATGAAAATTTTTCATCCAAGTTAGGGATAAAATTTGTTAGACGAGCTGGAAAATGTTTTTTAATAATTTCTTCATAAAGAAGAGGTCCTGTTAACTCTGTTGTTACGAATGTATTAGGCTTTATGCCATCGTATCTATAAAATTTAGTCCTGTTTGTTGAATTAAGATAAACTTCATAGTTTGCATTTTCAATTGCAACTCTCACGCCACGGTAGTTTTTAATTAAATCTTCATAATTTATAATTATTTTATTTCTTAATTGATTCAAAAAATCATTTTCTCTTTTCATTTTATGAGAAGCAATAATATTATTATTTAAATTTCCAGCCATTTTAAAAATACCTTCAATAACATAAACTTTACCTATCTTATTAAAAAGATCTTCAAATTTTAAATGACTAAACCTATTCATATGAGCTTTCATTTTTACAAACATAAATTTATAAGTATCAGGAATTTTTTTATCACTCATAAGATGATCATAATAATAAGTTGAATATTTTCTTCCAGAAATTTGTAAATTATTAAAAAGAGATTCATACATAGCAATATTTATATTTTTTAATAAATCATTATCTAATTTCTGCATTTTAAGAAGCTCTTCTTTTTCTAATTTACCACTAAAAATATTAACTTCATTTTTTAAAGTGGGTAAAATATCGACATCAATATAAATTCCACCTTTTTGTATTAATACCTCTAAACGCACCATATCGGAAGCAGCAGCTAAATTCATTCTTTCATTCATCTCTTTTTTATAATATGGTGCCAATTTTGAATTTAGCATAACCTCTTTCACATCGTGAAGAATCACATTTTTATTTTTCGCTAAAAAATCGGACATATTTTCAGTGAATTCTTTTTTTAATTGTTGACTATTTCTTTTTAAAAACTGTCCTTTATCGATTATATTTTTATCAATTAAAAATTGAATTCTATCATTATCAGTTATAATATCTTTATTTTTAACTCCGACATAAAACTCATCTTGCATATCTATAATTTGTTTTGCCATAAAAGTCCTAATATCATTAGTGTTCATAATATTATAATCTTCTAATGAAATAAGACCATTAGGATCAATTTTTTTTCTAATTTGAGAACTTGTTTGATATACATATAATGAATTTGGATCATACCAAATATGTATTTTATATTCAGGATTTACTTTCGCCCAAATTTCGATATAACTTTTTTGAATTTCACCCAAATTTCCTCCCAACCAAACAAAATGCAAATCTTTTAGAATTTTTTTTGCGTAGCTATCATAAATTTGAAATAATTTTTTATAAACTAATGAAAATTTATTACTATTTATCATATTTTTTGCATCTATTTTATCCAATGAAACCATGATATCTAATAATAATTTTTTTTCCAATTTCTCATTAGATGCGGTTTTTTTTAATTCTTCCTTATATTTATTCATTAAGGAAAAAGCATTTGATTTATTAATATATTTTTCACTTAATGTTAATGAACTTTTAAGATTTTTCTTAGCATCTTGAAGTAAATTGAGTCTTTCTTGAATCTGATTTTGGATAGGAAAATCTTGAATATTTAGTTGATCATGATTTATTGAATATAATTTTAAAGGAGCCATTAAGAAAAATATAAAAATACAATAAATTACTCTATTGCTAAAAAATTTTACAGACATAAAGTTCCTTTATAAACTATAAACTTATAAGCGCAAATTTAACAACTAAATACATGAGATTATTTTATTGAAACGAATTTATTTGTAATAGATATGATATTTTTATAGCTTTAAATTTTCAACATCAAAATTATGATGTTTTAAAAAAATTAGGTAATACAACTCGCCTTTGCAAGCAAAGATGGAAAAGAGAGCATTATGACAGAACTCAAAGATCAATTTATTGATGTGAATGGCTATAAAACCCGCTTTTGGTCTCAAGGAAGTGCAGATTCTGTAATCATACTGCTACATGGCTTTGCCTTGTCCGTGGAGCTCTGGGAACAAAATATCAATGAGCTTGCCCAAGATCACAGGGTTATTGCTCTCGACCTACTGGGTTTCGGCCTGACAGATAAGCCCAAAGGCAAACATGATATCAACATTTTTCCGGACTTTGTTTACGCATTCATGCAAAAAATGAATATATTAAAGGCACATTTAGTCGGCCACTCCATGGGAGGACTCATAGCGACCCGTCTCGCACAAATTCATCCTGAAAGCATTTTATCACTTATCATTTTAAGTGGTGCCGGATTTAAAAAAAACATACCCATTCATTTCCGCATTTTTTCACTTCCCTTTATTGGGGAAATTCTAGCAAGACCCAACAAAAGAGGTCTGGAAAGCGCTCTTCGCAAAAATACATATGAAAGAATTGATGCCACAAAAAAATTAGCGGAGAAATTATATGAATTTTCCTTACACCCCGAAATGGCAGCTCTTCTGTTAAAGGTAACAAGGACAGCTATTAATTTTTTTGGCTTTAAAAACAGTATATTGCGCACCATAAAAAAAGAATGCAACAAGTTAACAATGCCTGTTCTCATAATTTGGGGACAAAATGATTCTATTATTTATGTGAGTCATGCTTATACTGCAAATAAAATAATACCAAATTCTAAGCTTGTCATTTTCGATAATTGTGGTCACCTGCCCCAATTGGAGCATCCCAAAAAATTCAATAATCTTCTTCGAGAGTTTTATAAAAACATAGCTAAAAATACCTTTAATTAGCTGAAAATACTTAAAAAATACAACATTTTAAACCTTCCAATTTAATATATTTCATTGACAATCTCTGTTTAACAAGGTTTTATGAGGCTCTGTTTAATTGGCTAGTTGCCCAATCTATGGAGCCTGATATTTATGTCCACCAATGGAGCGCCTGTTTCAAATTTAAAAGTTATGATTGCTGGGTTTGCCGCCTTTGCTATGTTTTTTGGCTCTGGCAATCTCGTGTTTCCTCTTATGATGGGAAGCGAATCGCAATCAAATTGGATTTTTTCATCTTTTGGTTTGGCAATTACGGGCGTCTTAGTTCCTTTTTTGGGATTAGCGGCTTTAACTTGCTTAAAAGGTTCGCAAGATGCCTTTTTTAGATGGCTTGGTAAAATAGGAGCATGGGTTGTTCCCTTTCTTATTCTCCTTCTTATTGGACCATTTGGTGTAATCCCACGCTGTATCACAGTGGGTTTTGGAGCTTGGCAATCCTTTGTACCGACAACTCCTATTTGGATGTTTGCACTGGGATGCGTCATCGTTATTTGGTTTGCCACATATGGAAATGGCAAGATTGTCGATATTATTGGAAAATTCTTTACCCCGGTTAAACTCGGCGCTCTGGCTCTCGTGATCGGCGGCTCACTCTATTATGCACTAAACTCTAATATTGAAATTGCGCAAAGTTCTTTAACGCCCACAAGCTCTTTTAAAACAGGTTTTTTTGAAGGCTATCATACCATGGATCTCATGGCCGCTTTATTTTTTGGAGTGAGCCTTGTTCATTACTTTAAAACAAAAGATTCCGAAAATATTCCTTTTAAACCCACTTTGTCAGCCATGGCATTAGGAATGTTTTTATTAATGATTGTTTATATGGCTCTTGTTTATTTAGGTGCTGCTTACTCATCTCAAATTTCACATTTACCTGGTCCACAAATTCTTCCTGAAATTGCCCGAATTGCTTTAGGCAGCGCTTCAGATTACTTAATCTCATTTACCTTGGTTGTTTCCTGTTTAACGACAGCAGTCGCTCTCACCTCTGTTTCCGTAGACTTTTTATGCAATAAAATTCCTTTTTTAAGTAACAAACGTCAAATGACACTTGTCGCTTGTTTAGTTACCACATTTGTCATTGCGTTATCAGGATTTACCGGAATTATGTCTTTTATGGCTCCTATTTTAACGTTTCTTTACCCCTTCCTTATTGCTTTAGCTCTATTAAATATTTTAATGTATTCCATTAAATATATTAAAGTTCAAAAGAAGTTAAAAAGTCAGGAAGAAGCCGCTTAGTAACGATGAGCCTCTCATATAGACGTCTTGACTTAAAACAGGTACAAACAAAACCATTCACCAGAGGTGCCGTTACGCGGCTGAGATTGCCATAAGGCTAAACTCTTGGAACCTGATCTGGATCATACCAGCGTAGGAAGAGTGAAAAATGTTTGTCCTATTTATTTCATATTTTTAAAAATATCTTAATAATTTAATTTTATTAAATTATTATTTGATATTCTATTCTCCTCTAGAGCAAGAACGATTTTTGATGCTATTTATTTTGCTAATATATTTGAAACACTTCCAGCCGCTTATACTTGGATTGCATTAATTAAAAATAATAAAAATGAAATGAATGAACTTATCGAATGCTGTAATTTATATGGAAATAAGCAAACAATTGCTAGAATAGATTTTTTTCTAGAAAATCAGAGATGCTATAAGTTATACCGCGCAACGAACTGGTTTTTCTTCTGCTTTTATTGAAAAGGATTATTATTGTTCCTTAGTCCTAAAAATGCTTTATGAACATGATCAATTAAAAAATTTATTAATCTTTACAGGAGGAACACTTCTATCAATTTTTGTGACAATGGAAATGAAAGAAAAAAATAGCTGATATTTTTAAAACATTAATAACTATTGTTTTAAAAGAACTCGACTTTAAAGTAGTTTCCCCATTTAGGGGTTACAATGAATCCTATTCATTCTTGAATCGGGTTTTAATATATTTGAAGATTCTTTTATTGAACTTGTAAAAAGGATTATAAAAAAAACCACATTTTTAATGTTTTAAATACATTTATAAATTTTATTAAACGCACATTTTTGAAGAGACAAATAAATCAAAATTTTTTCATGCAACTTAAATTACTTGTTATATGATCAAATAGTATTGTCAAGCCGTTTTTTTTTTCATATCTGCAACTCAGTACAACAACATATAAGAAGTTATTATAATATATTTTTAATTGATTTAAATTAATTTATATGAGAAAGTATTTTTGACATTTTTTAAATAATTAGAGAAAGCTTAGCCATGACAAGTATAATCAAATTTAAAAACATTGTTACCTCCTCGCTATTTCCAGAGTATCAATTAGAAATGAATTATGAAAATGAAATTGCAAATTCAATTTCATATCTTTCTTCAAAAAATGCTTTAAATAGCATTGAAAGCGACCCCTATTGGCCTAAATGGGATTCTCCGTGGTGGCATATGCTATTGCTTTATGAAATGAATGAAACTAAAAAAATTCCCGAAATCACAATTTTAAAAATGGTAGAGAAACTCAAAAATTTACCAATTAAATACTTTCCCATTTATCCAGAAGAAATTCCCGAAAATATAAGTAAACTCCGCGACACGTCCTGTCACTGTGCCTTAGGTAACATTTATCAAGTTTTATTTGACTATGGAGTTAATGTTGATAAAGAACTTCCTTGGATTAAATCTTGGTTTTTTAAATATCAAATGAGAGATGGAGGATTGAATTGCGATGAAAAAGCCTATCATGAAACAGAAGAATGCCCTAGCTCCATAGTAGGAACTATTGGCGCCTTTGAAGCTGTACTTCTAAATTACACAGAAAATAATGATTGCCATGAAGAAATCAAATTTATCGATCAATGTGCTCAGTTTTTTATTGAAAGAAAATTAATGCTAGGATCTTCTAGTAAGCACAATCATGAAGAATGCCTTGATGAGGAGAAATGGCAGAAAACATGTTTTCCCCGATTTTATCTCTATGATATTTTACGCGGTCTTACAGCATTGCTAAAATGGTCTCATCTTCGTTCTAAACCCATTCCCTTAAGTTCTATTTTTGATGCCACATCTCTTCTCATTCAAAGCTCTCCAGATGGATTCATAAGAAACCAAAGACAAAGTTACTCCGGAGTAAATTCCTATTTTATAAATCCCAATAATCATAAAACAGAAAAAAAAGAGGCTTCATTTTTTTCTTTGCTTAAAGAAACAAGTATTTTAAATAATATTTCTCCCTATCTTACCAGGCATTGGTCAGAAGCAAAACTTATGCTCATGTCACTTATCAATAAAAATCTTATTTATTAATTTTGATATGTTTCCCACAAATATTTAGATTACCAAGTCTAACTTTATTAGTTCTGCAATAGTTAATACCCATCAGCATTCGGTAAGAATAAATTTTCTGCTTAAAATTTAATCGCATTCAAACAAATGTTACTATTTTTAATTTCAATAATTCCGCCAATTTGATTTTCAATACAAGCATCTTTTTTTAAGCTAATATAAAGATTGTATAATTCTTTCTGGCTATTTGGAAAAGACGAACTATGTATTGAAAATACAGGAATGCATGAAATTTTGTGCGCGTCTAAAAATGGGAATGCTTTTATTTCTAAGTTAACTAAATAAGGGAATAAGCCTTCGTGAATGCAATAATTTTTTGAACTATCCATTGTTATTTTATAATTATTTAAAATTTTCCATTCGTCCCAGTTTATTTTTTCAATGCCTAACCAAGAAGGTTTCCAAAGAGGTAATAATAATAGTATTATTATTAGAATTTTTTTTGGTACAACTTGGTTTTTTAAAAGGCCATATAATGCAAAAGCCCAGATAGCAAGAGGATAATATAAACTGTATTCTGAAGGATTTCCTTGAGAAACACCATATAAAACTATAATTGGAAGAGAAGCAAATAAAACTTCCAGATTGAATAATGGAATAAAAAGCATTGGTATATATAAAATTTTCCATCCAGAAGAATAAAATAAATTTTTAGCAAAAATTATTGGATTATTTATTAAATTTATTAAAATCTCAAAAGGAGAACTTCCCCATTGTCTCCACCATCCAATATATCCAACCTCCTGAATATTGCTCAATCTCAAAAAATAAGGCTTTACAATACCAAAGTTAATGAATCCAAAAAATATGCTTAATAAAATTAAAAATAATGGCATATAAAATGATATTTCTGTTTGATTATTTTTTACTTTATTTATAATTATTTTAAATGCTATAGCAATTGAAAATCCTATTATATAAATAATAGCATCCTCTTTTACACTTAAAAATAAAAAAGCATAAATAATTAGTGGTATATTTTTTTTATCTAAATAAGATGTCAGTATTGCAAATAAAAATAAAGGGTAAAAGAATTCTGGATAAAAATTTCCATGCAAAGCTTGAACAGTAAATCCGCAAGTCCACCAGCAGATTGAAGATAAATATGCAATTGAGCTTTCATATCCTAGCTGTTTAGCAATTTTAATAATTTGTATTCCTGGAATCCACAGTATTATGGAAGATAAAATAACTAACAATAATGGATGTGGAATAATATAATAAAATGGGAGTACTAAAAATAAAACCCAATTTTGATGGATACCAAAGTGATAAATTTGTGTAATATCTTCATATCCCCAATGTCCATTAATGGCATTTTGTAATAAGCCTTCAAATATACTAAAATCTATTCCCGATATTTTAAAGCCATAGTACCGTGACAAAGAATCACATATATAGGAAACAAAAGATAAAATTATAAGAGAAAAATATACACGTTTAGAAGGTTCTGAAAAGAAATTTTTTTTATTTTTAATAATATTTATTTTAAATAAAAAATAAATTATAATTGACAGACCAATTACTGCATAGTGATAATTTCTAAGTTCAAAAAGCTTTCCACCTCCTGATAACAGACCTATTAAGGGTATACAAAACATGATATTAAATGCGATAAATAAAAAATTCATTAAAATAACCAATTTAGTAATGTTAAGTTATAAAAAAACATAAAAAAATTAAATAATATTAAAATTTTTAGTTTGTTTGAAAAATTAATTGGTTTTATTTGAAAAATCCCAAAAAAATTTCTTGTAACATTGACAATAAATAAATTTTAATTTATTTATTGTCAACTAAAATCGGTTCTAATGCAGGTTTTTTAAAAACAAACGAAATGTTATGGTTATTACAACAAAAATATATTTGAGAAAAATGGTAAAATATTAGTCACTTCTCATAATCAAAATGAAGTAATTTGGCAGCTTTTAGATGATTATGATTTAAAAAATGAAAATGCTAGAATTTTAAGTTTAAAAGTAGTTAATAAATTAAATCACTCTGTTTCGAATGTGGGAAGATTTTTTTATGTTACGAGGCCGTAATTGATTCAGAATGGATATTCGTCGAAGGAAGATATGTCTGCACGTACCAACATGCGAGCAGAGCTCGGCTTGGAGAGGAGAGCCATCGGAAAATCTGCCGGAGGAGCAATAGCTAAAATTCACATTGCCGCCGATGCGCATGGTAATCCGATCGATTTTGGTTAGACTTGCTAAACACAAAAAACTATGTATTATCAGATATTTAATAACAAACCTTATTTATATAATTCTTATTTTTTTGCAAAACCTTCCCAAATTAAAGGATGCCATAAGTTTTTGTCATCAAATTTTGTTGTTTTAGGCAGTATAGGATTTTTCAAATAAAAGATTTTTCTTGTATTTAAATGAGAGATTTCTAAAAATTTTTTATTATATTTATCAAATACACTTTGAAATGATCCATCCTGTAAGGCAATTTTAAATCCATCTTTTATTCGAGATTCTAAATTCTTATCTTTCTTATTAACGAAAAAATAATAGCCTGTTGGATATGCAATTGCCCATTTATCTATAACTGTGATATTAAATTCATTCTCACGATCCTTTGCAATGGGATACACCTCTAAAGCACCCAAAGGAAAAATATCGAATCTTTTAGCTACAAGCATAGGGAATAAATTGAGGTACGCTGTGGTTGTTTGCACATTAATTTTATTACTTTCTAATACAGTCGTATCAGGCCAATCAAAAACTTGCCCCGCACTTAATGCCGTCAATTCTTTTAAAGTCGTTACATTTTCAAGTTTGTCTTTATCAGATTTAAGCACAATAGGTATCCTAACACCAAGTAAACCTTTAAATAAACAAATACGAATGGCTTTTGCCGATTTTTCTCTATCTATTGAGCTCATTGAGGCAATTACGTTAACTTCCGCATTCTTGCGATCTAATTCCTGAAACGCCCTTGATTGTGACATTTTTATTGATTTTACCAATTCATAACTACCATATTTATTTTTTGATTTATCTAAAACTAATTTTAACACTGCCAATTCATAATTTAATGAATCATCATTTTGTGATGCGGAAAGATTGTGTTTAATTATAGTAGCAGCAAATATTTGAGGTATCATACAAAATAAGAAAAATAAGAAAAATAAAAAAACAAAAACCTTTATATATCTGATTATATTAATCATAAAATCCGTTTCCTTAATTTTTTCACAAGATAACTCTTATTAAAAGTATCATATTGGAGTTTTAGAATAAATGTAACCACTAAAGAAAAAAACATGTTGCTATTTGACTAATTTTCGTACCTTTTTTAAGGACAGCTGTAAGCAACGCCAGAGAAAATTTGCGATCTTATGTTTGAATTCCAATTTCTTAATGCATCTTGTGAAATAACCAAATGCGTTGCCCCTTTTTCACCAGCTTGATTTCTCAAATCATTAATAATATACGGCTCATCACCACTGTGAGTTGATTGAGATGTTTGAATAGGAACACAATGATAACGCGGAACACAATGTGGAGAATTTGAAGGACAAAAATTATAATCGCATTGTGAAATGGTGTGATTTTCAGGTCGAACCATTCGATCGGTAAGGACAGTTCCTAAATTCTTACAATCATTTCTATTTAAAGAATTTACAACATTGACCCTGGCGCCTTCTTCTGTCAATCTTCTATCTTTATCCGAACAACTTATTAAGAAGAATAAAGCAATAAAAGACAAATATAAACCAATAATTTTCATTTTATTCCTTATTATAACTTTATTAATAAACATTTTAATATTAGAAAACTTCTAAAAAATCCCATTTATTAAAATAAATAGTTGATGCTTTTTCTAAATAAATTTTTAAAAGTTGTCAAATTTAAATTTATAATTATGAAATATTTTATTAAGTATAATTAAATATATTATGTATATTATTTAATATACATAATTTTAAAATTTATTAACAAGCCAAAACAAAAACGAAATGAATATACTTATAAGAATACAAGTTGTAATAGGCAGATAAAAAGAAAAATTCTCATTTTTAAAATATAAATCCTCAGGCAATATCTGAGCTTTTTTTCAAGACTTCTTTTGCTAATGAAATTGCTGGTGTTGTATTAGCTGTTGATCTTATACTTATGACTTTACTATCCTCATTGAATTTATTATTTTCCATTAAATTTTCAATTAATTTCAAAAAATAATGTACATTTACACTAAAAAAATATTCCATCTCTTTCAAATTAGGAGTTTCACTTTCTCCATAGGGACTGGCTCAATGCACTAGCAAATCAATATTTTGAATGTTGTTTAAAAAAATATTTAAATTTTCAATAATGTTAACTTTGGAAATATCTTGTGATAAATAATTTATATTTTTAAAATCAGGATTTTCTTTTTGCCCTATAGCATAAATTTCATATTTTTCATTTGCATTCAGGTCTTGACAAATTGAATTTCCTAAGCGACTAGAACCACCTATTATAAGCGCTATTTTTTTTGATAATTCATGTTTATTTTCTCCATATATTATTTAGTCTATATTTTAATAACACTTTGGAAGTAAATCTATCGAAATATTTAAAGTCTCGAAATTTTGTATACCATAATTCTGCGATTATCTCACAATATTCTTATTTTCTATAAATAAAAATCTCTATCAAAACTCTCCCTCATTCTATGCGCTGGAGCCCTTTCCAGTTGTGTTGTAAATAACGCACCAATGGAAGGAGTTTTATTAACCAATACCTCTTCTCCTGTTGCAGCAATATCCAACGTGGGTGCTAGTAAAACAGGAAAATCTTGTGCGAAGGGATTTTTAGGTTTTGCCCTTGGAAAAACATCGCTCGATGAAGCCATGAAGAATGGAAATATTACAAAAATATCTTATGTTGAGCGTGAAGATTTTAATTTCTTATTAATAGCCGCAAGTCACTATATTGTAGTTAAGGGTGAATGATATTTTTGCCAGTACAATATTGCTAAATTTATTTAAGTTTGCAAAATAATTCTCTAATCGATGTTTATTAACTTTACAGTTTAGCCATACCTGAAATTTTAACATCAAGACTTACTAATATTTTTAATAGCGTATCTGTTGTAGCATTGTGATAATGATCAAGTTCATAACGAGCAATTTGCCTAGATAACGCCAGCAACCATCAATATCATTAGGTTCGAACTTTGAAGTAACAAAACTGCCATCAATCCAAATTCTTTTAACACCTGCCTGCCTAAAATTTTCAATAGCACTTTTTAACCCTATCATGAGCGCTTCTCTTCTTGGATTGCTATTTCCAAATCTAAATTTTACTTGCTCAAGAATTGCCACATGCTCTCCAGGGGGCAAATTTATATATTCAAATAAATTAACAATTAATTTTTAATTTATTCACTCAAATTATAAGTTTTCATTTGATCTTTCGTGTATCTTTCTCCTGCTATAACATGGGAGGGCGCTATTTTACTCATTGCTTTTAATTCGTCCTCAGTTAGTTTGATATTTGCAGCTTGAATATTTTCAAGAAGATACCGTTCGCGTTTTGTTCCAGGAATGGGAACAATATTGTCACCTTTTGCTAACACCCAGGCAAGAGCTAATTGCGCTACAGTGCAATTTTTCTTTTTAGAAATTTCTTTTAATTCTAAAATAATTGCATTATTTTTTCTTAAATTTTCTTCTTTAAAACGGGGTAAATTATGCCTAAAATCATCTTTAGAAAGATCTTCTAATTTTAAATTATCCGTTAAAAGCTGTCGGCTAAGAGGGCTATATGCAACAAATCCAATCCCATATTTACGGCACATATCGAGAACACCGTTTTCTTCTACTCCCCTACTCATTAAAGAATATTCACTTTGAACTGCAGACAGCCCCGCTCTTCCATCGGTATATTTTAATAGAGCTAAGTGTGCTCTTTCAATTTGCTCAGCTCTTGCTTCCGAAATACCAATGTGAAGAATTTTTTTATCGTTCCATAATTGAGCAAAAGCTTTCATGCTTTCTTCAAGAGGTGCACTTTGAGGACCTTTTTCATCAATACGATGTAAATAATAAATATCAATGTAGTCTGTTTGAAGACGCTTTAAACTATCATGACAGCATGTCATAATGTAATCGCAAGTGTTGTTAACAACTCTTTTTGTAGAATCCGATTTGTCTCTGACTAATCCACATTTAGTAGCGACGACAATATTTTTCCTGTCATGATTTTTTATGAACTCACCTATTAAAAGTTCGTTTTCACCTGTGCCATAGATGTCTGCTGTATCAAAAAAATTAATGCCCGCATTCAATGCTGTTTTCAAGGTTTTTAATGATTCTTCTTTTGAAGCTTGACCATAAAATTCGGACATACCCATACAGCCAAGACCCTGGCTCGATACTTTGAGATTTCCTAAAAATCGGGAAGAAAATATTTGCATAAATATTGTTCCTTTTTATAAAATTTTCACTTTGAAATTGAACTAACCCTATGAGACCAGCTACAACAATTAATACTTCTTCAAGAGCCATTATTAAAACTTCTTTTTTAATTTTCATTTAAAAAGGATTCAATCATTTTATAAGACCTCTTTGTTGCAAGTTCATTATATGCAGATCCTGAATTAATATTGCTTCCTGCCAAAGGATTTGTAAAACTATGTGCTGAATTTGCAAAAGTGACTACTGTAACATCAGATTTTAAATTTGCCATTTCTTTCTTGAAAAGATCTATCTCTTCCATAGAAATAAAAGGATCTTTTTCTCCATGAAATATTAATACCTTTTGAGATGACTTCTTTTGAATATTTTTAGTTCCAAAAAATATTTTCCCATGCAGCGTAATTGCCGAAGTAATATCCATTCCGCTTCGTATCACTTCAAGAGCCAAAACGGCTCCAAAACAATAGCCCATTGTTGAGATAGATAAATCTTTATTTCCGAAGTGGTTCCGAATAAAGTTTATTGGTGCCCGAGATCGCGCCGTAAATATTTTTTTATTTTCATCAAGTAAATTCATTTCATATTGAGCTTCTTGATAATTTTTACAAATTTTCTGATTGCCGTACAAATCGACACAAAAAACGGCACGATTTTCTTTAACGAATGCATTCGCAACATCTTTAAAATGCGAACTCAATCCGAAAGCATCTGGATAAATAACGAGCACTTGATTGATCTCTGCATTTTCTTGATGCACTAGATATCCTTGAAAAGAAATTTTTTCAAAATCTGAATAATATTGACAGTCTAATTTTACCATTATTTATAGCTTTCTTTTTAATATAAAGAATAAGTCGATTTAGAATTTATCTTGCTATATAATATATAAACATCAGATAAAAACCCATACTATTTCAAGAGCTATTTTTGATATATAAAATTTATAAATTTTGCAATATAATATTTTATAAATAATTTATTTAAATTACATATTTTATAGATATTTTTTCACTTTTTTTTTAATAGCATTTATTTATTTTAAATTTAGGGCACGTCCTCAATTTGAATGAGGCTCCTCATTCATTTTATAATTCATTTACAGGAGGAAGAATAACTAAAATTCATATTGCCGCCGATACGCATCCTTATAAAATTCGCCATCTTGCAGAAAATTCATTTGCGATACTTAAAAATTTTCGCAGTATTGCGACTCGCTATGAAAAAATTTCTCATAATTTTAAAGCTATAATTTGATTCTTTTTTCAACAATTCTCACTTTTATAAATACAAATAAAATCGAAAGAAGTAAATATACAACTAAAAAGACATGAATAAATTCAATAAAATTATGATTATCATGATAAAAAATTTTTAAAATAATAGTTATTAAATTTAAAATAAGAAAAATATTTTGAGTAATAGACATATAATAGCAAGCATATAAATTAAGTATCTTCCAATTTTTCTTAGATTCTAAAGATTTCTTTGTGCGAAAGCCAAAAAATTTATTGGGTTCACTGTGTTTTATAGAGTGAAAAATACCCATAATTATGAAGTAGGAAAAAATGAATAATATATTTTCTATGTAAATCACTTAGAGCCTAATTAAATTAAAATTCCTGGATAATTTTTCACTTTATATTTTGAAACTTATTAATATTAAAAAATGTTAATCTATTTATTATTTTCAATAGCACTGATAATATTTTTAACAGAATGAGGCAATCCATTTTGCCATTTTAGCAAAAGAGTGCTTTCAAGTCTCTTATCCCACGTTGTCCATGAATTCACATTTTTCCATACCTGCCAAACTTTTTCGGCCGTAATTTTTGAGGAAACTTCGCTATGCTCGATAATATATTGCTTCATGATTATTTTCTCATTTTGTTATAGTTTGTGAAATTTTGATCAATTTAGTCCCGAATATATAGCTCATTATTTCCAATACTTAAGTATTTAATACCCTCCATTTCCTTTATTTCCAATGGGACAGCAGTAAATTTATTTTGTCCAAGATCAAAGGATTCTAAATTATTCATTTGAACAATGGATTTTGGCAGAGCTGCTATTTGGTTATGAAATAAATGAAATTGTTTTAGTTTTCGTAAATTTCTAACTCTTTCAGGCAGTATACTGATATTGTTATTTCCTAAATCTAATATCGTTAAATTTTTTAATAACAATAATTCCTCAGGGAATATAGAAAATTTATTATTATTTAATTCAAGTCTATCTAATTTTTGTAAATTTTTAATATTTTCAGGAAGTGAAGTCAAACGATTATTTCTTAATTCTAATTTTTTTAATTTATTTAATAATAGGACATTCTTAGGAAATTCTTGTAAAGAACATGAAGTTAATCGCAGATCTTCAAGATCTGGAAACTCTTCTGCAAACCAAGATGGAATTTCATTTATTTTATTTCCATTCAATATTATTGTTTTTAATTTATTTAATTCCCTTAATTCTTCTGGAATTTTAGACAAATTATTATCAGATAAATTAATATATGTTAAGTTTTTTAGCCCTTTAAAAAGAGTCACATCGTTAGACCTATCTTTATCATTATATAAACTCTCAAGATTCATTCCATTTATTTTTATTGATTCAAGATCCTTTAAATTCGAGAAGGTATCTTCTTTAATTGGTTTGTAATTTTTATTATTAAAAATTACATTATATAAATTTAAGTCTTTTAGTCTAGTTAAAGTAGAAAAAATTCCTTCTGGCAAAGAATTGAACTTATTATTACTTAAATTTAATTTTTCTAAATTTTTCAACTGCAAAATACTATTAGGTAATATTTCAAGTTGAGTAGAACTTAATTTTAATTCTTTTAAATTAACAAAAGGAGTGAAAAAATCCTCTGGTAAATGATTTAAATCATTGCTATTTAAATTTAAACCCTCCAATTTTTTTAATTCTTTTAAACCTATTTTTATATTTTCATTAATATTCATATACCTCATATATGATAAGTTTAATTTTTTTAGGTTTTGCAGTCCATAAAATATTTCTTTGGGTATATTTATTATTTTAGAACTTGATAAATCCAATTCCTCTAAATTTTTTAATTCTATTATATTTACAGGAATCTCTTTAAAGTCGTTACTCCCTATCCATAATTTATTTAAATTTTTAATCTTTACAATGTTTTGAGGAAACTCATTTAAATTTGTACTTCTCAAATCTAAATTTTCGAGATTATTGAATACTGAAAAATCAAAATCAATATGGGGGTTATTATAAAAGAATATTTCTTTTATCTTTAATAAATTTTTCATACTATTTGGAAGTCTATTTATATTATTCAACCACATACCTAAGACTTCCAAATTTACAAGATCTCTAAAAATTTCATCAGGAATAAATTCAAAATTATTTTCGGATAGAAACAATATCTCTAAACTATTCAGACCATAAAATAATTTTTCAGGTAGCAAAGTAAGTTTGTTTTCAACTAAAAATAATTCTTTTAAGTTTGGAAGCTTATGAAAAACATTTTCAGGAAGCGAGGTTATTCTATTATGGCTTAATGTAAGAAATTCTAAATTACCTAGACCACTAAACATTCCTTGAGTCACTCTAGAAATTTGGCTGTCCATCAAATATAATTTTTTTAAATTTTCCATACCACTGAATATTCCCTCATGGAGAGAAATCAGATTTTTTCCATTTAATTTTAATGCTTTTATATAATGGAATCCGGTGAAGGGGCTTAAATCTATGTCATAATCAGGGATATCGATTAAACCTTCTTCAAACTCTTTACTCGAATTTTGCATATAGGATTGAATAGCTTTTGCCGATTGCACTGGCAAACTGTCGTTATTTAAATTTACCCAATATTTAAAGGTATGATTCAAAAGAATTGCAAAAGAATTAACTTTGTTGCCTTCTGCATCATTTATATGAAACTGACAATGTGTTGCTTTGGGAACGGAATTAGGAACCTGTGCTAAATTTATAAATTGGCTATTAATTTGAAATTTAACTTCATAACATTTTTGATCTGAATTTTCCGCATTGACTATAAATCTATTTTTTATAATATCATCATTATAATGATTATCTAATGGCAATATAAAGCGATTTAATTCCTCATGATTTTCTGTTACTCCTCCCGAAGTCAAGCTTAAATCTTGCGATCGGGCAAATTTTCCTTCTATCACGTTGCTTTGAACATCGGGAACTAAATAAACAATTTCGACACACTCATTTTCTTCTGATTTCTCTAAAGAGTATGTGCACATTTTATTATTTGCGTTACTCGTTTGCATTTTATTTTTAACGGGCATACTTACTACAGTTGATTCTTCTTCGACACTCTTCTCTTTTTGATCTGAATACTGCGATATATCTTTATTATTATTTTGTGCAATTTGCTCTTCGTTATTTAAAGATTTGTTGACATAATAAATGGTTAAAAAAACACCCCCAAGTAAGAACATATCTCTAAAAACGTTCATATTGTTTCCTTTAATTTGTGAAAATTATTAAATTTTAATTCAAAGACATTCATTAAAAGCAAAAATGGCAGTTAGAATTTCAAAAGAACAATTTATAATTAAATGATTAAATTTTTAAAATCAATAAAAACAACTTACCAATTTTATTTATTTTTCAACAAATAAAATATTAAATAAATTCAAAATATCTATAAATTATGTATTTTATTTTCTCACCTAGAATAGGAATCAAGG